>JAJUGB010000081.1 GCA_029268595.1 Alcaligenaceae bacterium | reverse complement strand
CGCAGCGAACCGGATCAACAGGCGTTCAGTCGCATGGCCAGTGTGGGAAGAGATCTGGCCGCGCGTCTGAATGGTGTGTTGGTCGATGATCAGGGCAGGCCGCTTCAAGAGGGCGCCGATCACGCCATCGACGACCAGTTGCAAGAGCTGTACAAGAACCTCGAAGAGGCCGGCTTTCCTGCGGGCACGGAGCGTACCGAGAGGCTGTTCTCGTGAGTTCAAGCCGCAGTTCCTTACAGTCTGTTGAAGACCAGCTCCGTAAGCTCCGGGAAACGATCTCGCACCACAATTACCGATACTACGTTTTGGACGAGCCCGTTGTATCCGACGCGGAGTACGACCGGCTCATGGCCGAGTTGATCCAACTCGAGGCGCAACATCCCGAACTCGTCGTGCCCGATTCACCTACCCAGCGCGTAGGGGCCGCGCCCGTGGCTGCCTTTGGCAGCGTGCGCCACCAAGTGCCCATGCGGTCTTTAGCCAACGCGTTTGAAGAGCAGGATATCGTGGCCTTCGACAAGCGAGTCAGCGACACCTTGCGCACAGCGGGCTTACTGGATGAGACCGGCGCTGTCGAATACATGGCCGAGTATAAATTCGACGGCCTGGCTGTCAGCTTGCGATATGAGGACGGCTCTCTGGTGCTGGCCGCCACACGGGGCGACGGTCAGGTGGGCGAAGACATCACCAGCAATATCCGTACTTTACGCTCGGTGCCATTGCGTCTTCGCGGCGATTACCCCTCCGTGCTCGAAGTCCGTGGCGAAGTCTTGATGCACCGTGACGATTTCGAGAAACTCAACGAATCGCAGCGGGCCCGGGGCGAGAAAATATTCGTAAACCCCCGTAATGCGGCCGCAGGCAGCTTGCGCCAGTTGGATCCACGGATAACAGCGCGGCGTCCCCTGCGTTTTTTTGCCTACGGCTGGGGTGAAATTTCCGGCGCACCATTCCAAACTCAATCGGCAGCGCTCGACTGGTTTGAAGCGTTAGGATTGCCAGTAAACCGCGACCGCCGAATCTTGAAGGGCTCTCAAGAGCTTCTCGAGTTTTACCGTCAGGCGGGCGATCAGCGACCGCGTTTACCCTTCGATATCGATGGGGTGGTCTATAAGGTCAATTCGCTCCAACGCCAGGAAGTTCTGGGGTATGTGGCCCGTGCACCGCGCTATGCCGTCGCCCATAAGTTTCCCGCACAGGAAGAGACGACGCTGCTTACCGACATCGAAGTCCAGGTGGGGCGAACCGGCGCGATTACTCCCGTGGCTCGTTTGAAGCCGGTCTTTGTGGGGGGCGTGACAGTCACCAATGCCACCTTGCACAATGAAGACGAGATCCGGCGCAAGGACGTCCGAGTGGGCGATACGGTCATAGTCCGGCGCGCGGGCGACGTCATTCCAGAGGTCGTGGGCCCGGTGCTCGACCTCCGTCCCGAAGGGACAACGTTGTTCGTCATGCCCCAGCATTGCCCAGTGTGCGGTTCAGCCATAGAGCGACTCGAGGGCGAGGCCGTCTCCCGGTGCACGGGCGGACTGTTCTGCGCCGCGCAACGTAAGCAAAGCCTCATCCACGCCGTGAGTCGGAAGGCACTCGATATTGAAGGCCTGGGTGACAAGCTGGTGGAACAGTTGGTCGACAGTGGACGCATCCGCTCGCTCGCGGATTTGTTTACCCTGAAACTTGAGGAGCTCCTTCTTTACGAGCGGATGGGACGCAAATCCGCGCAAAACTTGCTGGCCGCCATCGATAAGGCGCGGCGGCCGAGCACTCAGCGCTTGCTCTATGCCCTGGGCATTCGTCATGTCGGCGAAACCACGGCGCGCGATCTTGCGCGTCATTTTGGTGGAATCGACAAGGTCATGGATGCATCGGAGGAGCAGCTTCTCAATGTGCCGGACGTGGGGCCCGCTGTGGCCGACTCCATCCACAAATTCTTCGCGGAACCGCACAACCGGGAAGTCATTCGTGCCTTGCGAGAAGCAGGGGTACAAGAGCAGAACGAAGAGCAAGCAACAGGTCGGGCGCTGGTCGGTAAAACCTTGGTTCTTACGGGCACCTTGCCTACGCTCACTCGCGACGACGCTACGCGTAGGGTGCTGGCGGCGGGCGGCAAAGTAAGCGGTTCGGTGTCGCGCAAGACTTCTTATGTGGTGGCGGGGGAAGAAGCGGGCAGCAAGCTCACGAAGGCACAAGAGCTGGGTGTGCCCATATTGGATGAGGCCGGCTTGCTGGCCCTGCTCGAGGGCTCGGATGAAGGCTGAGTCGCGCTTGTCAGCCGGTGATGTGTAAAAAGGGCCGCTTCACAAAGCGGCCCTTTGTCTAGTGCAACTTCGGGGCGGCGCTTATTTGATTTGCGCCGACTCCATCAGCTTTTGCTGATACTCGGCCAGTTTTTGCTGGCGAAGCATTTCTTCCAGTTGCGGTTTTACCTGAGCCAGCTCCGGAAACTGGATAGGACGTGTGTCCTCGACGCGGATGATATGCCAGCCGAATTGCGTCTGAACTGGGGAGTCGGTCATTTTTCCCTTGCCCAGAGACTCGGCGGCCTGGGCAAACTCGGGAACGTAATTACTGGTGGGGCCCCAACCGAGGTCTCCGCCGTTCTTGCCGCTGCCCGGATCGATGGAATGCTTGGATGCCGCTTCTTCAAACGTGATTTTTTTACCCTTGATATCGGCGATTAGATCCTGAGCCGCCTTTTCGTCTTTGACGAGAATATGGCGCAGTTTGTATTCCTTGCGGTCGGCCTGGGCTTTCTTGATCTCGTTATATTCGTTCTCTACGTCCTTGTCGGACACGGGGTTCTTTTCGAGGTAATCCGCCATTAGCGCGCGTACCAGGATCCCTTGGCGTGCCAGTTCGATCTCTTGCTGCACCTGTGGTTGTTTGTCGATGCCCGCCTTCTGGGCGGCCTGGACGGCCACAGTACGACCGATCATTTCCTGTTTGACCTGCTCACGAAGTTCTGGGGTGTCTTGTGCGCCCTGGCCGACCAGCAGACTGACGAACTGATCGAGCTGTTGTTGTGTAATGGCCTTGCCATTAACCGTTGCTACATTCTGCGCGTAAACAGGTGCGGCAATAGCGCATGCCGCGGCGAACATCACGAGTCGTTTCATAAATGTGGTGCCTTTGATTGGACTATTCAGCACTGGCGACTATGGCCAGAGCGTGGATAGGGTAGGGAATGAGATCGTGCACGCGATCATACACGAGGCGATGCCGGGCAAGAGGGCGCATGCCCTGGAACTGGGGCGACGAAATAATGACGCGGAAATGGCTAGCGCCCGATTTGGCGCCTTCATGGCCGGCATGAAGGTGCGATTCGTCGATGATTTCAAGCTTGACTGGGTCCAGCGCTTGAAGACGCTGGCGAATGAGGGCGGCGCGGTCGTCGGGCGTGCTCATACAGAATCCTTATTGCCCGAAGCCGGAACACCAGCCGGATCTTTCGGCGACTCTTGGATGTGACGTCCCAGCCAAACGGATTGGGCAATCACAAAGACGATCAAAAGAGCCATCAGACCGAATACCTTGAAGTTGACCCACTGCGATTCGGTGAAGTGGCCCGAGAACGCTACATAGAGGTTTAGTCCGCCTGATGCAATGAAAAAAGCCGCCCAGGCCAGGTTCAGTTTGTCCCAGGCAGTGCTCGCCATACTTATCTGGCCGCCCATGATTTTTTGCATGAGATTGCGATTGAATACCCATCGACCTCCTAATAGTATGACGGCAAACAACCAGTACAACACGGTGGGTTTCCACTTAATGAAGGCGTCGTTATGGAAAAACAAAGTGGCGCCGCCAAACACAGTGATGACAGATAGGTTGATCCAGTGCGCCGCCTCAATGACTTTGCGTCGGAGTTTCAGCCAGGCGAACTGCGCTACCGCAGCCACCATGGCCACCGCCGTCGCTGTGTAGATGTCCGCGAAGCGGAACGCGGCAAAAAACAGGATCAGCGGGAACAGATCGAATAGGAATTTTTTCATCGAGTGTCGATTGCCGGCTCGAATTTGAGCGACAAGGAGTTGATGCAGTAACGCAAGCCTGTTGGCGGAGGGCCGTCGGGAAATACATGACCCAGGTGGGCGTCACACACATTGCACAGCACTTCGGTGCGCACCATTCCGTGACTCAGGTCGCGCTCTTCTCGTATTAAGGCCTCATCGAGCGGTTCAAAGTAACTGGGCCAGCCACAACCGGCGTCAAACTTGGTGTCGGAAGCAAAGAGCGCAGTGCCGCAGCATACGCAGCGGTAGAGGCCAGGAGCGGTGGTGTCCCAGTAGCGTCCGGTGAAGGCCCTTTCGGTGCCTTTCTGGCGGGTGACGTAGAACTCTTCGGGGCTTAACTGCGCCCTCCATTCATCGTCGCTTTTGCGAATCTTGTCCATAAATAATTCCGTGATGCGGGTGAAGCTCAACAATCAATGTTAATCGACTTTGGCTTGCCCGGCTCGGTTCCCAATTTAGACCAACAATGCAGGGAATCCCCTAAAGACTTTGTATCCTTTTCTCTCCATAATCGCACCTGAAGTACTTGAAATGTTCACCAGTTAACTGTCTTCCCGTACTTCAAGGTCGTTCGACTGGTTTGTTCACTATCGGTTCTTATTATCCCCGGTATTACCTTTGGGCTGCTTGGGCCGGCGCCTGGCTCGGTCCTACTTTATGGTGTAGTAGATGGATTCCACTATAGTCTTAATCCTCCTGCAGGACGGCGTCCTCAACGGGGCGGTATATGCCTTGTTGGGTCTGGCCCTGGTCCTGGTTTTTGTGGTCACCCGGGTCATATTTATTCCTCAAGGGGAATTTGTCGCCTACGGAGCCCTGACTTTAGCGTTCGCCATTAACGGGCAGGTGCCCGGCACTGTGAAACTATTGCTGATAGTCGGGGTGCTGGTTTTCCTCGTGGAACTATTTGCCGCATTTCGTAGCCGGGAATGGGCGGGCATTCCGCGTACCGCACTCTGGACCCTCGCCTTGCCGGTGTTCCTATGGTGGATCACCCCCTATGTCGTCAGCGAAGACACGGCATTATGGATCAACGTGCTCTATTCGCTGGCTCTGGTAATTCCCTTGGGGCCCATGATCTACAGGCTTGTGTACCAACCCATTGCCGAAGCCAGCGTGCTGGTGCTGCTTATTATTTCTGTGGCCGTTCACTTTGCCCTTACGGGTTTGGGTCTGGTCTTTTTTGGGGCAGAAGGATGGCGCACGCCGCCCTTCATGGACGGCATGGTCACCATCGGGCCTATCACCTGGTCGGCACAGACATTCTTTGTGCTGGGCACCTGCACCTTGCTTATTCTCGCGCTGTGGGTCTTTTTCGGCCGTACTTTGTATGGGCGCGCTTTACGCGCTACGGCGGTCAATCGGCGCGGTGCCCGCCTGGTCGGCATCAGCACCAATATGTCGGGCAGTCTTACCTTTACGCTGGCCGCTGCCATCGGGGCCTTGTCGGGAATGCTGATTTCCCCGGTCACGACCATTTACTACGACACCGGTTTCCTGATTGGTCTGAAGGGCTTCGTGGCAGCCATCGTCGGAGGGTTGGGCAGCTATCCTCTGGCGGCAGCCGGGGCTTTGTTTGTTGGCATTCTCGAGGCATTTTCGTCCTTCTGGGCCAGTGCCTATAAAGAGGTTATTGTGTTCACCCTGATTATCCCCGTGCTGTTGTGGCGCTCCTTTGGCACCGTGCATGTAGACGAGGAGTAACGCCATGAACCGCATTCTTCTAGTTGTATTCCTCGTGATCCTGGCGGTGCTGCCGCAGTTGTCGTCCACGCCAGAGTTCTGGATCACCCAGCTTAATTACATTGGTCTGGCCACCTTGGTTGTGCTGGGCCTGGTGCTGCTAACCGGCGTAGGCGGGCTTACGTCGTTTGGCCAAGCTGCGTTCGTGGGCATTGGTGCGTACACGACGGCCTATCTCACCACAAGAATGGGCTGGTCGCCCTGGTTCACACTGTTCGCCGGACTCGCCATCACTTTTCTGGTGTCCTACATTCTGGGGGCCATTACCTTACGGCTTTCTGGTCACTACCTGCCATTGGGCACGATTGCCTGGGGCTTGTCGCTCTACTATCTGTTCGGCAACCTTGAGTTTCTCGGGCAGTACGACGGCATTGCCGGCATACAGGCCATAAACATATTCGGCCTGTCACTATCGGGCGGCCGGCGCATGTTCTATCTAATCTGGATCGTCGTGCTGCTGTCCATGTGGGCCACGTACAACTTGCTGACGTCGCGCCCCGGCCGGGCCATTCGGGCGTTGCGTAGCGGGGGCGGCATGGCCGAATCGTTCGGCATCAACATGGCGTCGTACAAAGTCATCATCTTTGTCTATGCCGCCCTGCTGGCCAGCATCTCCGGTTGGTTATATGCACATATGCAGCGGGCGGTCAGCCCCAGTCCTTTCGGTCTGAACTACAGCATTGAATATTTGTTCATGGCGGTGGTCGGCGGTGGCTCCAGCGTATGGGGCGCCATAGTCGGTTCGGCACTCATCCTTACGCTAAAGGACCAAATCCAAAACGTGCTCCCCGGCCTGATCAATACAACCGCCAACTTCGAACTGGTGGTGTTCGGCATCCTGATGATTCTCGTGCTGCAGTACGCACGCGACGGGGTCTGGCCCATTTTGTCGTCCTTCTGGGCGAGTCTCACCAAGCAAGACAAGGTTCAGCGCAATCGGGCGGCACCTCCTGACGCGCCGCCACTGCCGCAGCGCCAACGCCCCCAGGCGGGTACTCTGGTCCTTGAGCTCGATAGCGCGCGCAAAGAGTTCGGCGGCCTGGTTGCTGTCAACGATATCAGCTTCAAGCTCAAGGCCGGCGAAATCGTTGGGTTAATTGGGCCAAACGGCGCCGGTAAAAGCACCACTTTCAACCTTATTACGGGGGTGCTGCCCACTACTCGCGGCAAAATCACGTTTCTTGGCCAGCGCCTGGATAAGTTGCCTTCCCGCGAAATCGCCAAATTGGGCGTCGGGCGCACCTTCCAGCACGTTCAACTATTGCCCACCATGACTGTGCTCGAGAACGTGGCACTCGGAGCCCACCTACGCCGCAACGTCGGGGTTGTAAGCGCCACTCTGCACGCCGACCGCAAGGCCGAGGCGCAACTACTGAACGAGGCCGCTATTCAGCTTAAGCGCGTAGGCCTTGGCGATTACCTGTATGAACAGGCCGGCAACCTGGCCTTGGGGCAGCAACGCATTCTGGAAATCGCGCGTGCGCTGGCAGCTGATCCCATCCTCCTGCTGCTAGACGAGCCGGCAGCGGGCCTGCGCTACAAAGAGAAGCAAGAGCTGGCTCAGGTACTAAGCCAATTGCGCAGCGAGGGAATGAGCATCCTCCTCGTTGAGCACGATATGGATTTTGTCATGAGCCTTACCGATCATCTCGTCGTCATGGACTTTGGCACCAAACTGGCCGAGGGTACGCCGGACGAAATCCAGAAGAATCCCGCCGTTCTGGAGGCATACTTGGGCGGCATCGACGACGAGTTGGATATTGATGAACAGTCTTCCGCTGCTCCTGTAGCGGTCGGGGGTGCAGCATGAACGCATCGGCAGAACCTATATTGCAAGTCGACAACCTGTCGACCAAGTACGGCAAAGTCAATGCCCTGGCAGGGGCAAACATTGCGGTGCCGCCGGGTAGCATTGTCACGGTTATCGGCGGCAACGGAGCGGGTAAATCCACCTTGCTCAATTCCATTATGGGGTCCTTACCCATCACCGGCCATAGCGATGGGCGAGTCAAGTATCTGGAACATCAAGTCGAAAGCTGGGGGGTCGAACGGCGAGTCGCTGCCGGCATGTCGCTAGTGCCCGAGTTGCGCGAGCTCTTTGGCAGTATGTCCGTCGAAGACAATCTGTTGCTGGGCGGCTTTCGCCTGTACCGTGCACGCAAGGCTGGCTGGAAAAACAAGCTTGAAGAGGTCTACGAGATCTTTCCTCGTTTGCGCGAGCGGCGCTGGCAAGCGGCAGGCACTCTGTCGGGCGGCGAAAGGCAGATGCTGGCAGTCGGGCGCGCTTTAATGGCGCAGCCAAAGCTGCTTATGCTTGACGAACCCAGCTTGGGTCTGGCGCCTCGAATTGTTCGAGAAATCTTCCAGATTATTGCCAGACTGCGCAGTACTGGCGTGTCCATTTTGCTGGTCGAGCAAAACGCCCGGGCCGCTTTGCAGGTGGCCGATTACGGCTACGTACTGGAGACCGGAGAGGTGGTCCTGGAAGGCAGTGCCAAAGATCTGGCCGGTAATCCTCGAGTCATTGAAAGCTATCTGGGGCTGGGCAATAAGAAACAAGCCGCCTAAGCCTGCAGTAAGGTACGCAAGCTGTCTTGCTGGGCCCATAACTGGCCAGGCGCGAGCTGATCGATGATCCGCCCGTCTTGCATGATGTAATAGCTGTCGGCCGACATGACAGAAAATTCCCAACTGGGCTGCACCATGACTATGGTGTAGCCCTTTTGTTTAAGCGACTCAATCATCCGACCCACGGCCTGGACGGCTACGGGAGCCATTCCTTGGCAAATGTCGTCTAGCAAAATAAGCGTGACGCCCGTACGTAGTAATCGAGCAATCGCAAGCATTTGTTGTTCTCCGCCCGATAGACGAGTCGCAGGAAGATCACGGCGCTTGTATAGGTCGGGAAACAGCTCGTAGATCTCAATAAGCGATAGCCCACCACCCAAAGCTTCCTGTTCGCCGGGCAATAACAAATGCTCTTCGCAGGAAAGCTCTGAGGAAATGGCGTGCCGGTCGGAGTAATAACCCACCCCGAGTAGGTTGACCTTTTCCCCGGGCAAGTGAACAGATTCTATGCCGTTAATGCGTACTGACCCTGCACGCGCGTCGGTAAGCCCGGCCAGGGCTCGAAGCAGCGTGCTGCGTCCCGACCCTTGCCGTCCGAGTAATGTCACAGCATGGCCGCGAGGAACCTGTATATTGATGCCACGGACGACGTGGTCGTTTCCGTACCATGCGTGCAGATCGACGGTTTCCAGTGCGTGAAGAGTCATGAGTAAGGCGAGTGGCTTTGGAAGAGCGATGGGGCCGGATAACGAGAGCAATGGCGTGCCAAGGGCCCGCGTATGCGCCTGCAAAAAGTATGCGCTGTGAGCAACCCGCGAACCATGCGGGTTTGTCATAGGGGTATGGAAAGCCCTAAGCTATTCTCATTTAGATTTGATACACGCAATTGGCGTGCCGGAGAACCCGCGCGGGGCGGTGCAACGGCGGATCTTCCCGGCCGACCGACTGGTGTGGGCTAGGTGAGGCTCGCCGGCGCCAGGGGCAGGTGAAGGATGGTCAGGGCCTAGGCCGGTGTTTTATTGTTGTATTCGCAAAGGTCTGCAATTCCGCACTGCGGGCACTTGGGCTTGCGAGCGACGCAGATGTACCGTCCGTGTAATATCAGCCAGTGATGGGCGTTCCACAGGTACTCTTTGGGAATCACCCTTTCCAGGCGCTGTTCTACCTCTAATACCGTTTTTCCCGTTGCAATGCGTGTACGGTTTGCGACTCGGAAAATATGGGTGTCGACTGCGATGGTGTTCTGTCCGAAGGCCGTGTTCAGCACCACATTAGCAGTCTTGCGGCCAACGCCCGGCAAGGCCTCCAGGGACTCGCGGTCGCGAGGTACTTCGCCATGGTGTTTTTCCAGAAGGATCTCGCACGTACGAATCACATTGCGCGCTTTGGTTTTGTACAGGCCTATGGTGCGGATCTGTTCTGTGAGCCCTTCTAGCCCAAGCTCCAGAATTCCCTGTGGAGTGCCGTACCTGGGAAAGAAGCGTGCTGTAGCAATATTTACCGATCGGTCGGTCGCCTGAGCCGACAGAATCACCGCAATCAACAATTGAAACGGTGTTTCGTAATGGAGCTCGGTGGTGGGGTTGGGGTTTGCCGCTTGAAATCGAGCAAAAATCTCGCGCCTCTTTGCTGCGTTCATGCCTCCACCCGCTTGCGGCGGGCTCGGGCGCGCGCCAAGGCATCTGCAATGACTGCCTGCTTATCCTGCTCACTACCGAGGGCGTGCCGACTCAAAGCGGCCTTGTTGACCAAGGTGCGAGCCGCCAAGCCCGTCGTTTCCGGGTGTTTCGCCGCCAGACGCTCGCGTCTTTTGTGGTGGCGGATTCTAGCCTCGGCGGCGCGTTGGGCCGTCCATTCGTGCCCCGCAGGCTTCATTGTTATACAGTCGACAGGGCAGGGCGCTACGCACAGTTCACAACCGGAGCACAGGTCGTCCACGACAGTGTGCATCCACTTGTTGGCCCCCACAATAGCGTCAAGGGGGCAGGCCTGGATACAGAGTGTGCAACCTATACAGTGCTCTTCGTTGATCACTGCGACGCTTAGCGGCTGGTGCTGCCCACAATCCCGGTCTAGCTCGAGTTCTTCTCGTCCTAACAATCGGGCCAGCTTTCGTATGCCTTCCTGACCTCCGGGGGGGCAACGATTGATTGACTCGCCTTGGGCAACGGCCGTTGCGTAAGGCAGGCACCCTTCATACCCGCATTTCGTGCACTGCGTTTGCGGTAGAACGGCGTCGATGTCTTCAATAGATACTGCGGTCATTGGAAAGAGGGCCGAACCAATCAGGCCTGACGGATAAACTCCGCGATGCGGGGGTAGATGAGTTTGCGCCATCGGCGGCCGGAAAATATGCCGTAATGGCCACAACCGGCGGCGGTATATTCCTGTCTACGGGCGGGATCGATTCCCGTGCATAGTTGCTGGGCCGCATGGGTTTGCCCCGGCCCCGAGATATCGTCGAGTTCGCCTTCTATGGTCAGGAGGGCCGTGCGCGTAATAGCACCCGGATCCACCTTCTCGCCGTCGATCTCCCATAAGCCGCGAGCAAGGAGATACTCTTGGAAGACAACGCGTATTGTCTGCAGGTAGTACTCGGCCGGCATGTCCAATACGGCATTGTACTCGTCATAGAAACGACGGTGGCTGTCGGCGTCCTGGTCGTCGCCCTTGACTAAATTCAAATAAAAGTCGTAGTGCGATTGAACATGACGGCCAGGATTCATGGCAACAAACCCGGCGTGCTGCAGAAAACCGGGGTACACCCGCCGGCCAGCGCCCGGGTATCCCAAGGGCACATGGTCGATCAGCATTTGTTCGAACCACGAGTAAGGCTTGTTGCTGGCCAAGTCGTTGACCTGGGTGGGCGAGCGCCGCGCGTCAATAGGACCGCCCATCATCGTCATGCTTAGCGGTACAGTCTCCTCTTGATGAGCCGACATCAGCGCGATAGCGGCCAATACTGGCACCACAGGCTGGCATACCGCGATGACGTGAGTGTCGGGCCCCAAGGCACGAATAAACGCCTGAACATAGGCGACGTAGTCGTCCAGCGAAAACGAGCCCAGGCTCAATGGCACCATGCGCGCATCGATCCAGTCAGTGACATAGACATCGTGAGCGGGCAAAAGGACGCGCACCGTGTCGCGCAGCAGCGTGGCGTGATGGCCCGAGAGCGGCGCCACCACCAGAACTTTAGGGTCCGCCGGGCGGGTGGAAGGCAACTGGCGCTCAAAATGCACCAGTTTGCAAAATGGCTTCTCGAGGACACAGGTCTCTTCTATGGCGACTTGTTCCCCATCCACTTCAGTATGGGGGAGCCCCCACGCCGGCTTTTCGTACTCTTTACCGAGGCGGTGGGCCAGTTCGTACGCCGCGGCGAGGTGACGGGAGACAGGTGTGTAGGCCCAGGGACTATAGGGATGGGAAAACAGGCAGGACCCTGAGTCCGTGAAAGCGGTCAAGGGCTTCAGGAAGGCGCGCTGTAGTTCGTGGAGGTTATAAAGCATGCGAAGCCATTTGGTGACGTCTGGTTACTCTACGATAACTCGATTTCCGTCACCAGTAGTTCTCCACCGCCAAATTCCCGAGATTTCCGCGCCTGCCGACGGCGAATCCTCGTTCAGTTAGTAGCTTTCTTGCATCAGTGACCATGGTCGGGTTTCCGCAAAGCATTACTTTGCCGCGCTCCGGAGCCAGGTCAAAACCAGCAAGTTCGGCCAGGCCGTCTTCTTCGATCAGCGTAGTGATGCGGGCCTGAGGCCTGCCCGGTAAAGCTTGGCGTGTTGCGACCGGTATGTAAGTGAAGCGGGCGCTGCCTTCTTGAGGGGTGCCGGGTAAGCCGTCGTGCGACCATGCTTCCAGGAGATCGTTATAAGCTAGTTCCGAAGCGGTTCGCACGCCATGGACCAGGACAATGCGATCAAACTTCGTCCAGGTGGACGGGTCTTGCAACATTGATAGGTAAGCCGACAGGCCCGTGCCTGTGCACAACAACCATAGGTCGCCGCCATCTGCAAACCGGTCGAGAGTCAGAAACCCAAACGCCGTCTTGTCGATGTAGATAGAGTCACCGGGCCCTAGGGAAGCGAGGCGCGGACTGAACTCGCCCTCTGGAACCACGACGGAGTAGAACTCGAGGCCGTCCTGCGACGGCGCGTTCACCATGGAATAAGCACGCCAGATAGACGGCTCTTCGTCTGCAGCCAAATTGGCGGGCAGGCCCAAACGCGCAAACTGGCCCGCAGCAAAACTGAATGATGGGTCGCGTGTCGTGGTGAGCGAGAACAGTTTGCCTGGCACCCACCATTTGACAGTTGATACGGTCTGGCGCGTGTATTTGCTTTCGGTCATTCGCGCTCGAGATATTGCAGCTTGCCTTCCACGCCATTCCATTTGTCCGCGTCGGGCAGGGGCTCTTTGGAGCGGTTGATCGTATCAAAGTGAGGCGAGAGCTCGGCGTTTAGTGCGATGAAGCCTACCTGGTCTTCGGGCACATCTTCCTCGGCGTAAATGGCATTGGCAGGACACTCGGGCACGCACACGGCGCAGTCGATGCACTCGTCCGGATCAATGATCAGAAAGTTCGGACCTTCACGGAAGCAGTCGACAGGACAGACGTCGACGCAATCTGTGAATTTGCACTTGATGCAATTTTCGGTAACGACGTGGGTCATAACTAGAGCTCCAGATTGAACATTGCAATGCTTAATACTGCTCGGCAAAAGGAGCTCAAAGCACGGGTAAGGGGGTAATAAACATTACAATATTCTTCAATACTCAATAATGGATTTTACCTAACAAACGTGGGCCGCTCTTTATTGACCCGATAGCGGGTCCGGTTTTTGGTCCGTCAGATCCACGCTATAGCCGATCAGGCTCTGTTCACAGTCGCTAATGTGGCTGGCCAGCCTCTCGAAGCGCTGTGCT
>JAJUGB010000080.1 GCA_029268595.1 Alcaligenaceae bacterium | reverse complement strand
GTCACCCTTTACCCCGGTCGTACGCTCAGCCCCTCCCAGGTTTCCGCCATAACGTGGCTGGTCTCCTCCAGTGTCCCCAACCTGGCCGCCGACCGCGTATCGGTCGTGGACCAAAACGGGCGACTGCTTACCAATCCGGCAGGTGAAGCCGGAGTGGACGGCACTCAGCGTACTTTCGTCCATGACCTTGAACATCGCACGGTTCAGCGCATTCTCACTCTGCTCACGCCACTTGTCGGGCCGGGCAACGTGCGCGCCCAGGCAAGCGCCGACGTAGACTTTTCCCAGCGTGAACAGACTTCCGAGGTCTACCGCCCCAACCAAGAGCCGGGGCAGGCCGCCATCCGCAGCCAACAAACCAGCAACTCTGAAGAGCGCAACACAGTCCCACCCATCGGAGTACCCGGCGCGCTCACCAATCAGCCGCCGGTCAACGCCACTGCGCCCATAATCATGCCTCCCCAGCCCGGCGACCAAGCTGGCCAGGGCGGTCAGGGCGGTCAGGGCGGCGATCCTGCAGCCGCCGGGCAGGCCGCCAATGCGGCCAACGGGCAAGCGGCCGGCGCGCCAAGCAGCGCGCGTCATGACGCCACGATCAACTACGAAGTTGACCGTACTATCAGCCACATCAAGGACCCGATGGGCAAGCTACGCCGGCTTTCCGTGGCGGTGGTGGTCAACTATCAGCCCGACGAAACCGGCGAGATGCAGCCGCTCTCGCCCGAGGCGCTCGAAAGTCTGGAGCGCCTGGTGCGCGACGCCATGGGTTATTCCGCCGAGCGCGGCGACACCGTCAGCGTGGTCAACAGCCCGTTCACCAGCGAAACCGGCCCCGCACTACCCGTCTGGGAAGATCCGAAATACATCGATCTGGCGCTTGAGATCGGCAAGTATCTCCTTATAGCTCTGGTGCTGCTCTGGGCATGGCGCAAGTTCTTCAAGCCCATGGTGGATAGCTCTATTGCCGCACGCACGCCCGAAGTGGTGGTGCCCGACGCACAGGCTCTGACCGCCGCTCAAGAGGCAGAGCGCAGGGCCAGCGAAATCAGCCGCTACGAAGAAAACTTGAACGTGGCCCGCGAACTGGCCGAGAAAGACCCGCGTGCAGTCGCCATGGTCCTGCGGTCGTGGATGGAAAAAAATGGCAAGCATTGACAATAATATGCAGCGCTGCGCGATTCTCATGCTTTCTCTGGGAGAGGACGCGGCGGCTGAGGTCTTCAAGTATCTGTCGGCAAGAGAAGTCCAGCAGGTCGGCGCCGCCATGGCCAGCCTCAAGCAAATCACACGGCAAGACGTTGACCAGGTGCTTGAGGATTTCCGCCAGGAAGCCGACCAATTCATGGCAGTCACCCTGGGCTCCGACGAGTACATACGATCGGTGCTGAATAAGGCGCTCGGCAACGATCGTGCAGCCGGCCTCATCGAAGACATTCTTGAGGCAGGTGAAGGCGGTAACGGTATTGACGCCTTGAACTGGCTGGAACCCAACAGCGTCGCCGAGCTCATCAGCGATGAGCACCCGCAAATTATCGCGACCATCCTCGTCCACCTCGAGCGTGACCGTGCTGCGGCGGTTCTCGCCATGCTCAACGAACGGTTGCGCAATGACGTGGTGCTCCGAATCGCCACGTTTGGCGGGGTGCAACCCGCCGCGCTGCATGAGCTCACCGATGTCCTGAACGACATGCTCTCGGGTCAAGGCGCAAAGCGCAGCAAGATGGGCGGTGTACGTACAGCCGCCGAAATTCTCAACATGATGTCCTCAAGCGAAGAGGACGAAGTCGTAGCCAGCCTGCGCGAGATCGACGCCGACCTGGCTCAGCGCATCGTGGACGAGATGTTCGTCTTCGAAAATCTGGCCGACATCGAAGATTCGGCCATCCAGCTCATCCTCAAAGAGATCGAAACCGACATGCTCACGGTGGCCCTCAAAGGTGCACCTGAAGAGCTGCGCGAAAAATTCCTGCGCAATATGTCCAATCGGGCGGCACAGATGCTGCGAGAAGATCTCGAGGCGCAGGGCCCCATCCGTATGTCCCGCGTCGAAGAAGCCCAGAAGAACATCCTTCAAGTGGCACGCCGCTTATCCGAGGCCGGTCAGTTCAGTCTGACCCACGGCGGAGGCGACGAGTATGTCTGATCAGAAGCCGTCCTATTTATCCACTCAGGCTGCCCATTTGTCGTGGCGCCGCTGGGAAATGGGCGCCTTCGATCAGCCTCGTAACGAGGACGTGGTAGAGCAAGATCAGGGTCCGACGCAGGAAGACATTCTGCGTCTGGAAGCACTGGCCAACCGGGTGCGGCAGGAAGCACAAAAAAAAGGTCATGCTGAGGGTTATGCCAAGGGCCACCAAGAAGGCGCACAAGCGGGCCAAGCGGACGGCTACGCGGCAGGCCATGCCAAAGGCTACGAAGAAGGCTATCAGGCCGGCATTGAAGCCGGACGCGCCCAAAGCCAGGCTGAAGCCGCGCGCTTGGCGGCCTTGGCAACTCAACTCTCCCAATCGCTGGTCGATATTGAGAACGAGGTGGGTCAGTCATTAATTTCTCTGGCATTGGACGTGGCTCGACAGGTGGTCCGCAGCACTCTCGATGCCGCTCCAGACAAAATCCTCGACATCGTACGGGACGTCATCCACCTGGACGCCGGCCGCGACGCCCTGGTGCGCCTGCGCGTACATCCTGACGACGCCGCGCTGATACAAGAGCACCTGGATAGCGATCCATCTTTGGCGCATTGGCGGCTCATCGAAGACTCGGCCATCGAGCCAGGTGGGTGCATCGCCGAGACAGGCATGGGCAATATAGACGCCACACTACGCACCCGCTGGGAGCGCGTGGCCGCCTCGCTGGGCGACGCCCGGGGGTGGAGCCGATGACCACCGCGCCGCCGCTACGCACATCGGCAGACCGCTGGAAGCTGCAGCTGGCGCTCGCAGCGCACCGCGCAAGCAGTACGGACTCTTGGCATGTAACAGGGCGGGTCACGCGGGCAACCGGGCTCATTCTGGAGGCGACGGGCTTGCGGCTACCGGTTGGAGCCGCCTGCAAGATCGAAGTCTCCGCCGGGCAAAACCATTGGGCCGATGCAGAAGTGGTGGGCTTTCATGGGCCCACTCTGTACTTGATGCCTCAAAGCGATATTACAGGCCTACCCCCCGGTGCGAGAGTTGTGCCAGTTGAAGCGGGATTGCGTACGCGCGTGCCCCTGCCGCAATTCCACACCGACGAACATCACATCACCAGTCAAAGCCGCCATCTGCCCGTTGGCGACGGACTGCTTGGACGAGTACTCGACGGCGCAGGCCGGCCACTGGATGGTCTCGGCCCCCTCGATTGCGCCCGGCCCGCGCCACTCACGGCTGCCACAATCAACCCGCTCGCGCGGGCGCCCATCGACTCAGTCCTCGACGTAGGCGTACGAGCCATCAATGGCTTGCTGACGGTGGGCCGCGGCCAGCGCATGGGCTTGTTCGCCGGTTCCGGGGTAGGAAAAAGTGTGTTGCTGGGCATGATGGCTCGTTATACGCAAGCCGATGTGGTCGTTGTGGGACTCATCGGCGAACGGGGCCGAGAAGTCAAAGAATTTATCGAACACAACCTGGGTCCGGAGGGGTTGAAACGTGCAGTAGTCGTGGCGGCGCCGGCGGACGTTTCGCCGCTTCTGCGGCTGCAAGGGGCCGTTTATGCAACCCGCTTGGCCGAACATTTTCGTGATCAGGGCAAAAACGTCCTATTGATCATGGACTCTTTGACTCGTTATGCCATGGCTCAACGCGAGATCGCGCTGGCCATCGGTGAGCCGCCCGCCACCAAAGGCTACCCCCCTTCGGTTTTTGCCAAACTGCCGGCTCTGGTCGAACGAGCGGGAAACGGTGCGCCGGTAGACGGGAATCCGGCCGGCTCGATCACTGCGTTTTACACCGTCTTGACCGAGGGCGACGACCAACAAGACCCTATCGCCGATTCGGCTCGCGCCATTCTGGATGGGCATGTCGTGTTGTCGCGCAGCTTGGCCGAGTCAGGCCACTACCCCGCCATCGACATCGAGGCGTCCATATCGCGCGTCATGTCCGCGATTGTTCCGCCAGAGCAATTCAAGCTCGTGCATCAGTTCAAGAAGATGTTGTCCCGCTATCAGCGCAATCGCGACCTTATAGCGGTCGGCGCCTATACCCGCGGCAACGATCCTCAGATCGATGAGGCCATCGACAAATACCCGTGGCTGGAGGCCTACCTGCAACAAGGCATCGAAAGCCGCATCGACTATCAACGCGCCACCAACGAATTGGCGGCCATCTTGGGCACTTCCCGCCATCAGGAGAGCATGAATGGCTAACTCGCGTCCTTTGGATATTCTGATAGATCTGGCTCGCGACCACGCGGACGAGGCGGCGCGCCAATTACAGCAACTGACGGCGGCACGGCGTAGTGCAGAAAACCAACTGTCTATGTTGATGGAATACCGGCAGGACTACGCGCAACGCTTGCAAGTGGCTACACAGGGCGGGTTAACCGCTACGAACTACCACAATTTTAGGCAGTTTATCGCCACTTTGGATGAGGCCATTTCGCAGCAAAATAAAGCTGTGGCGCAGATCGACCTAAAAATAGAACGAGGACGCGACCACTGGAACGAAGAGAAGCGCAAGCTTAACTCCTTTGAAACGCTGCAATCTCGGCAAGCGCGACAGCAAGCACTGCGCGAAAACCGCCAAGAACAACGGTTCAACGACGAGATCTCCGCGAACCTATTCCGGCGCACCTGCAACTCTCACTAAAAATACTGCCATCTCCATGAACACACCGACGATTGCAGCCGTGCTTAGCCAAGCTCCTCGCGGGGCGGAGGCCAATGCGCGCACGAGTGAATCGGCCGCGGGCGATGCCTCCCCTTTCGCCAATATCTTGCAGCAAGCTGAAACTGAGCAGGTTCATGACGCGGCTGCGCGGGTAAACGAAAAGCACTCATCAGCGGCCGAAAAGCAGGCCCTTGACGCAGAGAAGCAAGCGCGTGAACTGGCTGCCGAAGAGGCGCGGCTGGCCGCTTTGCCAGAGCTCGCGCTCAGTATTGCTGCACAATTACCTAATCCCCCCGGGGGACGCCATATCTCGGCAATGACAGCACAAGAGGGTGCAGCTCTGCCCGGTGGGCCCGTCCGCGTGCTCCCCAAAGAGGCTTCCCTACTGTCAGGCTCTGCTCAGGCCCTTGAAGGCGTCGAAGCCCCGCGTCTCGGCACTGTACAAGAAGCTTTAAACGGTCATACACCAGGCCAGGACCGCCAGAAAGCCGTATTCCTTAACGCCCAGAGCGCGGACAACAGAGCAGAGCTTCCAGGACGCTTCGCGCAAACTGAACTTGAAGCACATGCTGCGGGCCGGTTTCAATTGCAAGCGGCAGCTTCAGAGTCACCCCAACGGCCCTCCATTCATTCTGGCTTAGCAGCCACACAAGACGGCTCCCGCGACCCTACATGGGTGGCTGACCAGACTGAGGCCGTCAGCTCCCCGAGGTCCCCGAACACTCGGGGGCTGGACATGGCAGCTTTAGCCGCCACCCATTCAGATAATCGGGCGGGCCCGCAGGCAGTGGCGACACACACGCTTTCCAATGATTTGGCCGGAACCATTTCCAGTTCCGCGACTGAAAGTGTGGGCGGCCTTGCGCCGGCACAATCCGCCGCATTCATCTCCACCCCTGCCGCAACGTCCACAGCCACCGTGCATACGCCGCTGCAACACGCCGAATGGGGCAAGGACTTTTCGCGTCAGCTAATTAGCTTTACCGAAGGACGCACGGGTTTACAAACGGTGGAGCTGCGGCTGGATCCGCCCGATCTCGGACCGCTGCGCATCACGCTGCAAATCAGCGATAACGTCGCCCATGCTGCCTTTGCATCCGCGCACGCCAGTGTCCGTCAAGCGGTGGAAAACGCCCTGCCGCAATTGGCTCAGCAGCTGGCACAGACCGGCATCTCTCTGGGCCAGACCAACGTAGGTGATCAAGGCCAGGCGCAGTTCGCCTTCAACGGCTCTGAGGACGGGTCCGCCAAGCAGTCGGCAGGAGGCAAGCAGTCAGGTTCAGACGCAGGCGGCCACGACGTTCACACAGCGCAGCAGGGGCGCGCGGGGCGTGCTCCGGTTCCTGACGCGCTAGTAGACACCTTCGCCTAAACCTTAGCGACCCCATTCTTGTAAACCGACCTAGAGTAGGAAACAGGTCTCGATGAAACCCATGCAAATCCTGAATACCGTTTTACTGGCCATGGTGCTGGTTGTAGCCAGCGCCGGCGGCGCGTACTACTTTTTCCAGCAAAGTGGTTCAGGTGTAGCAGAGGCCGCCAGCACACAGCCCGCGGCGCCGGTCGCCCTGCCCACCCCTATTTTCCTGCCGCTCGATCCGTTCACCGTAACCCTCAATGGCGGGCATGGCCAGATTCTGTACCTGGAAATCACGCTGCGCTTGACTGACACTGAGTCGCAACGGCTGCTGAACGACTATATGCCCGAGGTGCGCAACCGCGTGCTGACCGAACTAAGCCGTTACAGCCCCAGCCAGGTCCAAACTACTGAAGGCCGCGCTCAGTTGGCCGAATCGCTTCGGCACACTCTGTCGCAGGCGTATCAGCCGCAGCCCAACGGGCCCTTGATTTCCAATGTGCTGTTCACCGCCTTCGTCATTCAATAATGTCGTACTCCAATTTCCTTTCGCAGGATGAAGTCGATGCGCTGCTAGCCGGCGTCACCGGCGAAAGCAGCGAACAGTCGCAGTCGCAGGACGCGAACGGCATTCGGCCCTATGACCTGAGCTCGCCTGATCGCGTCGTGCGTCATCGCATGCAAACGCTCGAACTCATCAACGAGCGATTTGCCCGCCGGCTGCGCACCTTGTTGTTGAGCTTCATGCGACGTAACGCCGATATTACGGTCTCGACCATCAAGGTGCAGAAGTACTCCGATTTCGAGCGTAATCTGCCCGTGCCGAGCAACTTGAACATGGTCGCCATGAAGCCCCTGCGGGGCTTGGCGCTGTTCACGTTCGACCCCAATCTGGTCTTCCTGGTCATCGACAGCCTGTTTGGCGGTCATGGCCGTTACACCACCCGTATCGAAGGGCGTGACTTCACCATTACCGAGCAACGCATTATTCGTCGCTTGCTGAACATTACCCTCGAAAGCTACGGCGAATCCTGGCAAAGCGTTTACCCGATCGAGTTCGAGTATCAACGCTCCGAAATGCATACCAAGTTTGCAAGCATCACCAGCGGCAACGAGATTGTGGTGGTGTCCTCGTTCAACATAGAACTGGGTGCGTCCGGCGGCAACCTCAATATTTGCCTGCCCTACTCCATGATTGAACCGGTGCGCGATCTGTTGATCCGGCCCTTGCAAGATCACTCCATGGAGGCCGTCGACCAGCGCTGGTCCCACCAGCTTTCGCGCCAGGTGCGCAGCGCCGACGTCGAACTGGTGGCCGAGTTCGCCAAGATCGACACCACCATAGGCAAGCTCATGAAGATGCAGGTCGACGATGTCCTGCCCATCGATATTTCCCCGTCCATTACCGCTCATGTCGGCAACGTCCCGGTAATGGAATGTACCTACGGCACCTTTAACGGCCGATATGCGCTGCGTGTAAACAAGCTGCTCACGCATACCGAACCAGAACCAACGACTGCGACACCAAATGACTGATCCAAACCAAGAAAGCGGCAAAGAAGACGTCGCGCCTGAAGAACTCGAGGCGGATTGGGCTTCGGCCATGGCCGAACAACAAGCTGGGGAAAGTTCTCCCAACCAGGCCGCCGGCCTGGGCGACCTGGACGACTGGGCCAGTGCGCTGGCCGAGCAAACGGCGGCCACTTCCGCCGCACCTCAGCCCGCTCCCGCGCCGGCTGCGCATGTCTTCCAGCCCTTGGCCGGAAGCGGCGCCCAGGGCGACAGCGACATCGACCTCATCATGGATATCCCGGTGCAGCTGTCAGTGGAGCTTGGCCGCACCCGTCTCACCATCAAGAATATCCTGCAATTGGGTCAAGGCTCGGTGGTAGAGCTCGACGGATTGGCCGGCGAGCCCATGGATATTTTCGTTAACGGTTACCTCATTGCCCAGGGCGAAGTCGTCGTCGTTGACGATAAATACGGCATTCGCCTCACCGACATTATCACGCCTTCCGATCGTCTTAGCCGTCTGAACGGCAAGCGTTGATCATGACAGACGCCGCCGTCCTCAGACTGCTGGCCAGCCTGGTCCTCATCGTCTTGATGATACTCGCGGGCGCGTGGCTGACCCGGCGTGCCGGCTGGTTGCGCGGCTCGAGCCAGTCTCCCATCAGACTGCTCGGCTCACAGAGCTTGGGTGGACGCAACTACGTCGCTGTGGTGCAAGTTGAGGATGCAAGGCTGGTGGTGGGCGTGACTGCACAGCAGATCTCACTTTTGCACACCCTTCCGCCAGCCGATGCACCGACGGTGGAGTTTTCGCAGCCCGTCACGGGCAGCTTTGCCAACTCTCTGCGGCAGGTCTTGGGCAACCGAGCCTGACGCTTCCCGGTGTATATGTACACTTTGCCCTCTGTAACTGGCATGCGCCGGCGGCCTTCCTCGGCCCGGGTTGCTGCCGCACTTGTCCTGTTCCTGCTGCTCGGGGCCGCTTGGGCGCCACAGGTGATGGCTCAGGCGCAGGGCGGGCTACCCGCATTTACCGCTACCCCCGGCGCGGACGGAAGCCAGACCTATTCGTTAAGCGTGCAGACCTTGCTGCTGCTGACGATGATGTCGTTCTTGCCGGCCATGATGCTGATGATGACCGGGTTCACGCGCATTGTGATTGTGCTCGGATTACTACGCAACGCCATGGGAACCGGCGCTTCGCCCCCAAATTCCGTGCTGATCGGGCTGGCGATGTTCTTGACCTTCTTTGCCATGTCGCCGGTGTTTGACCGCGTCTACTCTGAGGCATACCGCCCTCTGGCCGAAAGCCAGATCGACTTTGAAACGGCCCTGCAGCGGGCGGCCGACCCGATGCGGACATTCATGCTGCACCAGACGCGGGAAACCGACCTTGCCCTGTTCGCGGAAATGGCCGACCTGCCAGAGATGCAAGGGCCTGAGGAGCTTCCGCTGCGCGTGCTGGTGCCCGCCTTCGTCACAAGCGAATTGAAGACGGCATTTCAGATCGGCTTCACCGTCTTTATACCTTTTCTGATCATCGACCTGGTTGTCGCGAGTGTCTTGATGTCGCTGGGGATGATGATGGTGCCTCCTGTCACCATTTCCTTGCCATTTAAATTAATGTTGTTTGTGTTGGCGGACGGCTGGCATTTATTGCTGGGTTCGTTAGCGCGAAGCTTCTATCAGTAAAGCCAAGCAATATCACTGGACAAAGCCATGAATTCCGAAACCATCATGACGATGACCTATGTAGCCATGAAGACGGCGCTTTTCATGGCGGGGCCGCTGTTGCTTGTCACGCTGATAGTGGGCCTGGTCATCAGTATTTTTCAGGCGGCCACCCAAGTTAACGAAATGACGTTGTCATTTATCCCCAAACTGCTCGCAGTGGGTGCAGCCCTGGTGCTTCTGGGGCCGTGGCTGATTGGCACAATGGTCGACTACATGCGGCAGCTGTTCACCGGTATTCCCGGACTCGTCTCCTAACCTCAGTACCGCCCATGGTGTCGTTCGAACTCGAGCAGCTTTATGGGTGGATCAACGCCTTTCTATGGCCGTTTCTACGCATTCTCGCGCTAATGGCGGTGGCCCCTGTGCTGGGCGAATCATCCATCCCCGCGCGCGTGAAGGTTGGCCTGGCGGCAGTCATTTCCATCGTCGCGGCTCCATTACTTGAGCAGCCAATAGAGATTTCTCCCGCGTCCTATATGGGCCTTTGGATAGGCGTGCAGCAAGTATTCATTGGCATAGCGATGGGGCTGACGATGCGCATCGTTTTTGCCGCCGTGCAGACGGCCGGTGAGTTCATTGGTCTGCAGATGGGGCTGTCCTTTGCGTCGTTCTTTGACCCCGCTACGGGCGCCAACACGGCTGTCCTGTCGCGGCTGATGAACATCATTGCCATACTCTTGTTCTTGGCTGTGAACGGCCATCTGATCATGATCGATATCTTGGTGCGAACCTTCGATATCTTGCCCATCGGCGTCGATCGAATGCACGCTGATGGCCTGGGTGTGTTATTTGAGTGGAGCGCGCAAGTCATGATCGCCGGCATGCTTCTGGCCTTGCCGCTTATCATTGTCCTTCTCACCATCAGCCTGGCCTTGGGTATATTGAATCGAACCGCTCAACAGCTGTCCGTATTCGCCGTCGGCTTTCCAATTAGCCTGCTTGTAGGTCTGATACTGCTGGCTGTCGTATTGCCTCAAACCGCGCCATTCCTCACGCAATTGTTCGCCAAGGGCCACGACGCCATGGGCCGGCTGGTACAGGCTTTGGCGGGTGGTTAAGCGGGGCGTCGACCGGTTAAGCGAGGCGCGACTGGTCTTCCGCAACTACCCTGGGTTCCCCGTGAACCTCCTGCTTTCATAAAGAGCTTCATGACATCCGCGATCCACGCGCCCCTAGCCTGGAGCGTGTAGCCGCGTACGGAAGACGCCTGAAGTACCGAAGCGTCAGCAAGGAACCAGCGCCTTCTCTTACCGCGGAATAGGATAGGTGACCGCGGGCGCGGGAATTCCTGCCTCGGAATTTTCCTGCAGGGGATTGGCAGCGGGGACGGGATTCCACGCGGGGGTTACGACGTGCACCGGCTCCCCTGCTGCTACCGGGTCATAGTAATCGGCGCCAGGCGAATAAGAAGAGGTGTACGTATGCGGCACGGAAGGCGCGCGCTTTGGCGGTCGAGCCGGCACGTTCACACTATCGACCATCCGTTCAAAGCGACCATAGGCGTCGAACCGTAATAAGGCTTCCTGACGCAGGTAGATGGCATCGGTGAGCACGGTGCCTTTATAGGCCCAACGAGCAAGGGCCGAGCCGTCAGTGGAGCGCCAGATATCTTGAGGTTCGGACCCCAGGATGTCGATGGCATCGGCTAGGGTAGTCTGGCCCGGAATAATCCGTTCCAGCGCCATGGAGTTGAAGTTCTGGCCCGTGGTTGAACAGCCGCTCGCTGCCACGGCGCAAGCCAGCACAGCAACGCCGACCGGCCTCCTGATAACACTGTGGAAAAGACCACTGGCGCCAACGCCGTGGCCCGAATTGCGGCTCACGCCAGGAAACATTAAAACTCTTCCCAATCGTCTTCAGACGACGTAGAGGCGCTTGCTCGCGAAGCGGGCGAAACCAGTGCGGGAGCGGGCTTAGAACCCGAAGCGGGCTTGCTGGACGGCGGCAGCTTAGCGGGAGCCGACTCACCTGCCGAGCCGGATTTGATGCGTGCTGCCTTGTTGGCCGTGTTTTGAGTTACCGCAGGTGCTTTCTTGCTTGCGACCGGAGTGGCGGAGACATCAATGACCTGGTTGGCGGACAGCTTGAACGAGGCCACTGCCTTGTTCACATACTGTACATAGTTATGGAGCTCGTCGGCTGAACGGGCGGCGTTCTGCACCAGCAAGGCGTTTTGCTGGGTGACCCCGTCCATTTGGTTGACGACGATATTGACCTGATCAATACCGCTGGACTGTTCCGTCGTAGCGGCGGTGATTTCACCCATGATGTCAGTGACCCGGGCCACCGAGGTGACGATCTCGTCCATCGTGGCGCCAGCGCGTTCGACCTGCTCGGAACCTGCGGCCACCTTCTTGACTGAGTCGTCGATGAGGTCTTTGATTTCCTTCGCTGCATGGGCACTGCGCTGGGCCAAGGCACGGACTTCAGAAGCCACCACCGCAAAACCCTTGCCCTGCTCCCCTGCGCGCGCCGCTTCCACCGCGGCGTTAAGCGCCAGAATATTGGTCTGGAATGCAATGCTGTCAATGACACCAACAATGTCGGAAATCTTGCGTGAGCTTGCCGAGATATCTTCCATGGTGGAGACGACCTCGCCCACCGCGCGCCCGCCGCGCTGTGCCACCTCGGAAGCCGTCGCGGCCAACTGGTTAGCCTGGCGTGCGCTATCGGCGTTCTGGCGCACCGTGCTGGCCAATTGCTCCATGCTGGCGGCGGCTTGTTGCAGCGCCGCTGCCTGTTCGTCTGTACGGCTGCTAAGGTCGTTATTGCCAGTAACGATCTGCTGAGCCCCAGCTCCGATCAGCTCCATGCCTGCGCGCACACTACCCACGCTACGGCCAATGTTCTCCTGCAGACGCCGTAAAGCTGCGTACAACTGACCCACCTCATTCTGAGCGGCAATGTCGATGCGCTGAGTCAAATCACCAGCTGCGACACGGTCAAACACCTGCCCAGCTTGGCGTAATGGCCGCAACACTTTGCGGCTTAGCGTCAACCACGTGGCCAAGCCCAGCACAACCGCCAAAACCGCCAATGCAATCAGCACATACCCCGCCTGAGCGGCCGGTGCGTTGGTCCCCTGCTGCATGGCATACCAGCCAATGGCCGAGGCAGCCAGGGTCGACATAGATAGCAGAAGAACCAGCACAGGCAGACTGGCTCTGGACGACCACTGAGAAAGCTTCATGATTGAATTCCCGCTAGAGAAAATGACCGAAGGTGGATCTGAGGAAAGAACAAAAGTCACGACGGTCGCTGGTCTTAATCAAGCCCAGCCCGCGTCGAATTACTTGCCGCCCATATTGAACAGGCTGGTACCCTGGATTTGCTTGAAAGCCAGCGCCGCCGCTTCCAACGCCGCCGTGCGAAGCTGAAGTTGAGCAGTGACCTGGTAGTAATCGACGTCTTCGAGGTCGGAGAGGCGCTGCGAATAGCCCAGGCTGCGCTGCTGACCGCTGTTGTTCATCGCGTCGATTTCATTCAGGCGAGCACCGATCGAGGAGCGGACCGTTAGCACCTGGTTGTAGTTGACGTCGATCTTCTGGATGGCGGTTGCTAAGGAGTTCTGGAAGCGAGCGGAATCGATCGCCCCTTCAATAGGCTCTTCCAACACGGCGATTATGTCGTCCAGCGTCTTAAAAATATTCAAGTCGGCCGTGGAGTCGGACTGATCCGTAGGGGCTGCGGGTTTAACCGTGAATGTGTCGCCTGCCTCAGGGAGGCCGGAGAAAGACACCTGCAGGCTCCCCAGCAAGTCGATCCGTGAACTTTCCCCATCGAAAGGAAGTGGGCCGATGGTTACAGGATCTCCTGCCGTCGGGTCTTGTGTATCGTTATATCCCAGTGCCGTAACGGTGTAG
>JAJUGB010000079.1 GCA_029268595.1 Alcaligenaceae bacterium | reverse complement strand
TTGCCGGACGTTATGGCGTCCATAGGCAAAACATTGCTTGCAAGACGAATTCAATATTGGTATCAGTTGCCCGAATGTCCGATCATATCAGCGACTATTTTATTCAGGTGAAACCATGACAGACACGAAAGCACGCAATTTCCGCATTGGTCAGATTGTTCCCAGCTCCAATACGACGATGGAAACGGAAATCCCGCTCATGCTGCGCAGCCGTGAGTCGATCTTCCCAGAGCGCTTTACTTTCCATTCCAGCCGCATGCGGATGAAGAAGGTGACGGCTGAGGAACTCAAGGCCATGGATGCCGACTCCGACCGTTGCGCGCTCGAGCTGTCCGACGCTCGCGTGGACGTTTTGGGCTATGCCTGCCTGGTGGCCATCATGAGCATGGGCCTTGGCTACCATCGCGAATCTGAAAAGCGTCTGCACCAGGTCACCGTTGACAACAATGGCGCTGCTCCGGTGGTATCAAGCGCGGGTGCCCTTGTGCAGGGTCTGCACGCGATGGGTGCGAAGAAGGTGTCGATCCTGACTCCATACATGAAGCCGCTGACTCAATTAGTGGTGGACTACATCGAGAACGAAGGCATTGAAGTTCAGGATGCTGTGTCGCTCGAGATCCCCGACAACCTGGAAGTGGGCCGCCAAGATCCTATGGCTCCGGCCGAGCACATCAAACGCGTAAACACGAAGGGTGTGGACGCGGTCGTTCTGTCCGCCTGCGTGCAGATGCCGTCGTTCCAGTCGGTGCAACAGGTTGAAGATCAGTTGGGGCTTCCTGTAACGACCGCAGCGGTCAGCACGGTGTACCGGATGCTGGACGTGCTCGGCCTTGAGCGTCGTGTGCCTAACGCGGGTAGCTTGTTGTCGGGACGTTTCTGATTTCTGTTTGTTGTTCTGCCTCTCTTCCTTAAGGCGGGCGGGATGGATGAAGCCGTGCAATCTTATGTAGATTGGCACGGCTTTATTTTTTGGGGTTGTGGCTGAAGTATTGGCGGCGTTGGGGCTGGGGTGGGTGCTCCGGGTTCTTGACCCGGTGCCGGGCGGCCCCTCTGAGTCTGGGGCTGCGCTACGCGGCCCTATGGGTTCCCCTACGGGTTCCCCTACGGGCTTCCCGCCAGATTGGCCAATTCGGGGCGGTCGCGGAACTCGCGGGTCGGGAGCAGTGCTCCCGAAAGCGCCCCGCTCAAACAAGCCGCGACCTTGCCTCCCCGAATTGACCAATCTGCCGGCGCACGCGATAGCCCCAGACTCAAAGGCGCCGCCCGTCCCCTGAGCGTGGGGGCAATATGGTACGTTTCCATCGCCATGTGGGTTCGGCTGGAGCGCTATTCCGACTGTCTTTAGGCCCAGCTCGAGTGCTGACTCTCAGCTGTACGCGAGAACTGTCGGGAGGTCTGGATGTCAGCTGTACGCGAGAACCGTCTGGAAGCCTCGATGCCGGATCGTCGTATCGCCATCTTCCTGAAGTGTCTTGACGTCTCTAACGGAGGCCGCGATTACGCCATGCGAGCGATTACAAGGCTCCCGCTTACAAGTTCAGTCAAGTGCAAAGCTGCCGCTCCCCAGCTCAGTCGATGGCAATAAACAGCCGCCAACATACTCCTATGCAGCCGTGTGGCGGGTGGGGTGGGTGGCGCCCGACTTTGGCATGCGCCGTGGTTTCGTGGTTCGGCGGGGAATTAAGCGGGAAGCTGTGTGAGCTCCGACCGAAGGGAGGGCGAGTTCTTCCCGCGCCCCGTCGAACTGCGAAACCCCGGGGACCCGGCTTTAGCCGGGCGCATGACGTGAGGGCGCTACCCACCCCGCCCGCCGCGCGGCGTGTCAAGAACTCGGATCGAGGTGCAAAGAACTCAAATCGGGGTGCAGAGAACTCAATCGAGGTGCAAAGAACTCAAATCAGGTGCAAAGAACTCAAATCGAGTGTCCCCAAACACTGCCAGGCGGCCACTTAAACTCAAGACACGCCGCACCAAAGCAACACCAGGCAAATAAACCCACAAACCCCTTGCAAACCTGCAACCACGGCTCTATACTAATGGACTTGCTAGTTAAAAGCCCTAGCAAGGTCCGACCATTTAGGGCCCGGCCATAACAGCCGGTAAGCCTTAAACGTTAAAACAGCAGATTTCAACCCAGGGTCATTGGTATCTAGCGTTCAAGCAACCCCAGCATCAATCGGGAGCTTGCCTGAAGCAGAAGTCAAAGATCTGACGGGACCAAAACTGGCCGCGTAGCATTAGTTGGCACCCAGCCGGCAGCCGTCGCAGCTAAGTTGGAACAGGAACAATCATGATACAAATGCAGACCACGCTGGACGTGGCCGACAACACAGGTGCGCGTTCTGTCATGTGCATCAAAGTGTTGGGCGGCTCCAAGCGCCGTTATGCCGCGATCGGTGACGTCATCAAAGTCAGCGTCAAAGACGCGGCCCCGCGCGGACGCGTCAAAAAAGGCGAAATTTACAACGCAGTAGTGGTTCGTACCGCTAAGGGCGTTCGCCGTAAAGACGGCTCGTTGATTAAGTTTGGCGGCAATGCTGCCGTGTTGCTCAACGCAAAACTGGAACCCATCGGTACCCGCATCTTCGGACCCGTCACGCGCGAACTGCGTACGGAAAAGTTCATGAAGATCGTATCGCTTGCTCCAGAAGTGCTGTAAGGAGCCACCATGGAAAAAATCCGTAAAGGCGACGAAGTCATTGTATTGACTGGTCGCGACAAGCGCCGTCGTGGCACCGTGCTCCAGCGTGTGGATGCCGATCATGTATTGGTCGAGGGCATCAACGTCGTCAAGAAGCATGTGCGTCCCAACCCCATGACTGGTACACAAGGCGGCATCGTCGATAAGACCATGCCCATCCACATCTCCAATGTGGCCATCTTCAATCCCGAAACGGGCAAAGCCGACCGCGTCAGCATCAAAGAAGTTGATGGCCGCAAGGTCCGCGTATTCCGTTCCAGCGGCGCCGAAATTGGCGCGAAGGCATAAGGGGCGAACAACATGGCTCGTTTACAAGAGTTTTACCGCAGCAAGGTCATGGCCGACCTCCAGGAAAAGTTCGGCTACAAGAGCGTCATGGAAGTGCCGCGCATCAGCAAGATCACCCTCAACATGGGTGTGTCCGAAGCTGTTGCCGACAAGAAAGTCATCGAGCACGCCGTCGCCGACCTGACCAAGATCTCCGGCCAGAAGCCGGTGGTCACCAAAACCCGTAAGTCCATCGCCGGCTTCAAAATCCGTGATGGCTACCCCATCGGCTGCATGGTCACTTTGCGTGGCCAGCGCATGTACGAATTCCTCGATCGCCTCATCAGCGTGGCCTTGCCGCGCGTCCGCGACTTCCGCGGTGTGTCGGGTCGGGCGTTCGACGGCCGTGGCAACTATAACGTCGGGGTTAAAGAGCAAATCATCTTCCCCGAAATCGAGTACGACAAGATCGACGCCGTGCGTGGTTTGAACATCAGCATCACCACCACTGCCAAGACCGACGACGAAGCTAAGGCTCTGCTCAGCGCCTTTAACTTCCCGTTCCGCAACTAAGGGGCGATGACGTGGCCAAACTTTCACTGATCAATCGCGATATCAAGCGCGCCAAGCTGGTTGAGAAATACGCTCCCAAGCGTGCTGCGCTGAAAGCCATCATCAACGACCAGTCCAAATCGGACGAAGAGCGCTACCAAGCTCGCTTGCAACTGCAAGAGCTGCCGCGCAATGCCAACCCGACGCGCATGCGTAACCGCTGTATCGTTACCGGCCGTCCGCGCGGCGTATACAGCAAGTTCGGGCTGACCCGCCACAAGCTACGCGAAATGACAATGCGTGGCGAAGTGCCGGGCATGACCAAAGCTAGCTGGTAGGAGAACCAAACATGAGCATGAGCGATCCCATCGCCGATATGTTGACCCGTGTGCGCAATGCGCAACAGGTCAATAAAACGTCGGTTACCATGCCCTCCTCCAAGCTCAAGGTGGCCATTGCCGCTGTGCTGAAGGACGAAGGCTATATCGACGGCTTCCAGGTAAACGGCGACAAAGCGAAGCCGCAGCTGGAAATCACACTTAAGTACTATGCCGGTCGCCCGGTTATCGAGCGCATCGAGCGCGTGTCGCGTCCTGGTCTGCGTATCTACAAAGGTCGTCAGTCCATCCCTCAGGTCATGAACGGCCTGGGTGTCGCCATCGTGTCCACGCCTCGTGGCGTGATGACCGATCGCAAGGCTCGCGCCAACGGCGTGGGCGGCGAAGTACTTTGCTACGTCGCATAAGGAGCACCACATGTCACGTATTGCAAAATACCCCGTCGTCGTGCCCCAGGGCGTAGACGCCGTCATCGCGGCTAACGAAATCACCGTCAAGGGTCCGCTGGGCACGCTCAGCCAGACCCTGACCGGCGACGTCAACGTCACGCTGGAAAACAACGAGCTCTCTTTTACTGTTGCAAACGATTCCCGTCAGGCCAAAGCCATGTCGGGCACCCTGCGCTCCCTGGTCAACAACATGGTGACTGGCGTAAGCAAGGGCTTCGAACGCAAACTGAACCTGGTAGGCGTGGGTTTCCGCGCACAGGTGCAAGGCAATGCGCTGAAGTTGCAGCTTGGTTATTCGCACGACATCCTGCACGAAGTGCCCGAGGGCATCAAGATTGAGTGCCCCACACCCACCGAAATCGTGGTCAAGGGCTCCAACAAGCAGGTGGTTGGGCAGGTGGCAGCGGAAATTCGCGCCTATCGTCGTCCCGAGCCCTACAAGGGCAAAGGCGTTCGGTATGCCGACGAATACGTCGCCATCAAGGAAACCAAGAAGAAGTAACCGCGCAGGCAAGGACGAATCATGGACAAGAAAACCTCCCGTTTGCGCCGTGCAGTGGCGACTCGCCGGAAAATCACCGAGCTGCGCGTACATCGCCTCTCGGTCTTCCGCTCGAACCTGCATATATACGCAAACATCATCTCGCCGGAAGGCGATCGTGTGCTGGTCAGCGCGTCGACCCTCGAACCCGAGGTGCGCAAGCAGCTGGCCGAGCAAAAAGGCAATGGCGGCAACCGTGCCGCGGCGGACATTGTAGGCAAGCGTGTGGCCGAGAAGGCCAAGGCTGCCGGCATCGAGCAGGTCGCTTTCGATCGTTCGGGCTTCCGTTATCATGGCCGCGTCAAGGCGCTGGCCGATGCCGCGCGTGAAGCCGGCCTGAAGTTCTAAGCAAGGATTGTCAAATGGCTAAAGCACAAGGAAGGCACGCCGCCGATAAAGAGAACGACGACGGCATGCGCGAAAAGATGATTGCGGTCAACCGTGTCAGCAAAGTGGTCAAAGGTGGTCGCACCATGAGCTTTGCAGCACTGACCGTAGTCGGCGACGGCGACGGCCGCATTGGTATGGGTAAGGGCAAGGCCCGCGAAGTACCGGTTGCGGTTCAGAAGGCAATGGAACAGGCCCGTCGCGGTCTGTACAAAGTGCCCCTGAAAAACGGCACGCTTCACCACACAGTGGTCGGTAAGCACGGCGCCTCCACCGTTCTCATCTCGCCTGCGGCTGAAGGTACCGGTGTGATCGCCGGCGGCCCGATGCGCGCCATCTTCGAAGTGATGGGCGTTCGCAACGTTGTGGCCAAGAGCCTGGGCTCCAGCAACCCGTACAACCTGGTTCGCGCCACGTTGAACGGCCTGCGCGCCTGCTCGACGCCCGCCGACATCGCTGCCAAGCGCGGCAAGTCGGTCGAAGAAATTCTGGGGTACGTCATGACGACACAGAAGCAAATCAAAGTAACGCTCGTGCGCTCTGTCATCGGCACCAAGCAATCCCACCGCGACACCGTTCGTGGTCTGGGTCTGCGCCGAATCAACAGCAGCCGCGTGTTGGTCGATACGCCCGAGGTTCGCGGGATGATCCGTAAAGTGGATTACCTCGTCACCGTCTCGGAAGCCTGAAAGGAATCGGGATGTCTGTAACTCAACTCAATACTCTGCAGCCGGCTCCCGGCAGCAAGCATGCCAAGCGCCGCGTAGGCCGTGGCATCGGTTCGGGCCTGGGCAAGACTGCAGGTCGCGGTCACAAGGGTCAGAAGTCGCGTTCCGGCGGCTTCCACAAGGTCGGCTTCGAAGGCGGTCAGATGCCTTTGTATCGTCGCCTGCCCAAGCGCGGCTTCACGTCCATGAACCAGCATCTGTATGCCGAAGTTCGTCTGTCCGAGCTCGAGCGCCTGCCCGTCGACGAAATCGACGTTCAGGTTCTGAAGCAGGCTGGCATTGTCGGTCAGATGGTGCGCTACGCCAAAGTCATCAAATCGGGTGAACTTTCCCGTAAGGTCAGCCTGCGTGGCATCAGCGCCACTGCAGGAGCCCGTGCTGCCATTGAAGCAGCCGGCGGTTCGCTCGCTTAAGGGGTAACGGGTGGCAAAAGCTCAGGTACAGGGCAAAACCGGAGCCCGTTACGGCGACTTGAAGCGCCGTATCGTGTTCCTGTTGCTTGCTTTGGTGGTGTACCGGTTGGGCACCCACATACCGGTGCCCGGCATCAACCCCGATGCATTGGCCGAGATGTTCCAGCAAAACCAGGGCGGTATTCTGGGCTTGTTCAACATGTTCTCCGGGGGCGCACTCGAGCGTTTCTCGGTGTTCGCCCTGGGGATCATGCCGTATATCTCGGCGTCCATCATCATGCAGTTGATGGCGGTGGTTGTGCCTTCGCTGGAAGCGCTTAAGAAAGAAGGCGAATCCGGCCGGCGCAAAATCACCCAATACACCCGATACTTCACGGTTCTGCTGGCGTTGATTCAAGCTGTTGGCATCTCTGTGGCCCTGGAGTCGCAGCCCGGTTTGGCCATAGATCCTGGTTTGATGTTCCGTTTCACCACGGTAGTGACTTTGGTCACCGGCACCATGTTCATCATGTGGCTGGGCGAACAAATCACCGAACGGGGCATTGGTAATGGTATTTCCATCATTATCTTTGCCGGTATTGTGGCGGGCTTGCCCAGTGCATTGAGCGGCATGCTGGATCTCGTGCGTACTGACGCGATGTCCATTTTGTCGGCGCTGTTCATCCTGGTGCTGGTGGTGGCCGTCACGTATTTCGTGGTGTTTGTCGAACGTGGCCAGCGTCGCATTACGGTCAACTATGCCAAGCGCCAGGTCGGAAACAAAATCTATGGCGGGCAAAGCTCTCATCTGCCCCTGAAGCTGAACATGTCCGGAGTCATTCCGCCCATTTTCGCTTCGTCGATTATTTTGCTTCCGGCGACGGTAACCAGCTGGTTCTCCAGTAACCCGAACATGCGCTGGCTCGGTGATCTTGCCGCGGCTTTGTCTCCCGGTCAGCCCTTGTATGTAACTTTATTTGCGTCGCTTATTATTTTCTTCTGCTTTTTCTACACGGCTCTGGTGTTCAACAGTCGTGAAACGGCAGACAACCTGAAGAAAAGCGGAGCCTTCGTTCCTGGAATCCGTCCGGGTGAGCAGACGTCGCGGTATATCGACAAGATCCTCCTGCGTCTGACACTGGCAGGAGCCATTTACATCACGCTCGTGTGCCTGCTGCCCGAGTTCATGCAAATGCGCTGGAACGTTCCGTTTTACTTTGGCGGCACCTCTTTGTTGATTATTGTGGTGGTCACCATGGACTTCATGGCTCAAGCCCAGGCTTACATGATGTCTCACCAGTACGACTCGCTGCTCAAGAAGGCCAACTTCAAGGGTGCGGGACTGCCAATGCGGTAAGAAGAAAATAATGGCAAAAGACGACGTCATACAAATGCAGGGCGAGGTCCTCGAGAACCTCCCCAACGCAACTTTTCGCGTCAAGCTTGAAAACGGCCACGTGGTGTTGGGTCACATATCGGGCAAGATGCGTATGCACTATATCCGGATCCTGCCGGGTGATAAGGTCACAGTGGAGCTCACGCCCTATGACTTATCACGAGCCAGGATTGTATTCCGCTCTAAGTAGGCGGCCGGTCTAAAGGAAACTAGGAGTCAACCATGAAGGTAATGGCATCGGTAAAGCGGATCTGCCGCAACTGCAAGATCATTAAACGTCACGGCGTGGTGCGTGTCATCTGCACCGACCCGCGTCACACGCAGCGCCAAGGCTAATGGCCGCAACGCAACAGATTTAACAAGGAACAGTCATGGCCCGTATTGCTGGCATCAACATTCCGCCGCATCAACACGCCGAGATCGGACTTACCGCTATTTTTGGTATTGGTCGTACTCGTGCTCGCAAGATCTGCGAAGCATCGGGTATCGATTGCACGAAAAAGGTTAAAGATCTTACCGACGAAGAACTCGAGCGCATCCGTGAACACGTCGGCGTGTTCACCGTTGAAGGCGACCTGCGTCGTGAAGTACAACTGTCGATCAAGCGTCTGATCGATCTGGGAACCTATCGTGGCATGCGTCACAAGCGCGGTCTGCCCGTTCGCGGCCAGCGCACCCGTACTAACGCCCGCACCCGCAAGGGTCCGCGTCGCGCTGCGGCTTCCCTGAAGAAATAATCGAGGACATAAAAGATGGCGAAAGCTTCTTCCAGCGGCGCGTCGCGCGTACGCAAAAAAGTCAAGAAGAACGTGTCGGACGGAGTTGCACACGTCCACGCTTCGTTCAACAACACGATCATCACCATTACCGACCGCCAGGGCAACACACTGTCCTGGGCTACCTCGGGTGGTGCTGGCTTCAAGGGTTCGCGTAAATCCACGCCCTTTGCTGCACAGGTTGCCGCTGAAACTGCGGGCCGTGTGGCTCAGGAATACGGTATCAAGAACCTTGAAGTGCGCATCAAGGGCCCCGGCCCCGGCCGCGAGTCGTCCGTGCGCGCTCTCAATGCTCTGGGCATCAAGATCTCCAGCATCTCTGACGTCACGCCTGTGCCGCACAACGGCTGCCGTCCGCCCAAGCGTCGTCGTATCTAAGAGGTAAGCATGGCACGTTATATTGGACCCAAATGCAAACTCTCGCGTCGCGAGGGTACCGACCTGTTTCTCAAGAGCGCTCGCCGCTCGCTCGACTCCAAGTGCAAGATCGAGTCCAAGCCCGGCCAGCATGGCCGTACTTCGGGCGCTCGCACTTCGGACTTCGGCCTGCAGCTGCGCGAGAAGCAGAAACTCAAGCGTATGTACGGCGTTCTGGAAAAACAGTTCCGCAAGTACTTCGAAGAAGCCGAACGCCGTCGCGGCAACACCGGTGAAACCTTGATCCAGTTGCTGGAATCACGTTTGGATAACGTGGTGTACCGCATGGGTTTCGGTTCGACCCGCGCCGAAGCTCGTCAGCTGGTTAACCACCGCTCCATCGAGCTCAACGGCCGTACCGCCGACATCGCTTCCTTGATCGTCAAGCCCGGCGACGTAATCTCGATCCGCGAAAAGGCCAAAGGCCAGCTTCGCATCAAGGAATCGCTCGACCTGGCCAGCGGCCAAGGCTTCCCCCAGTGGGTTGAAGTCGACGCCAGCAAACTGACCGGCACCTTCAAGCAGGTTCCCGACCGCGCTGATGTCGCTCGCGACGTCAACGAGTCGATGGTCGTCGAATTGTATTCGCGCTAATTTGTGCGGCGGGCTCGTGCCCGCCTTGCTGGGCCCACTTCTTTCGGCGTTGCCGAGAAAGTGGGCTTTGCGATTCTATCGCCGGCTATGCCGGTTTCTTCCGTCAGCCTTATCGGTGTAACGAGCCGAGGGTATTGAAAAGGAATATACATGTCGTCTCAAGGTTTTCTAAAGCCCCGTTCCATTGAAGTCGAACCCGTGGGCAAGAACCACGCGCGCGTCGTGATGGAGCCCTTCGAAAGGGGCTATGGCCACACTCTGGGCAACGCCATGAGCCGCATCCTGCTCTCGTCGATGACCGGTTACGCACCCACCGAAGTTCAGATGACCGGTGTCGTGCACGAGTACTCGACCATTCCGGGCGTACGCGAAGACGTGGTTGATATTCTGCTGAACCTCAAGGGCGTCGTTTTCAAGCTCCATAACCGCGAAGAAGTCACCCTGGTACTGCGCAAGCAAGGCGCAGGCGTCGCGGTGGCCGGCGATATCGAACTGCCCCACGACGTAGAAATCGTCAACCCCGATCACGTCATCGCCAACCTGACCGAAGCCGGCAAGCTGGAAATCCACATCAAAGTGGAACAAGGCCGCGGCTACGTGCCCGGTAACGTGCGTGCCCTGTCGGACGAACGCACCCACACCATCGGCCGTATTTTGCTTGATGCATCGTACAGCCCTGTGCGTCGCGTCAGCTACACCGTAGAAAGCGCTCGTGTCGAGCAGCGTACGGACTTGGACAAACTGATTCTCGATATCGAAACCAACGGCGTTATTTCGCCCGAGGAAGCGGTACGTCAATCGGCCCGCATCCTGATGGACCAGATTTCGGTCTTTGCTGCACTGGAAGGCGCCGGCGACTACGAAGTGGCCCCAAGCCGTGGCGCGCCGCAGATCGACCCCGTTTTGCTGCGTCCTGTCGACGACCTCGAGCTTACGGTGCGTTCGGCCAACTGCCTCAAGGCCGAAAACATCTACTACATCGGCGATCTCATTCAGCGCACCGAGAACGAACTGCTCAAGACCCCCAACCTGGGTCGTAAGTCGCTTAACGAGATTAAAGAAGTATTGGCCGCGCGTGGCTTGACCTTGGGCATGAAGCTCGAGAACTGGCCGCCCCTGGGCCTCGAGCGCCCCTAAACAGGAGCTCGGTTTCCAGAAGTATAGTTTCCGGTAGAATGGCTGCCTTTTGGGCGGCCATGTGCCGAAAGCGCCGCTTCTCAACCCAAATTTAAAAACGGCCCGCAACATTGTTGATAGAAGAGCCGGTTAACCCGGGTGCCACAACGCCTTCTGTTTGTGGTGCTCATGAAGATTCAAAGGAAAACCTATGCGTCACCGTAGTGGCCTTCGCAAACTGAACCGCACCAGCAGCCATCGCCTGGCGATGTTCCGCAACATGGCTGTATCCCTGATCACCCACGAAGCTATCAAGACCACGCTGCCTAAAGCTAAAGAGCTGCGCCGCGTAGTCGAGCCTCTCATCACGCTGAGCAAAGAACCCACCCTGGCAAACCGCCGTCTGGCCTTCGCCCGTCTGCGTGACCGTGACGCCGTGACCAAGCTGTTCTCCGAAATCGGTCCCCGTTATAAAGAACGTAATGGTGGTTACACCCGTGTTCTGAAAATGGGCTTCCGTCAAGGCGACAATGCTCCCATGGCTTTCATGGAATTGGTTGATCGTCCCGAGGTTGAAGCAGCAGCCGACGAGGAATAAAAGGTTCTGTTGTGGTTGGCTTTCCGCAAGGGCGTCGACCGCAACATCAAAGCCTCCCAGTTTGGGTTGCGCTTTAATGGTTGGAGCACGCTCCGCTATCAAAGCCGACCTTTCTGGGAGGCTTTTTTTGCGCCTTTCTAAATAGGCGGCGGGCCTAGCCTCGGAACGATCGCTAAAGGTAGCGGCCTATTTGAGGACCAGCCCCATAGCGATGCCTATGGCGATGCCAATACCGATGCCGCTCGCGATATTATCCATGGCGGCGCCAATGGCAACGCCAATCGCAATACCGATGGCAAGTCCGCTAGCTGACTTCATTCCTGCAGCGTAACAGCTATGCCAGACATAGGTGAAGTTGCAAATGGATTGTTATCCGCTCCAGCTTCGACCGTCCACGGAGGCTAGAGCTTAAGAGGATGCAGAAGCAGCTACCGTCTCCAGCGCCGACTCCAGATCAGCGCGGCTAAGCTCGTATCGGTCCGCGACGCGATCGAGTTCGGACGGTTTGGCTGATTCCAAGGTTTGAGTTGCTATTTGCGTATTCGGGCCCCCTACAGTTAACGAGAACAAGTCCTTCCGTGAGTAGTGTCCGCAAGTATCGATAATGGCCTTGGCGATCTTGATCATTTGCGCGGGACAGTCGGCATACACTATGGTGTCGCCCAAAGTAGGGGGCGCCATGGGAATTCCAATGGGTGCATAAACGGCGCTACCGCCCTTGGCGTAATCCGTGTTTAGCGTGTCCCGTAAAGCAAAGCCAGACGGTAGGGCGCTCTCGTCCATTATTCCGCACGAAGCCATCACAAAAGCTCCGGCTTCGAATGCATGTGCCCGGCACGACGTGTACCCCCAGAACTGATTCCCGGTGTCGTCCAGCTCTTCGAGCTTGGGTCCCGTATGCAGGGCGAATGCCCCTGGGAACATACCGAGATGAATATCTTCGCCCTGCGAAATGAGATGCGCCCGGGCAAGCGTCATGAGATGCTCACCGCAAATGAGCCCGCCGATGCGGCCGAAGTCGGTGGCATAGCTTTTAATGCCGCTGGCGTCCCCTTGGCCCCACACCGCACGTTCCACAAAAGTCGGCATGATCTTCCGGTGTCGGCCCAGTATGGCGCCATGGTTATCAATAAAGAGCAGGGTGTTGTAAATGGTATGGCTGGACACCTCGGAATCCAGCTCGTTGCATCCCATGATGACTACGGCGTTGGCCTTGGCCGCGGCCTCGCATAACCGCCGGGTGTCGTCGCTGGGTATCATCAGTGCGTTGTCGTAAAACGCCGTGCGCACATCAATCCAGTCCCCAAGGCGACTTTCCCAACCTTCGCCCCAATACGGATAACCCGACACCCAGGCTTCACTGAAAGCAATAACGTTTGCTCCGTTGGCGGCCGCTTCTTCGATACGCTGGCACGCAATGTCGAGCGTTTTGTCCTTATTCAAGAACGCCGGCGGCGTTTGTACGATGGCCACCTTTACGGACGGAAGTCCGTTCAATACCTTTTGCTGCGCATTCATGCTTGCCTCCTGTAAGTGGTGGTTGTGACAGCTTGAACACAGCATATGTAGCGCGCATTGCCTGGCGATAATGGCCTTTACGCGCAAGACGATTGACTGGATGCGAATCGCCATTCACGAGGCGTGACGCCGTATCGCTTCCGAAACGCCCGAGAAAAATGGCTGGGATCTTTAAAGCCGCAACGCTGGCCGATTTCCCAGACGCTTCGGTCGTTTGCACCGGCGGTCCGTAATAGCGCGGCTGCACGGACGAGTCGTTCATCCAGGATGCAAGCAGAAGGATGCTCGCCCACAGCCGCAAATACCTTCTGTAATGATCGAACTGAAATACCGAGGCCTTGCGCGACTTGCTGCGGGCAGAGCTCTGGCGCAGCAGCATGGGCGCGAATATAAGCGCGAGCCATGCCCAATATATTGGTAGCCGAGCGGTCTGCATGGGGCAATAGCGGTGAACACAACGCAAGGGTAGCCAGCTCGAGCAGGGGCGCTTCCAGACTGGATGAAAGTTCG
>JAJUGB010000078.1 GCA_029268595.1 Alcaligenaceae bacterium | reverse complement strand
GCAGCTGACAAAGCTGAAGCGGCAAGCGCGCCCGCCAACAGCAATGACTTCATTACGTGTGCTGACCCTGCTTTCGATCCCATGCGTGCTCCTGAATTCTTGAATATGCAAAAGTTGATGAACCAGACGAGCCAGCTCGGGGCCCGTCTTGTTGATTATATAAATAAAAATGATTCTCAAGTAGAAATAGATTGAGGAAACTCAAAAGGAGTTCAATCTCGAAGGGAAAATGGCGTAAGAGGTCACAACCACGGATAAGTTTGTGCGCAGGCAACAGCGCACTGCAGGACGACGGCCTGGCTGGCAAAGGCAAGCGAAAAGTGCGCACGCAAAAAAGCCGCTGAGCTTTTGGCCAGCGGCTTATACAAGTAAGCAATGCTTTAGATGCATTGCTTGAAAATCTGGTAGGCAGTACTGGATTCGAACCAGCGACCTCTACGATGTCAACGTAGCGCTCTAACCAACTGAGCTAACCGCCTAGAAAGAAAATAATTATATATAACCGATCGTCGGCTGTCAAACCATCTTCGTCGCGCCCGGCGTGCACTGGGCAAGGCCACCTCAATACGCGTTAATGTCAGCCGGCGTTGGGCAGCACAGCGTCACCCTAGGCGGCGGCAATAAACCGCTGGATCTTCTCGGTCGATTTCATACCCGGCGCATCTTCCACCCCGCTGCTCACATCTACCCCGTAGGGTCGAAGCTTCTCGATGCTTGCCCGTACAGATTCGATTTTGAGCCCACCGGCCAGTATCAAGGGCCGGCTATCCTCTGCGCTGCGCACTGCGCTAAGTAGGTGCGGATCAAAAGATAGCCCGCTACCCCCATAGCCGCTGCTGTGACTGTCAAACAACCAGGCTGCTGCGTCCGGAAAACGCCGGCACTCGGCCAAGACGGCTTCCGGCGTAAGCATTTGCGGGCCGCCAATGCGAAAACCGCGCAGATAACGACGATCGAAGCTACGGCAGAACTGAGGGCTTTCGTCTCCGTGAAACTGAAGCAACTCTGGTTGAACCAGGTCAATCACCCTTTGGACTTCGTCCTGCGAAGGATTAACAAACAGCGCAATGACATCGACCATGGCAGGAAGTGCACGGCGCAATTCGCGAGCGCGCTCAGGCGCGATATAACGCGGACTCTTGGGATAGAAAACCAGTCCGATGGCATCGGCGCCTGCATCAGCCGCCGCCTGGGCGTGTTCGGTTCGGGTCAGTCCGCAAATTTTGATTCGAGTGCGAGTGTGCACGGCTTCCTCGTTCAACAAATTCCTAAGTGCGTCGCGCACAGTTCGCGCACGCCAGTCTCGGGTAAGGCGTAATGAGTCGGATATTCGACATGGGCCAGATAAAGTCCGGCAGGCGAAAACGTCGGGGCGGACAAGCGGCGATCTTTCTGGTTTAACAGAAAATCCACCCAGTCGGGCGGTTGGCGGCCAAGACCCACATATATCAGTGCCCCCATGATGTTGCGTATCATGTGATGCAAGAATGCGTTGGCCTTGAAGACGAACAGAAAATGGTCGCCCATCTGAATGACATCCGCACGCTGCACTGTGCGTACGGGGCTTGCCGCTTGGCATTCAGACGATCGAAAGCAGCTGAAGTCGTGCTCGCCTAGCAGGCGTTGCGCAGCGTCCTGCATGGGCTTTAGGCTTAGAGCGTGGTATACCCAGCCCACTCTGCCATGGCTTAGCGGGGAACGCACCCGATGATTACGGACAATATACACGTAAGTCCGAGACAAGGCCGAGAACCGCGCATGAAAACTGTCGTCGACCGGTTGAGCCCACTGTACGGCTATGCTCTGAGGCAGCAAAGCATTCAAGCCTCGCACCCATGATTCGGCGCGGCGCTGCACAGAAGTGTCTATGTGCACCACCTGAGATAAGGCGTGTACGCCCGTATCCGTGCGTCCGGCGCAAATCGTTGCAACAGGCTGATCCAAGAACCTGGCTAAGGCCGCTTCAAGTGCATCTTGCACCGTTCTACCGCCTGGCTGAGTCTGCCAACCCAGCCACGGCTGGCCGTCATAGGCCAGGCCCATCGCAATTCGCGACATACCGCGCCTACTTTCTGTCGGCGCGGGTATTGCTGGGCGGCTGATCTAAATCAAGATCAATAGAGTTCAATTTCTCTTGAACCATGGCCGGGGTGACTCCTGAGTCGTCCCGCTTCGAATTGGCGCGTCGCAATACCCAAGCAATAAGCAGCACGATTAAAGCCAGAGCTGCGGTGATAATGACCAGTGAATATTCTTGAAACCAGGACACGGATTGCTCTGATTGATTGGAATCGACAGTGTTGGGTGAATCGGCAGGCGCAGTTTGTGTAGCGCCGGGAGCTTGCGTAGCTGAGCCGTTGGCGGCGGGCGCGACGCCCGAAGCACTAGCCGGTCCCGGTGAGGACGCCGCGGTAGCTGCACCTTGGTTCTCGTCCAAGGCTCGGCCAGCATCACTGCCTGCAGCAAGCGATAGCCGCTGGTTTGCGGCGCCCGATGAATCGCCCGGGGAGGCGCTTATGCCGTTGGGGTCGCGGACCGTTGATGCAGACTCTTGGGACACTCCGCCGGACTGCGGCGTTGCGCCCGAGCCTACGCCAGGCGCAGAACCTATAACGGCCTCCCGACTGGATCCCGAATCGTCGGAAGATGCCGAAGGCACCGACGAGTTTGGTGAAGAAGGACTTTCTGGCGATGCAGGCCCGTTGAGGGGTTGCCCAGCAGTGGCCCCCCGGGTTGACTGCTGCTGCAATGTGGACCCATGGTCAGACCGGGATGACTGGGGAGCCAAAGTGGAACCCGGGTCAGACCGGGACGACTGGGGCGATGGCGCCCCAGGGATGGACGCCGACGACGCAGAACCCTGGGGAGGCTGCCCGGGGGCCGTCCCTTGGGTGGATTTCGGAGATGAGTGCGCGTTGGTAGACGGCGACTCAGAAGCGCTGCCGCTGGTTGCGGAGTCCGCTTCTGTCGCAGTGCCGCTGGTTGCGGACTCCCCTTTTGTCGCACTGCTGCCTGGACCAGATGAAGCACCCTTGGCAGAAGCTTCGGTCTGCGACTCTACAGTTGCCGCGTTACCGACCCCTTTGGTCGAGTCAAGACCTGTGCCCGTCATCGAGCCGCCTGGGCCAGTCTTATTGTTTGTGTCCCGAGGCGCGCCATTCAAGACCGCATCATCATCAGTTTCGGAGGCCCCGGCATCGTCGCTAGGGGAGTTGGAACCGGACGTGGTGGGCGTCAATGTCTCGGCCACCTCGGAAAGAGACTCGCCCAGACTGGTCACCCCTTCTACGACTGCACTACGAGCCGCCTCCCCTTGTGAGCGTAATGCCTGGTTCAGGCTTTTAACGTTCTCTTCAAGCTGAGAAACGCGTTGCTGGGACTCGCGTATGTTCTTGCTGGTTGCTGCTTGTTGATCGTCCGCCGCATCGCTGCGGCCGGGCATGGACAGCACCAGCTGATCGCGCGCTACCGACCCTGAATTGAAATCGTTGGGAGTATCGACGGAACCGACTCGACCCTGCTCTGCAGAACCCGGTTGTGCAAGGGCTGCTCGCTGAGCGGCGAGCCGCTGGCGGTATTGGGCGAATGCCTGAGCTTGCCGTACAAAAATTCGGCGGGCTTCGGCATCGGACACTGCGATAAGCGCCGCACGATCAGGCATATGCAAGGTGGCGCCAGCGCGCACCAAGTTCATATTGTCGTGAATGAAAGCCTTGGGATTGGCCCGTTGCAGAGCAACCATCATCTGATAGACGGTTACGCCTTGCACCGCATTGCGGCGAGATATCGCAAAAAGCGTGTCGCCCCGTTTTACCCGAATGGAAGGGCGGCGCTGTTCGGTGCCTGAGGCTGTAGCGTACGGATTAGATGATTGGCCCTGGATGGGGGCGCTATGGCCTGCTGCGGGCTGAACCTGACCGACATGAGACAGGACGCTGACTTGATGCTGTTGCTGTCCTACCGGAGTGGTGACCTGCAGCAATAAATCGGCGACGGGGCCATTGAAAGGCTCTGACGAGCGGATTTGTATAACCCGTGTGTCGGACATTACGCCCGGCACCACCTTGAACCGCAAGGTAGCCGGATCGACCGGTGGCATAAGGCCCGCCTGGCGCCATGCGCCCATAGGCGCCGCCTGCACCTGCAAGGAGGCGGTTTCGGCAGGACTGAGCCCCACGACCGATACATCGATACCGAGGGGCTGGCCCGGCCCGGAAACCATGCGGGAATGCCCGAAGCTTACTGCGTAAGCCGCCGAACACATCATCAGACCGGCTGTTGCAGCAAGAGCCGCATGGACAGCGCGATGGACCCATGTAGTGGCGGCAACGCAGGTTCTGTTCATATAAGTTCTATAGTTCGCCCAACGCTATTCGCAGCATGCGACGCAGAGGTTCGGCCGCACCCCATAGTAACTGATCGCCTACGGTAAAGGCACTAAGATACTCGGGACCCATGGACATCTTGCGCAGACGCCCCACCGGTATATCAAGCGTACCCGTAACTGCCACGGGTGTCAGCTGATTCATGGTGGCTTCACGCTCGTTGGGCACAACTTTGGCCCACTTAGAGCCTTCCGCGATCATGGAAGAGACTTCATCCAGGGGCACATCACGCTTCAGCTTGATAGTGAGCGCCTGGCTGTGGCAGCGCATGGCGCCGATACGTACGCAGAGGCCATCGATGCGCGTCGGCTCTGTGCCAAACGCGGAACCGCGTCCCAGGATTTTGTTGGTTTCGGCTTCGGCCTTCCATTCTTCGCGCGATACGCCGTTACCCAGGTCTTTATCGATCCAGGGAATAAGGCTGCCAGCCAGGGGCACCCCAAATTGATCGGTGGGCAGTTCTGTGTGCTGCTGTATACCCAACACGCCCCGATCAATTTCCAGAATTGCAGAGGCGGGGTCATCGAGCAGGGTTTTGACGGTTGCGTTGATGATGCCAAACTGCGTCAGCAACTCGCGCATGTGTTGCGCACCACCACCCGATGCCGCCTGATACGTCATACTGGTCATCCAGTCGACAAGGTCGTTATTGAACAGCCCTGCCAAACCCATGAGCATGCAGCTGACCGTGCAGTTGCCCCCGATAAAATTCTTGACCCCCCTGCCCAGCGCGGCATCAATTACAGGACGATTGACCGGGTCAAGCACAATAATGGCATCGTCGTTCATGCGCAGTGTGCTGGCGGCGTCAATCCAGATGCCGTCCCAGCCCGCTTCGCGCAACTTTGGATAAACGGCCGAGGTGTAATCTCCACCCTGCGCAGTCACAATAATGGGCAGTTTCTTCAGAGCATCGATGTCGTAGGCGTCTTGCAAGGGGCCCGCGCCATCTGCCCAGCCTGGAGCTGAACCGCCCGCATTACTGGTAGAGAAGAAAACCGGTTCAAAAAGCGAAAAATCGTTTTCGTCGCGCATGCGCTGCATCAGGACTGAGCCCACCATGCCGCGCCACCCGATCAAACCTACGGATTGCGTCATATAAGTCAACTTTTAAAGATAAAAACCTGGAACTAGACTATTTTAGCGCCTTAAGTACTGCATCCCCCATTTCGGAGGTGCTGACGCGTGTCGTTCCCGGTTCGTAGATGTCGGCAGTACGCAACCCCTGCTCCAGCACCGCCTCCACAGCTGACTCAATCTTCTTGGCCTCCGCGGTGGCGCCTAGCGAATAACGCAGCAACATGGCAGCCGACAATATGGTGGCCAGGGGGTTAGCGATATTCTGGCCGGCAATGTCGGGCGCTGAGCCATGACTGGGCTCGTACAGACCCTGATTTGAGGCATTCAAGGAGGCCGATGGCAGCATGCCGATTGACCCCGTCAACATAGCAGCCTCGTCGGACAGAATGTCGCCAAATAAATTGCCCGTGACCACGACGTCGAACTCTTTCGGGGCCCTGACCAGCTGCATGGCTGCGTTGTCTATATACATGTGGGTGAGCTGGACGTCGGAATATTCCTTGGCGACGTCAATGACCGTATCCCGCCAGAACTGAGACGTTTCGAGCACGTTGGCTTTATCCACGCTGCATAGCTTCCTGCTGCGCTTCTGTGCTGCCTGGAAAGCGATATGGGCGATGCGTCGAACCTCGGATTCTGCATAGTGCATGGTGTCGAACCCCTGACGCTCCCCTTTGAAGGGGCCCTCTTCCACCGTGCGCACACCCCTGGGCTGCCCGAAGTAAATATCGCCCGTCAGCTCACGCACAATGAGAATATCCAGTCCGGCGACAACTTCGGGCTTTAAAGACGAGGCATTGGCCAGCTGAGGATACAGAATGGCCGGCCGAAGATTGGCGAACAGGCCCAGGGCCTTGCGCAAGCCCAAGATGGCTTGCTCGGGCCGCAGTTCGCGCGCGAGTGAGTCGTATTTCCAGTCGCCGACGGCGCCAAACAAGATGGCCGAAGAATTCTTGGCCAGCTCAAGCGTCGCGGGCGGCAATGGGTGGCCGTGAGCGGCATAGGCGGCGCCCCCCACAGGCTGGGTTTCGGTTTCAATATCGAGCCCCAGCGCAGTAAGTACACGCAAGGCTTGTTCAGTGATTTCGGGCCCGATGCCGTCGCCGGGCAGTACAGCTATTTTGTGAGTCATTATGGAATTTTTTGTTTAGGAATATTCAGGCGGCCGGGCCACTGTGAAGCCAGCTATGGCGTTGCAAGCGCGCCGCCTCAAAAGCGCGGATCTTGTCGGCCTTTTGTAAGGTCGTGGCTATCTCGTCCAACCCTTGCAGCAGCTTCTCTTTGCGCGAGGGCTCTACATCGAAGGGAATTTGCCGGCCATCAGGAGTCGTCACAATCTGCTGTGGCAAATCGATGGTCAGTTCATAGCCTTCCTGGGCCTCGACTTCTTTGAACAATCGGCTGACTTCGTCTTCGGACAACACAATGGGCAACAAGCCGTTCTTGAAACTGTTGTTAAAGAAAATATCGGCAAAAGACGGTGCAATGATTGCGCGAAATCCGAATTGGTCCAAGGCCCAGGGGGCGTGCTCTCGGCTTGACCCGCAACCGAAGTTCTTGCGGGTCAACAATATTGAAGCGCCCTGATAGCGCGGCTTGTTCAACACGAAATCGGGGTTCAACGGCCGCTTCGAGTGGTCCATGCCCGGTTCGCCATGATCCAGATACCGCAGTTCGTCGAACAAATTGGGCCCGAAGCCCGTGCGCTTGATCGACTTCAGAAACTGCTTGGGAATAATGAGGTCCGTGTCTACGTTTTCACGGTCCAGCGGGGCCACCAGGCCCTTATGAGTCACAAACGATTGCATGAGGCGCCCCTATTGGAAATTGCGAACGTCGACGAAGTGCCCGGCAATGGCCGCTGCCGCCGCCATGGCGGGGCTTACAAGATGGGTGCGGCCCCCATGACCCTGGCGTCCTTCGAAGTTGCGGTTTGAAGTGGACGCACAACGCTCGCCTGGCTCGAGGCGGTCGGCGTTCATGGCCAGGCACATGGAGCACCCGGGCTCGCGCCACTCGAAGCCGGCTTCAAGAAACACTTTGTCCAGCCCTTCTTGTTCGGCCTGGCTCTTGACCAAGCCGGAACCCGGGACGATCATTGCCTGCTTGACGTTGCCTGCCACCCGCTTGCCCTTCACCACCTCGGCAGCCGAACGCAGGTCTTCGATGCGCGAGTTTGTGCACGATCCGATAAAGACGCGATCGATCTTGATGTCGGAGATGGGGGTATTGGCCTGCAGGCCCATATATTCCAGAGCTCGTTCCATGCCTTTGCGACGTACCGGATCCGTCTCAGTAGCGGGGTCGGGAACCCGATCTTCCACTGAAACCACCATCTCGGGCGACGTGCCCCAGCTGACTTGCGGCTTTACCTGGCTGGCGTCAATGCGCACCACTCGGTCGAAATGTGCGCCTTCATCGCTGTGCAGCGTTTTCCAGTACTGCACCGCCTCGTCCCACTGAGCACCTTTGGGAGCATACGGACGTCCGCGGAAGTACTCGATAGTCTTATCGTCGACAGCCACCATGCCGGACCGGGCACCGGCTTCGATAGCCATATTGCACACCGTCATGCGCCCTTCAATAGAAAGCGCTTGCACGGCCGGCCCGCCAAACTCGATGGCGTACCCGGTAGCACCAGCGGTGCCGATCTGGCCGATAATGTAAAGCACCAGGTCTTTGGCGGTACAGCCCAAAGGCAAGTCGCCCTCTACCTGAATGAGCATATTTTTGCTCTTCTTCATGTACAGGGTCTGCGTTGCCAACACGTGCTCGACTTCGGACGTGCCAATACCGAAGGCCAAAGCGCCCACTGCGCCATGGGTGCTGGTGTGCGAATCGCCGCAAACCACGGTCATGCCGGGCAAAGTCGCGCCTTGTTCGGGTCCTATGACGTGCACAATGCCTTGTCGCATGTCGTTCATGCGAAATTCGGTGATGCCGAAGGTTTCGCAGTTTTCGTCCAAGGTATCTACCTGCAGACGAGAAACCGGATCTTTAATACCTTCGCTACGCGCACTAGTGGGCACGTTATGGTCTGCCACGGCCAGGTTGGCGTCGGTGCGCCATGGCGCGCGCTTGGCCAAGGCCAGGCCCTCGAATGCCTGAGGGCTGGTGACTTCATGCAGAAGATGCCGGTCGATATACAGCAGACAGGTGCCGTCGGCATCTTGATCGACCACATGGGCCGACCATAATTTGTCGTAAAGAGTTTGGGCCATATCAGTCACTCTTGGAGAAAGATTTCGGGTATGGGACCTATTATGACAGCATCCTAAGCTAGTACAAGAAGACTATCCATACTAGTACTACTGCTACCACCTTCGGTCCCCGAACCCGCCCTCTTTTCTCGCAACCCGTTGACTATCCAACGAAAACTACCTGTTCCGATATTTGCCCAACCGGGTACTTGTTTAGTTCTTGGTAAGCAGCTCGCGCAGACGCTTGACTTCGTCGGCCGGCGCCTGTTTGGCCAACTGATCCCATCCTGTGCGCTTGGCGGTAGCTTCCCACTGAGCCGCTTGTTCGCCAGCGAACTGGATGGTTTCGATGCCCGCTTCAGCTTGTTTCTTCTTCTCTTCTTCGTTCAGGCGCGCGTTCTCCAATTGCGTGCCTTCGACCCACTCGGCCATTTTAGTCAGAAAGTCGCGTTGCTCCTGCGTCAGCTTGTTCCAGGTATTGAGGTTGACCAGAGCATTGACATCGACCTGATAGAAACCAGGATCGACCCGGTACTTGGTGACTTCTTGCCAACCAAGGTCCAGAACCCCCTGTAAAGGCCAGCCATACCCTTGTACGACACCGCGTTCCAATGCTGTATAGACTTCGCCCGGAGGAGTTTGCAGCAGATTGGCTCCGAGCTCCTGGAAGAAGCTCAGGTAGGTGGGCGAGATGCGTAGAGTCAAACCCTTGAGGTCAGGCTTGTCGATCTTTTTAGTTAGGTACAGGTGGTACTTGAGCCCGTCGCTTGTCCGCGCCAGGTACCACGTGTTCATTTTTTTGTTGTGCAATTCGTTGATGTATTCCCAAGCGCCATTCTTACGTTGCTCTTGAATGGTAATTTCGCTTAGTCGCAACGCGTCTGCCGCGGGCAGTTCTGTCAGGTAAAAGGCGCCAGGCAGGTTGGCCATGTCGACCACGCCTTTCGATACCGCGCTGCCCAGCTGAAAAGGCGGCATGGCTTCGGGGCCACCCAAGTACTTGATCTGGACCAAGCCCTTTCCTTCCTTGTTCACCTTCTCGACGAACGCTTCAAAAGAGCGCGAGAACGTGGTCTTTGGAGCGAATGCGCTGACAGCGCGCAGTACGGCCTCCTCCGCACTGGCCAGGCCGGATGCAGCTACGCCCAGGGCCAAGACCACTGCTTTCATCCATTGCTTCTTGTGTCCATTCATTTGTTTTGTCTCCGGTATAGATTAGTTGTCGTGTAAAGAACGGAAGGACTCGGCTTTACCGCTCCTCCTGCGGCGGGGTCAGCGTCATGCGGTCGCTCCTGCCGGTTTGAGACTGATGGGGCTGAACGCTGCCCCAAGCAGGTATTCGCTGGCATCGCGATCGACGACCTGCCGGCCGTTGAGCACTACTTTGCGGATCCGTTCGACGTCCTGCAGCACTGCTATATCTTGCAGGGGGTCGCCGTCCACAATGATGAAGTCGGCGTACTTGCCCTCTTCCAAGGTGCCCACTTGATGATCCAGCTTCAGCATGCGTGCACTGTCACGAGTTGCCACCAAAATGGCTTCCATAGGGGTCATGCCCATGCTTACCAAGTGGACCAACTCGTCAAGATTCTTACCGTGGCGGGTAAAAGGCACTCCGGAATCGGTGCCCATTGCCAGCTTCACCCCCCGCCGGCGGGCCTCCTTGAAGCTTGCCACATGGGCCGAAATAGCAGAGCGGGCCTTTTGTACGACGGCTTCCGGTATACCCGCTTGCGTACCCCAGGTCACCACGTTGCGCACTGCAGCAGATGTCGCCACCAAGGTCGTCCCTCGCTCGAGCATCAGATCGATGCCTTCGGCGTCGATAAAGTAACCGTGCTCAATGGAATCGACGCCAGCGCGTATGGCGTTTTTGATGCCTGTCCCGCCGTGGGCGTGGGCAGCGGCAATCTTGCCCGCGTTGTGAGCTTCGTCAACGGCGGCCCGCATTTCGTCTTCCGTCAATTGCGTGTTGCCGATTTCTGTTCCTGGGGTCAGGATGCCGCCCGTCGCAATCAGCTTGACGTTATCGGCACCCAGCTTCAGTTGCTGACGAGCCGCCTTACGCGCTCCGTCCACACCGTCTACCTCCACCCCGAGAAACTGCCAACCGTGGCCGCCCGTCATGCAGAGGGCTTGTCCGCTTAGCAGCAGCCGAGGCGTGATGCAGAGACCCTCCTGGGCCGCACGACGCAGAGCAAAATCGACGTTTCCCGGAGTGCCGCAATCGCGCACCGTGGTGACGCCGCTATGCAGAGTATCGAGTGCATTGCGCGAGGCTCGCATGAACGCCATCATGTGATCGACATCGGTCACCGCTGGATTCAGCTTGGGCAAGGCGTCCATGGTGAGATGGACGTGGCAATCGATCATTCCTGGCAATAAAGCTCGGCCGTTCAGGTCGACGGTGGTCACATCCTCCCGGAACAGACTCTGCGGCGGCTCACCGTACTTCACTTCCGCGAGCAGATGTCCTTGCACAAGCACATAGCCTTTCCCTACTTGACCGGTGCCATCGATCAGGTTGGCGTTGTAATAGAGCGTTCGGCCCTGGTTTTCCATGAATTACCTTTCTTGAACTAGTTGCTCGTCCCGCACGCCGGTTGAAGCTACGCCCCCGGCGCGGCCCGGAACCAGCTCGTACAAGGTGCCCAGTCCGCGTTCGCAAGCACGGCGGTAGATTTCCCAGCCTATGAGCACATCAGTGCTCGCAATGCCGCACACTGCAATGAATTTCAACGCTTGCGGATCTTCTAGCGACCATGCGCTATTTAGCGTGATGTCCTGGTAGGCCACCGCGTTCTTGACCCGCGCCTCAAGTCCGGGACGATGTGTACGCACGAGCTGATGCAAAAATGCCGGGCTATCGGCTACCACCACGGTGTCGGCGGTCAGCACATTGTCTTGCCAGGCGTTCAACAGATCCAGGGGAATGTAGACGGCGCCCGGCTTGAAATGAGCCGCGTCGATGGGCGGGGCATCCGTGGGCGGAATTGAAGAAACGACAATATCGGCCTGCCGTACAGCGTCGGAGGGATGGGCAACCGCTACAAGGTTCACTTCGCCTTCGTTCTTCATTTCTTGACAGAACCGCTGACGGGAGGCCTCAGTGCGAGAACTGACATACACTGTGCGTATGCTGGGGAACGCAACCCTCATGACGCGAATGGTGGACCTTGCCAACCCTCCGCAACCTACCAGCGCCAGAGACTCGGGTGCATAGCCAATGACATCCGCAGCCATCACCGCCGCACAAGCAGCCGTGCGCAAGAAGGTAATGTGCATCCCTTCCATGATGGACACTGGATGACCGTGAGCCGGATCATTCAAGATGATGATGCCCGTCGAGTCTTCACGTCCCAAGGATTGATTACCCGGAAAATACGACACCCACTTCATACCGAGTGCCGGATCGTCCCCCCCGACCCAGGCCGGCATCGCATCCAGAAAACTATGCGGTCGACTAGGGCGCACGCCGATCTTGAGCGGAACCTGCACGCTGCCCTGTGCGTCCCGCCGATACACCTCGCGCGTCAATTCAAGCAGGCGCTGCAATGGAAGATCCGCCAAGCGGATATCCTCCTCGTTGAGTAAGCGCACAGGCATATGAGTCTCCTTCGTCAGACTGCGTCGGCGCTGCGCACGACCTCTTCGACATAGGTGAGCCATTCGGGATGAGTCTTGGCCCGGCCATACACATGATCGAAATAGCTCTGCTGCATGGCGCGAGTGATGGGCCCACGTTTCCCGTCGCCTATCTTGCGATTATCGAGCTCGACAACGGGGGTGACTTCCGCCCCAGTGCCAACAAAAAAAGCTTCGTCGGAAGTCAGCACATAATCGCGCGAGAACAGCTCTTCGCGGACCTCATAGCCGGCCTCTTGCGCCAAGGTGATGATGGTGCGACGAGTAATACCGTCTAGCAATTGGCCCAAAGGCGGGGTAATCAATGCTCCATCGCGCACGATGAAAATGTGTTCCACCGAGCCCTCGGCCACATGTCCGTTGGAGTCCAGAAGCAAGGCCTCGTCGTAGCCGTCGCGCTGCGCCTCGGTGCGCGCCATCTGGAACAGCATGTAATTACCGCAGGCTTTGGCCTTGGACATGTTCGTGTTGATATGCTGACGCACGTAGCTGGAAGTGCGGACCCGGCTGCCGTTCTCCAGGGTGCCCTTGCCCACGTATTCGCCCCAGTGCCACACCGCGATGGAGACGTTGATTTCGCAGTCTTGGTAGGCCAGGCCCATTCCTCCGTTGCCGATGTAAGCCAGAGGCCGGATGTAGCATTGCTCGAAGCCGTTGGCCTTGATGATGGCGCAGCTTGCCTCTGCCAGCTCCTCCACACTGTATGGCACCTCGAAGCCCAGGATGGTGGCCGACTGGCGCAGACGCTTCATGTGCTCGTTGAGCTTGAAAACGGCAGGCCCTGCATCCGTCTTGTAGGCCCTAATGCCTTCGAACACGCCAAAACCATAATGCAGCGTATTGCTGATGATGTGGGTGTGGGCTTCGCCCCACGGGACCACCTTGCCGTCCATCCAGATGTAGTCTGCCTTTTCCATACCTCTTCCTTATTAATCGTGGGTGCTTGTCCACCCGTAGTCGAATGAGTATCGGATTCGGCGTACTATCGGTCAATCTGATTCTGCTTATACTTCAAATAAGCGTCACTTATG
>JAJUGB010000077.1 GCA_029268595.1 Alcaligenaceae bacterium | reverse complement strand
TACTATGAGCGCACATGTGATTCCCGCAAAAGTCGCTTGAAAAGTAGCGAAGGAGATTTCGGGTATTGAGCCAGCCAATACCAGGGCTCCGTCGTGCGGGCTCACCGCTCCGTGAAGCATGAGTCGTGAGAAGCCACCTAACACTGCATTGCCTTCAGTTAAGGCCAACGAATACCCATATACAAACCAGACGACTATCGCCAGGGCAAAAGCGGATAACACCTGCATGAGTACGGACAGGGCGTTGCGCGCGCGTACAAGACCTGAGTAGAAGAGAGCCAGTCCGGGTACCGCCATCAGAAGAACCAGTAGGGTGGATACGGTGACCCACACGAAATCGGCTTTATCCATTTGTTTTCCTTTAGAGAGCCGCGTCGCCGTCTTCACCAGTGCGAATACGTACAACTTGTTCCAAGGGGGTGACGAACACCTTCCCGTCGCCAATCTTTCCTGTGTGGGCGGCCGTGCACAGCTGTTCTATAGTTAAGTCCAACAACGCATCCGGCACGGCAATGTCGATGCGCAGCTTTGGCAGAAAATCGATGGTGTATTCAGCTCCTCGATAGAGCTCTGTATGTCCTTTCTGGCGACCGAATCCTTTGACTTCGGTTACCGTCATGCCCTGGACGCCCACTTGGGACAGCGCTTCGCGCACTTCGTCGAGTTTGAATGGCTTGATGATGGCGGTGATGAGTTTCATGGAAGTTCCTCGTAAGGGTTCCATTAGCCCAACGCAAAACCCATGCCAGAAAGCGCGGCTTATGGAGGAAGGACGCCGGGCTTTCCGAAGCGCGCCACTGACCTCGACTTGGCAGTGGGGGCCATTACTAAATAAACATGCTACAGAGGGGAGAAAGCCAGATCTTCATGACCCCAAATGCTGAGTAGGCTTCACTACCCAGCCAGTGGCAGGCTTTGTTGCGATCGCAAATGCACAGCGGGTTTTGAGTTCGCCGGCCAGTTGGATAGCGTCGCCGCTTGAACAGCGTTTGCACCAGGACAGTGCAGGTCATTTGTTTTTGCACCACTGTGGTGACTGATGCGGCGAGACAAGAAGAGGTCGTTGTACCGAACCTACACGGCTGAGTAACCAAAGGTTTGGGAGCCACCGCAATTTGTCACGTCATGTACGAAGGCAAGATTCCGGGCTTGTGCGACAAGCATATGACTTGCAATGCCTTTCCGAGGGCACCAGCATGCCCAGTACAGAGGCTTGTAATCAGGATTTACACTAGTTGCAATTGGGGAAAGCTGATAGCCACTAGACTTGTAACCAAGCTAGTTTGGAAGAACTCGCTGCTGAACCGTCAGTCGCATCGGATCAGACACCACACATTGCGACGTCGATAAGTGAGGACAATTATGCAAAAGAAACGGACTTACATCGCTGTACTAGCCATTGCCGCTTCGGCCACTCTGCTTGCCGCTTGCGGCGACGAAGACACTGCTGCGGTGGACGATACCACGACACCGGCGACAACAGCGCCGACCGACCCCGCAACGACAACGACTCCCATGACGCCGCCTCCCGCAACGACGGCTCCGAATGAAACCACCGGCTCGACCCAGGGGGCAGCCAACGAAGCCCGCGAGGCAGCGGATAAGCTCGAGGAAAAGGCCGACGAACTCAAACAGGAAGCCTCCGAAGCGGCAGACGCCGTGGCCGAGAAGGCGGGCGAGCTGCGCGAAGACGCTTCTGACGCTGCAGCCCGAGCGCGTGAGAACGTCGCTGAAGGCGCCGACAACGCCAATCGTGCGATCCAGGATCAGACCGGAAGCGGCACAACCACGTCCCCCAACCCCTAAGTCAGTCTATCCTGATCGGACGCTGCCCCGGTTTTTCATTTAAACTGGGGCAGTAGTTACACAACGGGAGACGGGCATGGCCCACCGCAACGACTGGTTTGAAGATTTCCAGAAGAACGTCTCGGAGCTGATCAGAAAGAGCCCGGCCGCCGACATCGAGCGCAATGTAAAGGCCATGATGTCGCAAACCTTCACGCGGCTAGATCTCATCACTCGGGAAGAGTTCGACACTCAAACAGAATTGCTCGACCGAGCACTGGCCCGGATCGCTGTCCTGGAAGCAAAGGTGCAGGCGCTCGAGACAGCAGTGAGCGCCTCAAATTCTGCGGCGGACGACTCACTCTAGGTCCACAGGGTTCCCCAGGCCCACAAAGATTTACTGTTCCCCATGTTGCATCTCATGAAACCCGGCCTTAAGCCGGGTCTTTTCATTCACCGCAATCTTATGGTCATCGATGGGGTAAAAGCCGCTGGGCAGATTTTGTCCGCGTCTGGTGACCGGGGTCGTCATGGCTCAATCAAAATAAGCCCCATTGTGTACATGGGGACACTTATGTCGCTTGCGGTGGTTGCCAGCCAGGCTCTTTGCGGACTGGACGGCTTTCCGGTCAGGGTGGAAGTACATATTGGGCCGGGGTTGCCCGGGTTTGCCGTCGTGGGCCTCCCTGATGCCGGAGTTAGAGAAAGCAGGGAGCGAGTGCGCTCGGCCATTGTAAGCAGCGGCTTCGATTTCCCCTCAGGCCGAATCACTGTGAACTTGGCTCCGGCAGATCTTCCCAAGGAATCGGGCCGTTTCGATTTGCCCATCGCCGTCGGGTTGCTGCTTGCGTCTGGTCAGATTGTTGCCGCCTCCTCAGAGGCCGGCACTCTAAGCGTGCCGGATGTTTCCGCTTATGTCTTTGCCGGAGAGCTTTCCCTGACGGGAGCGGTGGTGCGCGTCGATGCACCACTTGCCATCGCCCTGGCAGTGGCACGGTCTCGGCCGCAGGCATGCCTTGTTCTACCTCCAGCTTGCGCACGCGACGCGGCCCGCCTGAGCGGCCTTCGCGTAATGTCGGCTGCCACATTGTCCGATATTGTGGCGCATTTCTCGGGCGTTCAAGACCTGTCCCTGGCGCAACCAGATGATTGCGCCAGTCCTTCACCTTCCTTTCCTTGCCTGTCTGACGTACGCGGTCAAGCGTCTGCGCGACGCGCCCTGGAAATCGCCGCGGCAGGTGGACACAGTATGTTGATGGCCGGATCTCCCGGCATCGGGAAAAGTATGCTTGCCCAGCGCTTGCCGGGACTATTACCCGAGCTGGACCGCGATCAAGCCATTGAAGTGGCGGCCATGGCCAGCGTCTGCGGGCTGGACGCTCAGTTCTCGGTGGTTCCGCCTTTCAGGGCGCCGCACCATTCGGCTTCGGTGGCGGCGCTAGTGGGTGGAGGGGTATCACCCCGCCCAGGAGAAATCAGCCTCGCGCATCATGGCGTACTATTCCTCGACGAGTTGCCCGAGTTTGATCGCCGAGTGCTCGAATCCCTCCGAGAACCCATGGAAACCGGAATCGTCAGTATTGCGCGGGCAGCCCGTACGCTTACCTTTCCCGCGGAGTTCCAGTTTTTGGCAGCGATGAATCCCTGTCCTTGCGGATATCTCGGTCATCCGTCCATTGCTTGCACCTGCTCCCCCGAGCGCGTCGACCGGTATCGGGCCAAATTGTCTGGCCCTCTACTTGATCGGATCGATCTGCAGATAGCCTTGCCGCCGCCGGTTCACAACTGGATGGACGCGCCGCGGGAAGAGGATTCGGCCAAGGTGCGCAAAAGGGTTCAAGAAGCACGTCAACTTCAGATGGCGCGTCTGGGACGCCCCAACGCCAAGTTAAGCGCTTCCGAAATCGGCAAGCTCTGCGTTTTGCCGCAGGAAGGCAAGGAGCTTATTCATAAGGCGATGCAGCGTTGGAATTGGTCGGCTCGCACGGTGGACCGAGTGCTGCGGGTGGCTCGCACTATTGCCGACCTCGCGTCCGATCAAAACATCCGGCTCGAGCACTTGGCCGAAGCGTCCCAGTATCGTCAACCTTGGGGCGCGCCGGCGGCTCCAGGCCACGATCCGGGTTCGTGCCAATCGGCTCCGTATTGAAAGTTGTCTGGCCGTCGGCAGGCCGGCCCGGGTCCCGGATTTGGCGGTGACCGGGCAGTGAGTGACCTACAAAGCGTCGCAGATAGGCAGCAAACTCCTCCGCCGCCGGCGACAAAGAACGGCGTTCCCGGGTAAATATGCCGATTCGCCTTGTGATGATGGGATCAATCACAGGTCGGCCAACCAAGTCAAAGGCCGGCAAGGAAGGGTGGTTATTCATGGGAAGCACACTTACGCCAATTTCGGCATTCACCAGACTTAAGACTGTAGTAGCGAATGACACTTCGTTGACAATGTTCAGCTCAATGCCGGCGTTATGTAAGGCGCCGTCTATCAATCTGCGAATTGGGCTGCGCTGTGCAAGGGCAATGAAAGGAAGCCCTTCCAAGTCCTTCCATGCCACATATTCTTTATCCGCCATGGGGTGCCCGCGATGAAAGAGCGCGATGAAGTGGTCGTCAAAAAGCGGGGTTTGTTCCAGGCCTGCGGGTAGCTCGTTGCAGGTTCCAATGCCGAAGTCCACCCCGCCACGAAGAACCATATCGACGATCTCCTCCTCTGCCACGTCATGCAGGACCAAGCGGATGTTGGGCCAGCGGTTTTTGAACTCCTTGAAAGCGGGTGACAACAAGCCCGATGAGATCACGGTGGATGCCGCTACACGGACCCGGCCCGAGCGCAGGGCGCCCCAATCCCTCAGGTCCGACACCGCGTCGTCGAGGCTTTGAAGAATTCTTTCGGCCTGGGTGTAAAAGCGGGCGCCCGCCTCAGTGAGCTCCACCCGTCGAGTGTGCCGGTCAAAAAGCTTCAGTCCTACTGTCGACTCCAATTCCTTGACCAGGGTGCTAAGTGCCGACTGAGTAATAAACATCTGCTGCGCGGCGGCGGTGAACTGCCTCGTCCGCGCGACAAAAACAAACGCTTTGAGCTGGCGGAGTGTAATTTCCACGATGTCTGCCTCCATTTATTTTTTATTTTTATCAGTCTATCGAAAATTACCATTTGTGTGATCAGTCCGCTTTCTATCTAATGAACCCGTCATTCAGCAGGAGGGTGAGACGTGAAAAGAGAATCGGAAGGTCGGGACTACAGCCGGCATCCTTTATATCTGACGATGCATCGTTTCTGGCATCCGGTGGCTTACGCGACCGACGTGGGTGAACAGCCCATGCAAGTGACGCTGCTGGACCAGAATATTGTGCTGGCTCGCATACGGGGCGAGGTCGTTGCTTTGGCCGACAGGTGCGCGCACAGAGGTGCGGCGCTGTCCGTCGGCATGGTTGTCGAGGGGACTTTCGAGTGTCCGTACCATGGGTGGCGCTACGACAAGGCGGGCCGTTGCGTAAAAATTCCCGCTAGAAACGAACTGCTCGACGCAATGAAACCACGGATTCCGGCCTTTCACGCTTGCGAATCCGCCGGCATTGTGTGGGTGTGCCTGGACCCCGAACCCAAATTCCCCGTACCCGATTTCCCGGAATATTCTGATCCAACGTTCCGGCTGCTGCAGGGTCCGGTTTACGACTGGGAGACGAGCGCGCCCAGACGACTCGAGAACTTCGTCGACTTCTCCCATTTCGCATTTGTCCATGACGGCAGCATTGGAAGCCGCTTGCGGCCCGAAGTCGACACCGTCAAGCCTTGGCGTGAAGGCCATGTATTGCGGTTCGAGAGGCCGCCTACGAAGGAGCCGAGCGTCGGCGAGAAGCGCAAGATGCTGGGCATTGAGGGCGAAGACTGGATATCGGTTGCCAATTCGTATCGGGTGATGATGCCGCACGCCGTCCACCTGCGTCGTACGTTTGAGAATGGCAAGCACTACGTGCTGATGATGGCAGCCTCGCCGATTTCAGCCGTAAAGACGCGTAGCTTCTGGTGGATTGCGCGCGACTTTGGCGTGGAACCCGAACACGACGCATTCATGTTGCAGTTTGAACGCACCGTGCTCGAACAGGACAAGCCGGTTATTGAATCACAGCAGCCAAAACTGGCGCCACTGGTCGGGGAGGAGGTGCGTCTGGAGCTACCAGTGGGAGGGGCTGATGCGGTCTCGCTCGCTTATCGCCGCTGGTACACCGAATTGATTCGTGAAAATGCATCGGCGCCGGAAACTGCCGGGACTGTATAAAGGACATCGCCATGAAAAAGAGTGATAACACAGCGTACAAGCCGATCAAGCTGGGTTGCGCGGGGAGAGGGGTGCAAAACTCGAGTCCTGACAACCCGGTGTCGCTGGACGAGTTGCCGATCGACACGCAGTTTCGCATGGTCGTGGAAAGCGGCGTCTTCGATTTTTTTGATCGCCTTCCTTTGGCGGACAAGGTGGATGACTACATCAAAGCGGTCGAAAAATACGATTTTCCTGTTCTTGGCTCTGCGTGGACCTACCGCATAGGTGAAGATCCTCTCAAGCTGCTCGAGAGCCATCTCATCAACTGTCGCCTCACTGGCGTGAAGTATCACAATATGATGGTGCTGACACACCATGCTCAAGGCCACGTGGTGACCGACGAGGAGCTCGTCGATCTGTATTTGAGGTCATACGAACTGGGCCATCGGTACGGAGTCACTGTCGGCTTCGAAGTGCATATATTGATGTGGTCCGAGGATTTCCGGCGGGTTGCCCCGGTGGCCGAGAAAGTGCGGCAACGGGGGGTACCGTTCAACTTTGTCATGGATTACAGTCACTGCATTTTCAAGATTGGTAACTCCGCCGAACTGCAAATTTCCGGTATTGAAGAAGACGTGAAAGCCGGCAAAGTCGTACTCGACCCTTTCGAGGAAGGCAATCTGGCCGACTTATGGCTTGGCATGAACATGGTCTGGTGGCAGCAGAATCGTCCTGCCGTGCCCAATGGTCCATCCAACATCTGGGCCAAGGACGATCAAGGGCGGTCGGGCCGAGGAGTGCAATACCCCTTCGTGAGGCCGCGCCCCGGCGAGTGGTATGACGAATGGCACGCTTATTTGCTCGAGCCGACCAAGGAGGTCGTCCGCAAGACCTTGCGGCATCACTTGACGACCCCGGACAGCCCCTTGGAATTGATGACAGTCGACTACATCAATCTGCCGGACTATGGGCTGGGAGTCGGGTACAACACCTTCGAGAGCAGCGTCGCGGTGGGCAAGTTCATCCGCGCTACCTACGATCAGATCGTGAACGAACTCGAGGCCGCCGCTCATAAAGAAGTAGTGGTCTGAAGCGCAGCTGCGCCTGCTGTCAAACCCCGCGTTAATTCCTCGTCACCGACAAGCTGCGGCGCGTGTTGCGTGTCGGTCTCCTTTCACTCACAGCGGCATTGTTCTGTCGGCGATAACCGCGCTCACGCTCAATATGTATTTGAACGGAGTTGAGAGGTCGGCAACGGCCGACCCCTTATCGATTTGAGGTCGTGAGCCAGCTTAAGCCTGACGCAGCTGCGGTGTGGGATCGAGCTCCGCCGCAGCCGGTTCGCTTTTTCGGGCCATCGCCATCATACTGGCGGCCGCTATGATGGACGGAATGGCCACCACCATGAACATGGCAGGCAAGCTAAGTTGCATGGCCAGCATCCACCCTCCGGCCATGGAGCCTAGAACCGAACCAATGCGGCCAACGCCCAGAGACCAACTTACCCCTGTTGCACGCGAACTGGTGGGGTAAAAGGCCGCCGCGAGGGCGTTGGTGCCCACTTGTCCTCCGGAGACGCAGAAACCGGCACCGAAAACCATCAGTACGAGCATAAGTGTGCTGTCGCTGTTTCCGATGGCGGCTGTAAACGCAGCCCCGAGCACGTAGGTAAGGGCCAGCACCCGTTGAGGAGGGTAGCGATCCATGAGTCGTCCCAGCAGGATGGCACCCACTGTGCCGCCAACCTGGAACATGGCTGTTACCAGAGAAGCGTCCTTCAGCGACATGCCGGTGTTGTTGATGACTGTCGGCAGCCAGCTGGACAGCAGGTAGATGACCAATAGTGTCATGAACACTACTATCCAGAGCGCAACGGTGCCCCCGCGCAAGTCGCGTGTGAACAGACGTTTCACGGGAAAACCGGATTGGGGTTTTTCGGGGATCGTAAAGTGCGCGCCAGAAAGGTCTTCTGAGGGCGCAATTCGCTGCATCAGACGGCGAACTTGTTCTGTCTTGTCGCCTTTGAGGGCCAAGTAGCGTACGGATTCAGGTAAGGCAAAAGCCAGAACCGGCACCAATGCCAAGGGCAATACGCCGCCCACAATAAGCACCCAATGCCAGCCCCAAGCGTCGACGATCTGCGCAGCAGCGACACCTCCGAGGGCCGAGCCGATGGTGAAGCCGCAGAACATGGTGGTAACCAGCACGGACCGATGGCGGCCAGGGGCGTACTCGGAACTCAAGGTGACCGCATTAGGCATGGCGCCGCCCAAACCTAAACCGGTTAGAAAGCGCAAGACGATCAGCATCTCTACTGACGTGGACCAAGCGGAGATAAGCGTCATGAGCCCGAAGAACGCAACGCACACCATGAGGATGCGCTTTCGGCCATAACGATCGGCGAGTGGGCCAAAGACCAGGGCGCCGGCCATAAGCCCGAGCAGACCCGCACCAAATACAGGAGCCAGATGCGCGGCGTCCAGGCTCCATTCTGAACGGATGGCTGGAGCTATGAAGCCGATTGCCGCCGTGTCAAAACCATCAACAGCAACAATGAAGAAACACAGAACAAGGGTAAGAATTTGCAGGCCAGACAGTTTTTGCTTGTCAATGAAACCTTGAATATCTATCTGAGTGGGGGTGTTCATCAGAATTTCCAGGACGGGGAAGGGGCCCTTCTCTTGTTCTGCGGCAGTTTCTGTCCAGATTCGGGTAAACGAGAATATCGGGCGTGTACTGACCGTCAGTATACTCATGATCAGTTCATTCAAAAACCAGTTTTTAACTTGATTCGGGTAAACCCTAGTGTCTTCAGACGATCACAGCGTGCCTTCTCAACATCAGTCCATTGAACAATTACCGGGGCACGCCATCCGGCGCCTGCAGCAAATATCTGTTGCGGTTTTCTTACAGGAAACGGAAGCGTTCGGTCTTACGCCCGTGCAATTTGCAGCGTTACAGTGCGTCGCCGATGTCCCCGATGTCGACCAACGTACTCTGGCTCGTTTGGCAGGCTTGGATACGTCAACCATAACGGGGGTGGTGGACCGTCTGGAATCCCGAGGGTGGCTGCAACGGCGCTTCTCGCCCACTGATCGCCGTGTTCGCACTCTTCGAATTACAGACGCGGGCGAGGTCCTGTTGAAAGAGGCGTGGCCGGCCGTCCGAAAGTCGCAGGAAACCCTGTTGAAGCCATTGAGTGCGGCCGAGCGAGAAGAGTTTTTGCGCATGCTCGGCGTGTTGATTACGCAGAACAACGCATTAAGCAGGGCGCCTAGTGCCGCTCAAGGCAAGTAGTCCGGCACAACGATGCCTGTACGCAGCGTTCCTGGTTTCGCCGCAAGGCGAACAAACATGGACAGGATCGGGCAAATACACGTATAATCAAGGGCTTTTCAAGAGGCAAAGCGCCACTTTCCTTTTGAAGCCAACTTAAACGCTGCCAGATCACGCTGCTAGACCAGTGCGCAGCAACCAGCCAGCTAGGCCTCGGTACTAGTGCATCAAATACGTCAGTATGACGGGGTGCAGATCTACCAGCGCCATGGTGCCAAATTTTGGGCTTAACGCTAAAGCTTAAAAGTCCTAAAGCGCAAAGCGTCAATGCTGAGCGTGCCAATGGCAAGTGTCTAAGAGTGGCAAACGTATGGCATCCAATAAGTGGTTTAGCGGGTTTGCAAGTATTGCCGTGGTTGGCAGTCACCTCTAGCCATTCAAAACAGAGTTACATCATGCCTAAGATGAAAACCAAACGGGGCGCTGCCAAGCGTTTCGAGGTTCGTGGTAGCGGTTCCATTAAGCGGGGTCAGGCGTTCAAACGTCACATCCTCACCAAGAAGACGACCAAGAACAAGCGCCAGTTGCGCGGTTCGGCAGCTGTACATAAAGCTGACGTCGCTTCCGTCAAGGCCATGTTGCCCTTTGCTTAATATTTAACGGAGATTCCCTACCATGCCACGCGTAAAACGCGGCGTCACTGCACGCGCCCGTCACAAAAAAGTCATTAAAGCAGCAAAAGGTTATCGCGGTCGCCGCGGTAATGTGTTCCGTGTCGCCAAACAGGCGGTCATGAAGGCTGGTCAGTATGCCTATCGCGATCGCCGCAACAAGAAGCGTACGTTCCGCGCTTTGTGGATCACCCGTATCAACGCGGCTTGCCGCGCTCAGGGTATGACTTACAGCGCCTTTATTGCAGGCACCAAAAAAGCTTCTATCGAGCTCGATCGCAAGGTTCTGGCCGATATGGCTGTCAACGATAAAGCCGGCTTTGCCGCCATCGTTGCTCAGGCGCAGGCTGCCCTGGCTGCTTAAGCCACACGTATTCTCTTGCTACAAACGGGGCTCTTATGGGCTCCGTTTGTTTTTGGAAAAACGATACATCATGACTTCCTCGGTTGATGAACTGATCTCACAGGCGCAAGAGCAATTTGCGCAAGCGTCCGATGCAGCGGCTTTAGAAAACGCCAAGGCCCGATTTCTAGGCAAGCAGGGCGCCGTCACGGCGTTACTGAAAGGGCTTTCCGGCCTCGAGCCCGAGCAAAAGCGGCAACAAGGGGCGCGTATCAACCAGGTCAAGCAAGAGATCGAGAAACTGCTCAACGAGCGACGTGCCGGTATCGCCCAAGCCGAGCTGGACCGCCGGCTCGCGTCCGAAACCATCGATGTCACTCTGCCCGGACGCGGCCGGGGCGTCGGTGGTATTCATCCAGTCATCCAGACCTGGCAGCGAGTCGAAGCCATTTTTGCTTCCATCGGTTTTGATGTCGCCGATGGGCCGGAAATCGAAGACGACTGGACCAACTTCACTGCGCTGAATAACCCCGAGAATCATCCGGCCCGATCGATGCAGGATACCTTTTACGTCGATATGCAAGACGACAAAGGGCTGCCGCTATTGTTGCGTACGCATACCAGTCCCATGCAGGTGCGCTATGCGCGCATGCACAAGCCGCCCATCAAGGTGATCTGCCCCGGTCGCACTTATCGAGTAGACAGTGACGCCACCCATTCGCCCATGTTTCACCAGGTCGAAGGGTTGTGGATCGCCGAAGATATTTCCTTTGCCGACCTGAAAGGCGTGTATACGGGCTTTCTTCGTGCATTTTTCGAAACGGACGATTTATCGGTGCGTTTTCGGCCGTCCTTTTTCCCCTTCACCGAGCCCTCCGCCGAGATTGACATGATGTTCACCTCAGGACCCAATAAAGGGCGGTGGCTCGAAATCTCCGGATCAGGGCAGGTGCACCCGCAAGTGGTTCGAAATTTCGGCCTCGATCCAGAGCGTTATATTGGTTTCGCTTTTGGCTCGGGACTAGAGCGCCTGACCATGTTGCGGTATGGCGTCAATGACTTGCGTCAGTTCTTCGAAGGCGATCTGCGCTTTTTGCGCCAGTTCAATCGCTAAGTCTTCTTGCTGCTCTGTTAATCGACACTATCCTTCATTATGCAATTTCCGGAATCCTGGCTTCGCGCTTTCGTCAATCCCGATCTGTCTTCCGAGGAACTCGCCCACTGTCTGACCATGGCTGGGCTTGAAGTTGAGGAAGCGGAGCCAGCGGCTCCTCCGTTTACCGGGATAGTGGTCGCCGAAATTGTCTCGGCCGAACAGCATCCCGATGCCGACCGCTTGAAAGTATGCCGGGTGGACGACGGGTCGGGCGACACATTGCAGATAGTTTGTGGGGCCCCCAATGCAGCTGCAGGCATGAAAGTGCCCCTGGCTCGAGTCGGTGCGGTGCTTCCCAACGGTATGAAGATTGGTAAAGCCAAGATGCGGGGCGTCGAGTCCTATGGAATGTTATGTTCGGCGCGAGAACTAGGCCTTTCGGAAGATCACGCAGGCCTTCTGGAACTAGAGCCTCAGGTGCAATCAGGGCTGTCGCTTCGCGAAGCCCTGGACCTTGACGACACGGTCTTCACCCTCAAGCTCACCCCGAATCGCGCGGACTGTCTGTCGATTCTCGGTGTGGCGCGCGAGGTTACAGCCCTGACTGGCGCACCCCTGGACATCCCAGCTGTAGAACAGGTTGAAGTGTCCATTCCCGACCGCCTTCCTGTGGACGTTCAGGCGCCTGACTTATGCGGGCGGTTTGCGGGCCGCATTATTCGAGGAGTGAATGCGCGCGCTCAGACCCCGGCGTGGATGGTGCGGCGACTGGAAAGAGCCGGAATGCGCTCCATTTCGGCGCTCGTCGATATATCCAACTACCTGATGCTGGAGCGCGGGCGCCCCACTCACGTTTTTGATTTGGGCCGTCTTACCCACGACTCCCTGACAGTGCGTTGGGCGCGTGAAGGCGAGACCCTTGAGCTGCTTAACGGCCAGACAGTAGAACTGGACGGGCAAGTAGGCGTCATCTGTGCGGGCGAGCAGGTTGAAAGCCTGGCAGGCATCATGGGCGGGGAAGCGACCTCCGTCACTTTGGATACGACCGATATCTACGTTGAGGCAGCGTTCTGGTGGCCTGAAGCCATCATGGGCCGGGCTCGACGCTTCAAATTCAGCTCGGAAGCCAGTCATCGCTTTGAGCGAGGCGTGGATTTCGACAACATTGTCGATGACCTGGAAGCCATGTCTTCCCTGATCCTGCGAATCTGCGGAGGTCAGGCGGGTCCCATCGACGATCAACAGATCAACTTGCCGAAGCGTCGCCCGGTTACCATGCGTCTGGCGCGCTGTCAGCGGGTTCTGGGCCTTGATGTTGCCCAAGCTGAAGTCGAGAGCATCTTCAATCGCCTGCGACTGCAATACTCCGTCAATGACGGCGTCTTTGAGGTCATGCCACCTTCCTACCGATTCGAGTTGTCCATCGAGGAGGATCTGATCGAAGAAGTGGCGCGTATCTATGGCTTCGAACGCATACCTGACGAGCCTCCTCGTGCGCCGGCGTACATGCGGGTCAAACCAGAATCGTATCGGGGACCGCATGCATTGCGTCACGGCATGGCCGCAATGGATTACCAAGAAGTCATCAATTTTTCCTTTGTCCAGGAGGACTGGGAGCGAGAGTACGCGGGGAATGAGGACCCAATCCGGCTGTTGAACCCCATCGCCAGCCAGCTCTCCGTCATGCGGTCCAGCCTGATTGCCGGTCTGGTGGCCAACATTCGTCACAACGCTAACCGGCAACAAACGCGAGTGCGTGTATTCGAGCTTGGCCGCACTTTCTATCGTGACGATCAAGTGCCGGATGGCGGGCTGACCGTTGCCGGCGTGGCGCAGCCTGTGCGACTTGCCGCCGCCGCCTGGGGTCCGGCCCTGGAGGAACAATGGGGCGTCCCGGCACGAACTGTTGACTTCTACGATGTCAAGCGCGACGTAGAGGCCTTGCTTGGGCCGCAAGCGCCCCAGTTGCAATGCGTAGCTGCGGCC
>JAJUGB010000076.1 GCA_029268595.1 Alcaligenaceae bacterium | reverse complement strand
GCTGCAGTCACCATGCTGCTCACCGACCGCCACTTCGGCACCGCGTTCTTTAACGCCGCGGCCGGTGGTGACCCTGTTCTGTACCAGCACGTTTTCTGGTTCTTCGGTCACCCCGAGGTCTACATCATGATTTTGCCGGCATTCGGCATTGTCTCGTCCATCGTGCCCGCGTTTGCCCGCAAGCCGCTGTTTGGCTATGCGTCCATGGTTTACGCTACGGCCGCCATCGCGATTCTCTCCTTCCTGGTGTGGGCGCACCACATGTTTGCCACCGGTATGCCCGTGACAGGCCAGCTGTACTTCATGTACGCCACCATGCTCATCTCCATTCCCACGGGTGTGAAGATCTTCAACTGGGTGGCTACCATGTGGCGCGGTTCGCTCACCTTTGAAACGCCCATGCTGTTCGCGATCGGCTTTATCTTCGTGTTCACCATCGGCGGCTTCACCGGTCTTATCGTCGCCGTCGCACCCATCGACATCCAGGTGCATGACACGTATTACGTGGTGGCGCACTTCCACTACGTGTTGGTGGCCGGCTCGCTGTTTGCGCTGTTTGGCGGCGCGTATTACTGGTTGCCGAAGTGGACTGGCCGCATGTACGACGAGCGTCTGGGCAAGCTGCACTTCTGGTCCACCATGATCTCCTTTAACGTCACCTTCTTCCCGATGCACTGGCTGGGTCTGGCCGGCATGCCTCGTCGCTACGCCGATTACGCCTCGCAGTTCACGGACTTCCACCAGATTGCCACCATTGGCGCCTTCTGGTTCGGCTTGTCGCAAATCATCTTCATGTACGTGGTGCTCAAGGCATATGCCGGTCGCGGCGAACCTGCAGCAGCCAAGTCATGGGATGGCGCAGACGGTCTGGAATGGTCGGTGCCGTCGCCCGCACCTTTCCATACCTTCGAGACGCCTCCTGTTGTCAAGTAAGGAACACGCATGACCCCCGAGCAACGCCGCCGTAACCGCAGGACCGGAATCATTTTGGCCATCATCGTTATAGCAATCATGATCTGGGCCTTTATACGGGGAAGCGGCCTGCTGCCGGGGCGCTAGGAAACAGCATGACCGATGATATCCGCGAGCTCAGTAAGCGCAAGCTCAGCTTTTTTCAGACCCTTAAAGCCATACTGTGGGGGTTTTTCGGGGTGCGCAAGGGTAAGGGATACCAAGAGGACATCTCTAGGCTCAATCCAGTGCACCTCATTATTGCCGGCATACTGGCTACACTGATTTTTGTCGGCATACTGGTGCTGCTGGCCAAATGGGCCATCGGACTGGCGGTCTGATTCAAGTATTAAATAATTCAAGGGAGATCACCATGAGTGCAAGTCACTCTGTTCGCGGCAAAGAGGCACCGTACTATTACGTGCCCGAAAAATCGGCCCATCCGGTACGGGCCAGTTTTTCCTTACTTTTGATGTTGGCTGGCGCGGCCATGTGGCTGAACAGCTGGGCGGCCGGTCGCTGGACCTTCCTGGTCGGCGTCGTGCTCTTGTTTATTGTGCTGTTCGGCTGGTTTAGCGACGCCATCCGCGAATCCGAGGCCGGCCTCAACAGCCGGCGCGTCGACCACTCCTACCGCTGGAGCATGGCCTGGTTTATTTTTTCCGAGGTCATGTTCTTTGGCGCCTTTTTTGGTTCGCTTTGGTACGCCCGTACCATTACCACGCCCGAACTAAGCAACCTTTTGCACCAAACCTTGCTCTGGCCCGACTTCAGCGGCACCTGGCCCAACCTGGGCCCCGCCGGCGTGGTCGACAGCTTCCAGACCATGGGCCCCTTCTGGCTGCCCACCATCAACACGGCGTTGCTGCTTACCTCTGGCCTCACCCTTACTATTGCCCACCACGCCCTGCGTGCGGCGCACCGCGGCAAAGCCATTTTCTGGCTCGCTGCTACGGTAATTTTGGGTTTCGTGTTCGTGGGCTGTCAGGCATACGAGTACTTCCACGCCTACTACGACCTCAACCTGCGCTTTGACTCGGGCATCTACGGCTCGCTGTTCTACATGTTGACGGGCTTCCACGGCTTCCACGTTATTGTGGGCGCCAGCATGCTCACCGTCATACTGTTCCGCCTGATGCGCGGCCACTTCACTCCTGACAACCACTTCGGTTTTGAAGGGGCGGCCTGGTACTGGCACTTTGTGGACGTTGTCTGGCTGGGTTTATACTTGTTCGTCTACTGGTTCTAACTCTGGTTTCGCGGCGGGCTTCCACCCGCAAAAAAAAGACCGGGCTCTTTCCCGGTCTTTTTTTATGGCCGGCTTCCGCCCGTTAAGGTCTGAAGCCAGTACTTTCAATCCAACCCAGCTGATGGGCCAGTAAAATAAACAGAAACAGCGCGATCGAAAGACCCACTCGCCACGTCAACGCATTAACGGTGCGATTGGTGCCGCCCTTATCGCGCATCAAATATATTAAGGCCGAGGCGAGGCTTCCCAAGATTCCCAGGAAGGCCACGATAACCACAAATCGCATTTTCTGTCTCCCAAACCTCGATTATTACACGCCTCCATGCCCCGTTCTCTGATACCACTGCACCGCGCATTGGCCCTGGTATTGCTAGCCGTTGTTGCACTTGTATGCGTGTCATTAGGAAACTGGCAGCTGGATCGCGCGGCACAACGCGACGCTGTACACGCGGCCATTGAAGCGGGACGACAGCAAGCGCCACTACTTGTCACGCCCACCACGTCTCCGGAAAGCTTCGTCGACTGGCGGCCTGCCCGCGCGACGGGAAAATGGCTTAACCAGTACACAGTACTACTAATGAATCGTAATTTGAACGGCGTTTCAGGGTACTGGGTGGCGACCCCTCTACTGCTGCAGCCCGACCAGCAGACCGCCTTGCTGGTTCTGCGGGGCTGGATTCCTCGACCCATACGGCCAGGCGAATCCTTGCCTCCTCTGGAGGCGCCGGGTGGCATTCAAACAGTGGAAGGGCAATTGGTCAGCCGAGTTCCGCGCATGTACGAGCTGCCTACCTTTGGCGGTGAAACTAGCAATGGCGCTTTGCCTGACCACGCGTTCGAGGCAGGCCAGCCCCTTCCGCAGGTGCAAAACCTGCCGCTCGAAGACCTAAGCCGAACAACTGGCTTAAAATTACTTCCCGTCGTCTTGGAGCAGACGTCATCAGACGCGGAAGGCAACGACAAGTTGCTGATTCGTGAGTGGCCGCTGCCATCGACCGACGCAGATCAAAACCGAGGTTACGCGCTGCAGTGGTTTGGCTTTGCCACCATTGCAGCCATCGCCTGGCTCATGGTTGCCTGGCGCTCGGTTCGCCGCCGGACCGACACGCGCTTCACGTCGTCCGGCCATCAATAAAGAACATCGCACCGCCGAGGAATCCCAGTGGTAAGTAAACCAACATCCGGTCCCAAGCCGGCCAAGCGCTCGATACAACCCTTGATCTGGATACTGGTCGTGTGCCTGGCTCCGGTTGTATTGGCCTTTATGGCGTATTACTTGCCCGGACTGGGCCTGCGCCCCGACGAAACCACCAACTACGGCACTTTGGTAAATCCTCAACGGCCGGTCCCGGATCCGCAGCAACTGGGTCTGACGACCATGGACGGAGAGCCATTCGACCTGCAGAGCTTACGAGGCAAATGGGTATTGGCCACTGCCGATAGTGGCGCCTGTGACGAGGCCTGCGTTCGCAAGTTATTCATCTTGCGAAACTCGCATGCCAGCCAAGGGAAGAACGTTGACCGGTTAACGCGCGTGTGGTTTGTGACGGACGATAAGCCCATCCCCCAGGAAGTGCTGGAGGCCTATCAAGGCACCATTATTCTGCGAGCGGACCCGGCCAAGGTGGCGCCATTCCTCACCCCTTCAGCTGACGCCGCGTCTGTCCAGACACAAGCGGCGGCATTAGCCAAGCCTATGTGGATCATCGACCCCATCAGCAACCTCATGCTGGAGTTTCCGCCTGACGCCGACCCGCTGCTGGTTCGGAAGGACATCAGCAAGCTATTGCACAGCTCGCGCATCGGTTAAGCAGGCCTATGTTGGAACGCATCGTATCGCGCTATCGCAGACTGGTTTTCTTTACCTGGTTTCTGACGCTTGACCTTATTATGTTCGGCGCCTTTGTGCGTCTTACCGATTCGGGATTAGGATGCCCGGACTGGCCGGGCTGCTACGGCAAGGCCACTCCCCTCGGCGCCGCCGAAGAGATTTCCTCGGCTTATGCTGCCATGCCGCATGGGGCTGTGAGCTTTTCGAAAGCCTGGATTGAAATGATCCATCGTTATGTGGGCGCCTTTCTTGGACTGCTCATCATCGGCATCGTCATCATGGCATGGCGGCATCGCAAGGTGTTGGGCAATTCGCCGCGGCTGGCAACCTTTATCCTGTTTGCCGTATGCGTGCAAGGGGCCTTCGGCGCATGGACGGTCACACATTTGCTCATGCCCATCATCGTCACGACTCATCTCGTGCTCGGCATGGGGCTGCTGGCCTTGCTAACCTGGTTGGCCGCGCGCGAAAAGCAGCACCCGCCTCTGCATTCGGGCGAGCAGCGTTGGCTGCCCTGGGTTGCAGGCGGCGTGGTGCTATTGTTTGTGCAAATCGCGCTCGGAGGATGGGTCAGCACTAATTACGCGGCTTTGGCGTGTATGGATTTCCCCACTTGCCATGGCCAATGGTTGCCGCCCATGGATTTTCAAGGCGGATTCTCGCTCATAAGAGGGCTTGGGCAGCTTCCATCCGGCGAAATGATTTCCCAACACGCGCTCACCGCCATACACTGGACGCATCGCAATTTTGCCTTTATTGTGTTTGCCTACTTGGGCGTATTGGCCTTGCGCCTACGAAAAGATCCTGGCCTTGCAGGGCCGGCGACGCTCATGTTGGCCTTATTAGTGGCGCAGCTGTTTACCGGTCTGACCACCATTTTCTTTCAGTGGCCTTTGCTCATTGCTGTTCTACATAACGGCGGTGCAGCGGGCCTAGTAATAGCCGGAGTCACCCTGCTCGTCCGCGTGCACCGCTCGCCGAGCACTCGAGTATCCTCATGACCACGCTTTCCGCTTCCCAATCTGGTCTGTTGCGCCAGTACCTGGTGCTTACCAAGCCGCGCGTGACGCAGCTGGCCGTTTTTTGTGCAGTCATCGGCATGTTTCTGGCCTCGCCAGGCCTGCCCGATTTGCAACCGGTATTGGCGGGCACCGTCGGCATCTGGTTATTGGCTGCGGCCGCCTTCGCCGTCAATTGCCTGATCGAGCAAGAGATCGACGCCAAAATGCTGCGCACGGCACGAAGGGCCACTGCACGCGGCACCATAAGCAATACGCAGGTATTGGCCTTGTCCGGTCTGTTGGGTGGGGCCGGCATGTTGGTGCTGTACCATTTCGTCAACCCGCTCACTATGTGGCTGACCTTTGCCACCTTTGTGGGCTACGCGGTGATTTACACCGTCATACTGAAGCCGCTGACGCCCCAAAACATCGTTATTGGCGGTTTGTCGGGGGCCATGCCCCCCGCCCTGGGATGGGCGGCAGTTGCCAACTCTGTACCGGCTGAGGCCTGGCTGTTGGTGCTTATTATTTTTATCTGGACGCCGCCTCATTTTTGGGCCTTGGCCTTGTACCGCAATAACGATTACGCCAAGTCGGGCCTGCCTATGCTGCCCGTCACCCACGGCAAGCAGTTTACGCGCTTGCACATATTGCTTTACAGCCTGGTGCTGTTTGCAGCCACGCTCCTGCCCTATATGGTGCGCATGAGCGGCCTGCTCTATTTGGCCTGCGCCGTCGTGCTTAGCGGCATGTTCGTGCGCTATGCCTGGAAGCTGTATAAGGTGTATAGCGACGAACTTGCTCGTCAGCTGTTCCGGTTTTCCATTCTGTATTTGGCTTTGATATTTGGCGCCTTGCTAATAGACCACTGGGTCAACTTACTCTAGGCGTCCCCGCTATGACTCGATTTTCCACTACCCGCCGAACCCTTCTGAAAGCCACCGCTTTGGCTCTTGTCGCATCTGGGCTGGTCGCCTGCTCTAAGACAGAGGCCAATTTTCAAGGAAGCGACATCACCGGATCCAATCTTGGCAAAGATCTGGCCATGGTCGACCACACCGGCCAGCCGCGCACCCTGGCAGACTTCAAAGGCAAAGTGCTGGTGGTGTTTTTTGGTTTTACCCAGTGTCCCGATGTTTGCCCCACCGCCATGGCGCAAATGGCTCAGGCCGTCGAGCTGCTGGGCGAGGATGCAGCCAAGGTGCAGGTAGCGCTTGTTTCTGTTGATCCCGAGCGCGACACGCCGGAGGTTCTCAGCGCCTACGTAAAGGCATTCAACAAGGATTTTATCGGCTTAACCGGTACACCCGAACAGTTGGCGCGTACAGCAAAATCCTTTAAGGCCTACTACAGCAAAGTTGCCGGCCCGACTCCCGAAGACTACACCATGGAGCACGGATCTTCGTTCTATGTGCTCGATCAGGAGGGCAACGCGCGCGTCCTGATACGCGGTGACGCCACCGCCGAAGCTATCGCAGAAGATATCCGGCAATTGATTTAAGCAGAAGAAAAAACGGGACACCATAAAGGTGTCCCGCAAAACATCCGCTTCAATAGGGAGGGGATTGAGGAGAAGCAGAAGCGGACGATAGAACAACTACTACAACAACAGAACTACAACAGGGATGTGTACCGGTTATCGCTCGTACTGTTTAGTCGCCGCTATCATGCATTAGTTCTGCTTTTCCCCAAGAATGTTGTATCGAAATGAAACGCTGCACCGAAGGCCATCAGGCGGCCAAAGCAGTGCGCATTTTCTTAAACGCCGCTGCTTCTATTTGCCGCACGCGTTCGGCCGATATACCAAACTCGCCTGCCAATTCATGCAATGTGGCGCCACCCTCGTCCCGCAGCCAACGCGCTTCCACAATACGGCGCGAGCGCTCGTCCAGCCCGTCCAATGCCTCGGCTAGCCCGTTGGTGTGAAGATCGTCGATGGCCCGGCGCTCTAGCACCTGGGATGGTTCGTCGTCGTCTGACAGATAACTGATGGGCGCATAGCCCTCGTCATCGTCCGGCGAGCTCTCGAGCCCCATTTCTTGTCCCGACAAGCGCACTTCCATTTCGCTTACGTCTTCGGGGCGAACGTTTAGCTCTCGTGCAATGTCATTGACTTGATCCGGATCGAGAGTTTGGCCGTCCGGACGCATGCGACGCAAGTTGAAAAACAGTTTGCGCTGCGCTTTAGTGGTGGCGATTTTGACCATGCGCCAATTGCGGACGATGTACTCGTGAATTTCGGCCTTGATCCAGTGCACAGCGAAGGAGACCAGGCGCACGCCGCGCTCCGGATCGAAACGCTTGACGGCTTTCATGAGGCCAATATTGCCTTCCTGGATAAGGTCGGCATGCGCCAACCCGTAGCCCAGGTACTGGCGTGAAATAGACACTACCAGACGCAAATGGGACAGCACCAGCTGACGAGCCGCGTCCAGGTCGCCGCTGTCGCGCAGCCGGCGCGCAAGACGGACCTCTTCCTGCTGCGACAACATCGGCAGTCGATTCACGGCGCTGATGTAGGCCTCAATAGTGCCCAATGCGCCCGGATTGGTGACAGCCATGGCCAACGCATTGTTGGACAGGGCGACAGAGTGCGAATTGGAAGTCATTATTTAGGGCAATCCTTTTGCAAGAGAGTCCACTGATCAGCAAAATATTAGCACTCTCGACCGCCGAGTGCTAACCATTAAGACTGATCGGAACCCCAAAAGTTCGATTTTGCTTCGTGGGCGCGCCGCATACGCCGCTATACCTAGGGCGTCTGCCTGGTCGAATTCCGGCGTCGCACGGGGTGATAGAAGCTCCGCAAGCGGTATTCCCGTGCCTGGGCGCAGCGGGCGCCTGGGCTCAAGCTGGCATGGGATGAGATTCTCCATGCGGAGTCGGGAAAAGCAATGCCGCCCCAGGACTGAACGATGATGATAATGATTCTTAATCAGTGATAGAATGGCCCCCTTCTGTCAATCTGCTGATTCATGAATCTACCCTCGGCCCAGCAACGGCGCGCATACTGGCTTAAAACCTTGCATAAGTGGCACTGGATGAGCGCCGCCCTTAGCCTCGTCGGTCTGCTCGTCTTTGCAGCGACGGGGCTCACCTTGAATAATGCCGCCTGGATTGAAGCGTCGCCGAAAATTACATCCAGAACGCTGACGCTGCCAGATGCCCAGCTTCGCCAGCTGCAAGCGTTACACCGCGACGACAACGACACCGCCCCCCTTCCCCCCGCAATAGAGACATGGCTGGAACAAGAGCTGGACGTTCGCATAGCCGGGCGCTCTGCGGAATACTCGGCCGATGAAGTGTATTTATCCCTACCCGGACCAGGCGTTGATGCCTGGATGGCGCTGGATCTGGCAACAGGCGACGTCGAGTACGAGCGCAGCGACCGTGGTTGGATCGCCTATTTCAATGATCTGCACAAAGGTCGCCACACAGGTACCGCCTGGAGCTGGTTCATAGACGTGTTGGCCATTGCCTGTCTGATTTTCGCTTTGACAGGCTTATTCCTCATGAAACTGCATGCCAAGAACCGTCCGGCCTCTTGGCCGCTTACAGGGTTAGGGCTGGTCATACCTTTGGTCCTCATGCTTCTTTTTATCCATTAACTTATGCACCCCGTACTTAAACCGACATTAATAGGCGCTGCCTTGCTCATGTCTGCGCCGGTGACTGCGACCCCGCTCTTGCTCGAGGTCGAAATCCCGCGGCTGGACACAGCTGAATATCACCGTCCCTACGTAGCTGTTTGGCTCGAGAGCGCTGATCGGAAGACCATCAAGGACATCGCGCTTTGGTATCAGCAAGACAAGGCCAACGAAGGCCGCAAATGGCTGAAGGATTTGCGGCAATGGTGGCGCTTGAGCGGCCGGTCGCAAGAAGTCCCGGCCGAGGGCGTAAGCGGCGCGACTCGTCCTGTGGGAGTCCACGAGGTGAAGGTTCCGGAATCGGTCCTGGCCGACCTGCCCGCCGGCGACTATAGCGTCGTCGTGGAAGCGTCCCGAGAGAAAGGCGGCCGCGAGCTGGTCCGCCTGCCGCTCGCTTGGCCTGCCGATGCAAAACTGGCGGCCGACGCCCAAGGAACGACCGAGCTGGGCAAAGTGTCCTTACGCGCCCAACCTTAACTCAAGCCTGCCTGCAAGCCCGCCTTATTGACTAGGAGTTCTCTGAATGAAACGCTTTGCACCTGCCCTGATCGCCCTTAGCGCCCTGTTGCCCATGGCGGCCCATGCTCATGACGCCTTTATCGTGCCTTCTGCAACCGTGCTGTCCGGTGAAAAGGCTTGGGTGACGGTGGATGCCGCCATCGGCAACGACAAGTTCTATTTCAACCACGCCCCCATGCGCCTGGATGGATTGGAGATCACCGGCCCAGACGGACAAACCGTACAAGCCGAGAACCAGCACACAGGCAAGCTGCGTAGCGGTTTTGACGCCCAGCTGACCAAGGACGGCACATACCGTATTGCGGTGGTCACCGATGGGACCCTCCTGGCCCGTTGGAAAGAGAACGGCGCGAACAAGCGCTGGTTTGGCACAGCCAAGGACCTTGCCTCGAAGGTACCGCAGAATGCAGAGGACTTGACGGTTATCGAACGGGTAAGCCGAGTAGAAACCTTCGTGACCAAGGGCCAGCCTACAGATATCCAACCGGTGGCCCGTGGCTTCGGCATACAAATGGAGCCGCACCCTAACGACCTGTTCGCCCAAGAGGAGGCCACCTTCACGCTCACGCTGGACGGGCAGCCTGCGGCGGATACCGAAGTACACATCGTGCCGGGCGGGAGCCGTTATCGCGACAGTCTTAATGAAATCAAAGTAACAACCGATAAGCAGGGCCGGTTCAGTGTCACCTGGCCGCAAGCCGGCGCCTACTGGTTGCACGCCAGTGGGTCGGACGGCAAGACCTCTGTTGAGCAGGCCAGCAAGCGGGCAGTATCGTACTCGCTGACCCTTGAAGTGCTGCCGCAGTAATGCTCTGCGATCACACGTAATGACGCCACCTGTCGGACAAGGCAAATTCCAGGCAAGCTGCAGGAACTACGCCACCTTCTCGGGCCAAAGCATGGGCACGAGCTGGACCATCCGTTGCCGGCTGCCTGGCTACCGGCGGCCAGAGGCTCTGTATGCCAAGGTGCAGGCCAAACTGGACGACATTGTCGATCAAATGAGCACATGGCAGGACGACAGCGTCCTGTCGACGCTAAATACCAGCCCGACAGGCTGGTACCAGATGCCGCCGGACCTGTTCATTGTCTTGCGGTGCGCGCTAGCCCTGGCAAAAGACACCCATGGCGCCTACGACCCCACTATGGGGGAATTAGTCAATCTGTGGGGCTTCGGGCCAAAAGGCAAGGTAGACCAGCCGCCTCATCAAGACGCCATTGCCGGGTGCATGACTCGAAGCGGCTGGCAGCGTACCGCGTTAAACGATGTGCATCGCGGCGTCTTTCAGCCCGGCGGCCTTCACTTTGACTTGTCATCGATCGCCAAGGGGTACGGCGTGGACTGTATGGCTCGGACACTTGAAAGCTTGGACGTCTTCCACTACTTGGTGGAACTGGGCGGTGAAATCAGGGTTCGTGGCGTCAACGGGCTGGGCGAGCCATGGGCGTTAGCCATTGAATCCCCCAACCCCGGCCAACCGAACCTACCTCTGACGCTACAAAGCGGCGCCTTGGCGACTTCCGGGGATTACCGTCGTCACTTCGTGCACGAGGGTCGCCACTATGCCCATACTCTGGACCCTTCTACCGGCTATCCATTAAGTAACGGCCTCGCGTCAGTCAGTGTGGTGCACGCCGAGTGCATGCAGGCCGACGCTTTAGCCACCGCCTTGCTTTGCCTTGGCCTTGATAAAGGGATGGCATATGCCGAAACACGGGGTATTGCTGCACTATTTATGATTCGGGTCGAGAACGATATTGCCGTCGAATGGACGACATCACTTAATAACATCCTGTCTTCAACCAAAACCACTCGGTCCGAAGTATGACACCTCGCCTGCTGGCCGCCGCTCTGATAATACTGGCATGGGCCATCATGACCTTATGGATTACCCGGCGGGCCTATAAACAGCCAGTACATCCCTCAGATGGCAGAGCTCCGGACGCATCGGCTATTGCAGTCATTTATGCCAGCCAGACCGGGACCGCGCATGACCTCGCCCAGCGCACTGCCAGCAGCTTCGGGGATCAGGCCAGGCTGGTGCCGGCTTCGACGCTAGACCCCTCAAATCTAGTGCAGTACCGCACTGCCTTGTTCATAGTAAGTACCTATGGCGAAGGCGACGCGCCAGATATGGCACAAACCTTCCTTGAAAAGATGGCCGCCCTCCCTTTGGAATCCAGGCCACTACAGGGGTTGGAAACCGCCGTACTCGGCCTGGGTGACCGCAGCTACGACAATTACTGTGGCTTTGGACGCCATGTGGAGCAGTGGCTGCACGCAGCGGGCGCCCGTTCACTCTTTCCCATGGTGGAGGTGGACCGAGGTGATGCTCAAGCCTTGGAGATTTGGCGTAACCGCCTGGACGAAGTATTCGACATCAAGCTCAACATCGATATGGACTACCCGTCATGGCGACTTGCCCATAGGGAGGTCAGCAATCCGGGCAGCCTGGGACGCCCATGTCACGAACTGCACCTTACCCCGCTTGACCAACCCATGCCATTCTGGTCGGCGGGAGATATTGCAGAGGTGTGCATTGGCGACACCGACTTGCGTCGAGATTATTCTGTAGCGTCCATCCCTCAAGAGGGGGTCGTGCGTCTACTGATTCGCGAGCACTATCTTCCGGACGGCGAGCCGGGCCGCGGCAGCCAATGGTTGACCCAGACAATTCAGCCGGGGTCGGTCGTCAAGCTTCGACTGCGCAGCAACCCGTCATTTCACGTTGATTGCGAGCGCCCCGCCGTGTTTATCGGTAACGGAACCGGTATTGCCGGTTTACGGGCTTTGCTGAAGCAACGGATCGAGGCCGGCCGGCGGGACAACTGGCTTCTTTACGGCGAACGGCAGCGCCACTGCGATCTGCACTTTGCCGACGACTTGCTCAACTGGAAAAAAGACGACTGGCTGGCGCGCATAGATCTGGCCTTTTCCCGCGATCAAGCGACAAAGCGTTATGTTCACCACTTAATGCGCGAGAATGCCCAAGAAATGCGGAACTGGGTCGCGAAAGGCGCTGTCATATACGTGTGTGGCAGCCGTACAGGAATGGCAGCCGATACCGATCTGGCCCTGCTTGAGATTCTGGGAACGATGGGATACGCTGATCTATCAGCTCGTAACGGCCTGAAGCGGGATGTCTACTAAGAGTTTGGGCGCGTGCAGAAGATGGCGGCTGTAGCGAACCAACATAGATGGCGATCAGCCGCTGCTGGCCAGGCGGGCCAGCTGTAAACAAAGGCTTAGCGGGCGATAATGGCTCGCAACATGTCAACCAATCTGTCGGCGTGATCGGGCTCTAGCCGGGCCAACAAACGATGCTGATGTTGCATGGCGCGGTCGCATAGGCCGCTAATTAACGTAGACCCCTTGGGCGTAATCTTAACGACAGTTTGCCGTCTATCTACCGTTGAAGTGGTTAAAGTTACCAGGCCCTCGGCCTCTAGGCGGGGCAGCACTTTACTTAGGGTGGGTTGCTTGGTCACGGCAAGCTCGGCCAAATCGCCAACTGTTTCGCCCTCGCCTTCCACAAGACTGCCAAGCACGCGCCACTCGGTAACCGTCAGGCCGGCTTTGCGTACTTCTTTATGGAACTCTTCGGATATGCGGTGACTGGCTAAAGCCAACACAGAAGCCAAATAGCGATGAACGAATCGAGCGGGTTCATCTTTTTGCATAGCTGTTTCCTCGAGCGCCCGCCCCCGCAACGGTGCTCACTATCGTCAAAAAATCGTAGACCAACTGGGTTTCCCCGTCAATGTAATGGTTTGCCCGAATACCCAAATGGGGCTCCGGTGCATTAAATTCGATAATATATGAATTTTCATGTAATTTAAGGTTGCCGCGAAAGCAACGGCTCACTATCGCTCTACCCCAACTCGTCTTTACATGCTCCTGAGGGCTCATGCCGCCCCAGTCGAAGCACTACTCCGGCCTATCCGGCCTTAAGGAGTCATCATGGCAGAACGTTCATTTAAAAAAGAAGTCCAGCAACTGCGCATCGCCCCGGGCGAAGAATTTCGCGGCGAGGGCATTTTGGCGGTCACCAAGGCCCTGCTGCAGTCTGGCGTGTCGTATGTCGCCGGTTATCAGGGTGCACCAATCTCGCACCTGATGGATGTACTGGCCGACGCACAAGACATCCTCGAAGAATTGGGCGTACATTTTGAGGCCAGCGCCTCAGAAGCCACCGCGGCCGCCACTTTGGCCGCTTCGGTCATGTACCCAATTCGTGGGGCGGTCACGTGGAAGTCCACGGTCGGCACGAACGTCGCCTCTGATGCGCTCGCCAACCTGGCTTCGGGCGGCGTCAAGGGCGGCGCCCTGGT
>JAJUGB010000075.1 GCA_029268595.1 Alcaligenaceae bacterium | reverse complement strand
ATACTTCGTTGCACGAGAAGGGCAAATGGCGATTTCCAGAAGGGGCTCTGGGCCTTGGACTATTCCACGACGTCGTGGATCTCATTCGTTTCCGTGCAGCACCAGCCGTGGCACAACGTGTTCTGTGCGGTGCCGAGGCCCTGACGGCTATTCAAGCTCAAGACCTGGGCTTGGTGCAGCAAGTGCACACGGGTGAAGCGCTATTACCGAAACTGGATGAGGCTGTATCTCCCCATAGTTACAAGCACCTGAAAAGCATAAGTCGCCACGGGTTTTTGCAAGAGGACAACGTGGGCAGACAAGTAGAGGACTTCATGTCCTTATGGTGCTCTGCCTCGACTCAACAACGCATTCGTCATTTTCTTGCCGCTTGAAGGACACCGGCATCGTTCAGGGTGCCAAACCAAAAGGAGACATCATGTTCAGACGATTTATCGCAGCAACAGTTGCGTTGTTGGGCCTGTCGACCGGAGCTGCCACGGCCAAAGACCTGACACTGCTATCCAGTTGGGACAAAAATTACAACGCGGTCCCGGTATTCGTCGACAAATTCGTCGAAAAGGTCAAAGCCAAGTCCAACGGCGAACTGGCCATCGAGATGCGAGGACCTGAAACCGTGCCTCCGTTCGAGCAATTGCAGCCTGTGTCCACCGGTTTATTCGATCTGCTATTTACCCATGGAGCCTACCATTTGGGTGAGACCAGCATGGCCTTCGGTATGGATGCCGTCAAGGACGACCCCGTGGCGCGCCGCAATAGCGGTATTTACGAACTCATAGACAAGCACTATCAAGGGCGCAATCTCAAGCTTATTGGAGTCTTCTCAAATGCGTCCGGTTATCACATTCTCTTGCGCGACCCGATCAAAGAAGATGGGGCGCTGAAGGGAAGAAAAATTCGCGCTTCCGCCACCTATCACGACATGATCCAGGCATTGAACGGTTCGGTCGTGACGCTTCCTACCAGCGAGATCTTTTCCAGCCTGGAGCGCGGAGTTGTGGACGGCGCTGCCTGGCCGGTGTTCGGTGCTATGGAGTACCGCTGGTACGAGGTCGCCAACTACATGACCCGGCCCACTTTTGGCGTCACTAACCAGACCATGCTCATGAATCTCGATTCATGGGAAGGACTGTCGCCGGAAGAACAGCCAATCATCATCGATGCCGCCATAGAGGTCGAGGTCGAAGGTCGTCAAGAATTCGAGCAGCTGTGGGCCAAAGAGGACGCCGACATGCAGAAGGCGGGGCTCGAGATTACCCAGTTTGGACCGGAGGTGGCTCCCAAGGTAGACGCGTTGTTTGCCGCCGGCGTGTGGAAGCAAGTGCGCGACCGTGCGGGCGCTGATGGTGAGGCGTTCCAAAAGCTGGCTATCGAGAAAGGCCTGGCCATTCAATGAGAGATCCGTTGAGGCGTAAGGGGGCGCCTGCGCGAATAATGCAAGCGCTGGCCTCCCTGCATGACGGCCTGACCCAATGCACTTTCGGCGTAGCCGTCGCCGCTACGGCTTATCTGACGCTTGTTCTAGCGTTTGAAGTGGTGGCTCGGTACGCGCTGCATCGGCCCACGGGTTGGGCGCCCGACACATCCGCCCTGGCCTTTGCCGCCATTACTTTCCTTGCCGCACCCAAGCTGGCCTGGAAGGGCGGTCATGCCGATATGAATCTCGTCGTGAAGGCTTTACCCGTGGCGGCGTCTACCTGGTTGCGGCGAGTGACTCTACTTGTTGCTGTTCTGGTGTGTGGTTTGGCCGCCTGGTTTGGTGGGCTGGAGCTGCTGCGTCTCTACAAGCGCGGGGTGACCATGATAGCGGTGACCCCCATTCCCAAATGGTGGTTAATGGCGGCCATCGTGTATTCGCTGGCCAGTATGGGCGTTTATTTTCTGCGCCACTTCTTTGCCAGTTGGGCCGTGCAGGACGGTACGGCAATGACGCAGTCGGAGAACACCTGATGGAGTGGTATGTATTCCTGACGGGGGCCGTCGTGCTCATGCTGGGCCTATTTGCAGTCGGTCTGCCTATTTTCCTAGCCTTTCTTACCTTGAACCTTGTCGGCCTATATGTTCTAACCGGCAATTTCAAAGGTGTACTACTGGTTGTCAATTCCATGTACGACACAGGGGCCAGTCTGTCGTTGGCCGCCATCCCTCTATTCATTCTGTTGGGAGAAATTCTGTTTCGTTCTAACGCGGTGAATGTCATATTCAACGCCGTGGACGCCTTGGTGGGCGCCTTGCGGTCGCGCCTCTATGTGGTCAGCGTGATTCTATCGACCATATTCGGGGCCTTATCCGGCTCTGCAATGGCTGTGGCCGCCATGATGGGCTCTTCTTTACTCCCCGAAATGGAAAAGAGGGGATACCAGCGCACTCTTTCCATGGGCGCTATCTTGGGTGGCTCCAGTCTGGCGCCAATTATTCCGCCCAGCGTGATGGCGGTCGTCTTGGGCATACTGGCTGGGGTGTCCATATCCAGCTTGCTCGTTGCGGGAGTCGTGCCCGGGCTGGTGTTGGGCTTTGTGTTCTTCGTGTACGTAGTGGTGCGTATAAGACTGAACCCATCGCTGGCGCCCGTCAGCACGGATGCGACTGGCCTTCCCTGGAGCACACGTATTGGTCTTGTGCTTCGGGCGGTGCCCTTTACAGGCATCATTGTCGCCATCATGGGGCTGATCATGTCGGGAGTAGCCACGCCCACCGAAGCCGCAGCCGTCGGATGCGTTGTGGCAGCCGCGTTGTGTTTCTTTTTTGCGAGCCTCAATACCAAGAAGTTGCTGGAGGCGTTAAAGGCGACCGCCTGGACCACCTCGATGATTATGGTGATTATGGTGTGCTCGGTGTCCTTCAGCCAGGTTCTCAACTTGAGCGGCGTGACCACCAGCCTGGTGCAATCTGTCATCGGCCTCAACTGGTCTCCGGCACTCATGTTCGTATTGTTGATGGGGCTCGGGTTCGTGTTGTGCATGTTCATCGATCAGATCGCCGTCATGATTCTGCTTGTCCCCTTGTACAAACCTATTGTGACGGGCCTCGGTTTTGACCCTCTATGGTTCTGGGCGATTTTCCTGGTCAATGTGGCGGTCGGCAATATCACGCCGCCCTTCGGGTACTCACTTTTCACATTGCAAGGGGTGGCTCGCGTTTCCATTCACGAGCTCTATCGTGCCGCCATGCCGTTCGTCACCCTCTATCTCATCATGATTGCGGTGTTTGCGCTGGTGCCGCCTTTAGTCACCTATTTGCCATCGTTAATGTAGTTACGCTGCCAGCTAAGGAGAAACAATGGATTTGGGAATTTCGGGAGAAACCGCGTTAGTGCTTGGAGGCAGTCAGGGGCTTGGGCTTTCGTGCGCGCGGTCTTTAGTGGGGGCAGGGGTTCGCGTAGCTGTCAACGGACGCGATCCCTCACGTCTTCAAGAAGCTGTGCACAGTCTGGGCGATCTGGCCGTCGCCATACCGGGCGATGTGTCACGGCCCGATTCCAGAAAGGCCATTGTTGAGCAGGCTCAGGAGCAGTTGGGGCGCATCTCCATACTCGTCACCAATGCAGGAGGCCCCCCGCCGGGACCGGTCGAACGTCATAGCCATGCCGTGTGGATGCAGGCGCTCGAGACCAATATGCTGGCTGCCCTGGAATTTGCCGTGGCGCTGGTGCCCGGAATGAAAGAGGCTGGCTTCGGCCGCATCGTCAATGTCACGTCGTTTACCGTGCCCCAGCCCTACGCCAATATGGGGCTCGCCACGGGCGTGCGTGCGGGTCTCACCGGCGCCATGGCCAGTCTTGCTCGCGAGGTCGCTCCTTACGGTGTCACGGTCAATAATGTATTGCCTGGCCTCATGGATACCGGAGCGCTCGAGCGCGTTTATAACGCCCAGGCCGAACGCGAGGGCATCACCCCTCAAGTTGCCAAGCAGCGCATGGCCGAGTCCATCCCCATGGGAAGGCTGGGCACTGCTGACGATTTCGGTCCTGCTTGTGCCTTTCTTTGTTCGCGGTTGGCGTCGTACATCACCGGCGTCAATCTGCGCGTGGACGGCGGCCTCGTACAGTCCATGCTTTAACGGCTTCTGGCCTCAGTACTTAGACAAGGACAAAGAATGCAACTGACGGATACCACGCCCATCACTCTCGGTGTGATCGGGGCCGGTGCCATGGGCACGGGGATCGCACACGTCGCGATCTCGAATGGCATAACAGTCAAGCTATTTGATAGTCAGGCCGAAGCGGCCATACGTGCTCGCGATTCGATTGCCGCTCGTTTGGCGAAGAGGGTGCAAGACGGCAAACTGGACGCCCTTCATGCCGACACAGCGGTCAGCCTCCTTGAGCCCCAGGAGAAACTGGAAGGATTGGCGGGGTGCGATGTGGTAATAGAAGCCATTGTCGAAAAGCTGGAGGTAAAGTCTGCGGTATTCCAGAAGCTCGAGGAAATCCTTCCGAAAAATGCGATTATTGCCTCCAATACGTCGTCCATTCCCATTGGAGTTCTTGCGGCAGGGTGTCAGCACCGCGACCGCATCGCAGGGCTGCATTTCTTTAATCCCGTCCCCTTGATGAAGCTCGTAGAGGTCATACCGGGGCCCGATACTCGCGGCGATGTTATCCAGGTCTTAATGGAATTTAGCCGCCGCATAGGTAAGGTCCCAGTCCTGGCTAAGGACATGCCCGGGTTCCTGGTCAACTTCGGGGGGCGCGCTTTTCCCACCGAAGGGCTGGCAATCGTTCACGAAGGGGTGGCCACACCCGCCCAAGTCGACGCGGTGATGCGCGATTGCTATGGGTTTCGGATGGGCCCGTTCGAGCTCATGGATTTAACCGGCCTGGACGTCAACTATCCCGTGACGCGTCTGGTGCATGAAAGCTTCTTCTTCGATCCACGGCTTCGCTCCACGCCGCTGCACCGGTACAAGATGGAAACGGGACAATTGGGCCGGAAGGCGGGCCGCGGCTTTTACCAGTACGGTAAAGAGACTGACGCCTTGGAAGAAGAAGAAAGGTTCACTGCGACGCCAGTGCAAAAGGTTTGCGTCCATGGCGATGAGGACAAGCTAATTGACTTGCTATTGGCTTGCAATATTGGGATGGAGCCGGACGACGACGGCAGTTCGGCGATTCTTATTGCACCGTACGGAGAGGACGTATCTTCTTATGCGGCCAACCATGGTCTTGATCATCGACGTGTGATTGCGGTGGACGTCATGGGCGATACCTCGCGCCGAGTCACACTAATGTATGCTCCGGGCGCCGACGAGACACTACGAAATGGGGTGGCGGCCCGTTTTGCCTCCGAGCGCAAAGTGACGCTCATCGAAGATTCGCCGGGGTTTATCGGGCAAAGGATAATCGCCATGTTGGCCAATCTGGGCTGCGAAATGGCACAGACCCGGGTGGCCAGCATAGACGATATCGACAACGCCATGCGGTTGGGTCTCAACTATCCTCAAGGCCCGCTCGAGATGGCCGACATCTATGGCGTCGGCAGAATATATTCCTTGATGGAACAGCTGCAGAGGCTCACGGGGGATGACCGCTATCGTCCCAGTCAGTGGTTGAGGCGGCGCGCCCAACTGGGGCTCTCGGCCCGCACCCCTTGACGCTGAGAACGCTTGGGTCTAGTACGAGGGCGCTTCAATAACCGCACGGCCAATATCGTCCGCCGCTGCCAGCAGGGCAGGGGCCAACTCGTTGTGCATGCGCTGGGCGCTAACGGTGACGGTAGGAATTGGCATGCTTAGGGCCGCTAGCGTCCCTTGCCAAAAAATGGGTACCGATACACCGCCGATGCCGTCCTGCCAGGTGTTGCGCACCATGGCATAACCGAGCCGGTAACACGACTCGAGGGTTCGTTCGAAGTCGTCGGCGGTCTTGTTGCGCTGTTGAAAGTCGCTGCGCAGCCGATTCAGCGTGGACCACCGCTTGCGCTCGGGCATGGCGGCAAGTGTCGCTATGCCCGCGGCAGAAACGTTCATGCGCAGCCGCCCGCCCGTGGCCAAGCGTATTGCGGAGGGGTCAGAGCCTTGGACCACGTCGACAAAACACATGTGAAGGCCATCGCGGATTGCGAGGGCTACCGTCTGTTCTGTACGTTCGCTGATCGACTTGAGGTGAGGGCGGACCCGGTCCCGGAGACCCATGCCTACAAGGAGGGGGTAACCCAAGGTAAGGTTTTTGGGAGTCAGTTCATAGGTACGCCCATATTCCGAACGACGCAGGTATCCCATCTCTGTCAGGGTGTGGGTCAATCGGCTGACCGTCGAGGGTGGCAAAGAGATATGGCGGGCTATTTCACCGTTGCCTAGCGGCCGTTGTACGCGCGACAAACACTCCAGTATCGCCAGGCCCCGCGCCAGCGCATCAACGAATTGCCTGTCGCGAACGTCTCGTTCCTTCAGCTCGTGCACACCCCACTCCCTAATTTTTGCGTAGCGGAAGTGCTTTTCGCGCAATCATATTAAGATGGTTGCGCCTGGGCAAACATCAGGAAGACCCTTATACCGGGCCAACAATTAGAAAATGTCAGGAGACAATCGATGCTGACTGGCGACATGCTGCGCCGCTCCGCGGAACGCTTTTCTTCGAAACCGGCGGTCATTTGGGAAGACAGATCGCTTACCTACTCCCAGCTCGACAAGGCGGCCAACCAACTGGCCAACGCACTTATTGCCACAGGTGTCCAAAAGGGCGAAAAAATTGGCATGCTGTGCCGCAACCGCATTGAGTACGCCATTCAGTTTTTTGGCGTGGCCAGGTCGGGGGCCGTGCTGGTGAACATATCCACGCTTTATCAGCCCGACGAACTGGCCTATGTCTTAGAGAAGGCCGATGTGACCACTTTGTTCTACGAAGATCTGTTCGCGGATAAGGTGGACGCGCTGCGTAACAGACCGCCCTTACTAAAATCCTTCGTACGCATCGGCGAAGGGGGCGACGACCCGCTTTTTGACGATTTCATCGCTACGGCCAGTACCGACTATCCCGATGTCGCGCTCACACCGCAGGACCCATTCTGCATGACTTATACGGGCGGCACGACGGGGCGGCCCAAGGGTGTCCTGTGCAGCCACTTGAATCGATACATTACGGCTCATACCGTCGCCATGGAAGAGGCGCTCGACGAGCGCGATGTTGTGGGCATTGTGACTCCTTTATTTCATGTGGCTTCACTGAATATTATGTTTCAGCCAGCGGTATTGGTGGGAGCCACCAGTGTGTTCCTTACCAAATGGAGCACAGCCGGGTTCGCCGAGCTGGTGGCTAGACACCGCATGTCGGCTGTATTCATGGTGCCCACCCAGGTGGCAATGACCATCAGTGACCCTGATTTCGACGCTGGCAAGTTCGCCAGTTGGAGAAAACTTTCCTTTGCGGGCGCACCGATGCCTGACTGGGTGCAAAAAGAGATGCTGCGGCTGCTTCCCGACGTCTCCATGACGCAAATATACGGGCAGTCGGAAATGGGCGTTCTTACCTCCTTGCGATCCTGGTACCTTCCCGAAAAACTCGGCTCAGTCGGGCGGCAGGCATACAACGTCGACGTGGCGCTCATTGATTCCGAAGGCCGGCCGGTCGCACGCGGCGAAATCGGCGAGATCGCCTCACGGGGCGATAACGTCATGCTCGAGTACTACAACGAACCCGAGCAAACCGCTGCGTTTTGGCGCAACGGTTGGGCGGTTACAGGCGACCTCGCCATGATGGATGAAGACGGGTTTATCTTCCTTGTCGATCGGGCGAAGGACATGATTATCTCCGGTGGCGAGAACATCTATCCGAAGGAAATCGAAAACGCCATCTACGAGCTGGAGTCCGTGTCAGAATGCGCCGTGTTCGGAATACCCGACGAGAAATGGGGAGAGGTTCCGGCGGCTTACATTAAGCTGCATCGCGCAGGGTCCTTGAGTGAAGCGGACATCGTTGCGCACTGCGAACGGCGCTTGGCGCGGTTCAAACGACCGCGCCTCATCAAGTTTGTGGACGATTTCCCTAAAACACCCATCGGCAAAATTCAGAAGAATCTATTACGAGACAAATACTGGGCTGGACGCGAGAAAAAGATATGACGTCCTCCCGCAGAAACACGGAGTACAGTAATGAGTAGTGTCTACGAGTCGTACCAACGATTGCAGTTCGACTGGCCGGCCGAGCGCGTCTTGCGTATTACTATGGCCAACCCGGGGCGCTTGAATTCTGCCGACGACATCATGCATGGCGAACTCGCTCGTGTATGGAGAGATATTGACGGCGATTCTGACGTCAGTGCCGTCATCATCCGAGGCTCGGAGGGCGCCTTCTCTTCGGGCGGCGATCTCGATCTCGTCCAGGAAATGACCGAAGACTTCAACGTCCTGACCCGAGTCTGGAAAGAGGCTCGAGATCTGGTCTACAACGTCATTAACTGCTCTAAGCCCATTGTTTCGGCCATGGAAGGGCCGGCGGTCGGAGCGGGACTGGTGGCAGGGCTGCTGGCCGATATCTCCATTGCTGCCAAAGACGCACGCATTATCGACGGCCATACACGTTTGGGGGTGGCGGCGGGTGATCATGCCGCCATTGTGTGGCCTTTGCTGTGTGGTCTTGCCAAATCCAAGTATTACCTGCTGCTGTGTGAGGCCGTATCCGGTGAAGAAGCCGAACGCATCGGCTTGATCTCGCTATGCACCGAAGCGGACCAGTTGCACGATAAATCTATCGAAATAGCGAAGAAGCTGGCGCGTGGATCGCCGAGTGCAATGCGCTGGACTAAATACGCGTTAAATAACTGGCTTCGCATGGCTGGTCCCACTTTCGATTCGTCCTTGGCTTTGGAGTTCATGGGATTCCGAGGACCGGACGTCAAAGAAGGCCTCGCCTCCATCCGCGAAAAGCGGCGGCCCAATTTTGATCCCAATAGCCCGCTTTAAGCGCGTAACCGTCCCGTTCAAGAGGTGAACCGTGCCATGACAGAGTCCTCTCGCCCCGAGTCCCCGGCGCCATTGGCGGTAGTAGAGCGGCCAAGCGCCGCGATAGCCGTGGTGCGGCTGAATCGCCCCGAGGTGCGCAATGCCCTGGATTTGCAGATACGCAAGGATCTTGCGGTCATATTCCGCCGTTTCGCAGACGACGTGGATCTGCGCTGCGTCGTCTTGACGGGCGGCGACACCTGTTTTGCGGCCGGTGCAGACATTGAAGATATGTCGCGCATAGACGCCGTGCAAATGTACCAGCGACATACCGAACGACTGTGGGCAGCGGTTGCCGACTGCCCCGTCCCGGTCATTTCCGCCGTGTGCGGGTATGCGTTGGGGGGAGGCTTGGAGTTGGCCATGAACACCGACATTATCTTGGCCGGCGAGGGCGCTCGACTTGGACAACCAGAAATACGGGTGGGAATCATGCCGGGCGCGGGCGGCACCCAGCGACTCGTCCGTGCTGTCGGCAAATTCCAAGCCATGTATTTATGTATGACGGGTAACCTGGTTACTGCTCAGGAAGCCTACAACATGGGGCTGGTCAGCAAGGTGGTACCTGATGACGAGGTAAACACGCAGGCCTTGAAGTTGGCTGAGCAACTGGCCGCAATGCCGCCCATTGCCTTGAAGCAAATTAAAGAAGTAATTGTCCACGGGGCCGACGCCCCATTGGGCGCGGCTTTGGCCTTAGAGCGCAAAGCCGTCCAGTTATTGTTTGCCACTGAAGACAAGCAAGAAGGAATGACTGCGTTCCTGGAGAAGCGCAAGCCCAATTATCAGGGGCGGTAAGTATGTTGAGCCGTCCGCTATAACAAGCTGGGCTTAATGCTTAGAGCTTGGCTTGATGCTTAGAGCTTGGCTTAGTGCTTAGCGCTTGGCTTAGACCTTGGCTTAGTGCTTAGCGCTTGGCTTAGACCTTGGCTTAATGTAGAGGGCTGGTGCGTATAAGCCCCACGGCGATTCCTTCGAGTGTGAACTCGTCTCCCGGTTCGACGGTAATGGGCAGGAAATCGGGATTCTCGGGTAATAGCTGGATAACACCCGCGCTTCTGTGCAGCCGCTTGACGGTGACTTCATCCCCTAGGCGGGCGATGACAATTTGCCCGTTGTGGGCGTCGGCGCTGCGTTTGACCGCAAGCAAGTCGCCATCAAGTATACCGGCGTCTCGCATGCTGAGGCCGCGTACACGCAAGAGGTAATCTGGCGCCTGATTGAAGAGGCCCGGTTCAACCCCGACCTCGCGCTCGATGTGCTCGGCAGCCAGAATAGGGCTGCCCGCAGCGACCCGACCCACCACAGGAAGGAGAATTTGCGCCACAGCGGATGTGGCCGAGTCGAGGGCCGCCGACCACGAGCTGTCGGGCCGTGAAACGGGAGCGCCGTCTGGGACCAAAAGCCGAATTCCACGCGAGGCCCCTGCCGTGAGTTCAATGGCGCCTTTACGAGCAAGCGCCTTCAGGTGGTCTTCGGATGCGTTTGCAGACTTGAACCCTAAAGCGCGAGCTATCTCGGCCCGCGTGGGAGGAAAGCCGGTTCGGTCGACCTCGGACCGGATGAGATCAAGGACTTGTTGCTGGCGCTCTGTGAGCTTGGTGGCCATGGTTGCCCCAATAATTGTTAGCTGTGTTTTTGTACAGCTTTTATTCTGGCCGATACCTGCGCAAAAAGCAAGAGGCAGCCAAAGGCTGCCTCTTGTCATGGTTATATCGACAGTGTGCGGCCGCGGCTATCGAAATGAATGGCCTTTACGGTGCGCAGCGGTTCTTGCACCCGTTTTAGCGGATGACCTGAGCGATGGCCGATGCAACGTAGTCGATATTGCCACTGTTGAGAGCGGCCACGCAAATTCGGCCGCTGCTTACGGCATAGACGCCGTGTTCGATGCGAAGGGCTTCGACTTGCGCCGCGGTCAAGCCAGAGTACGAGAACATGCCACGCTGATCCAGCACAAAACTGAAGTCCTGGCTGACGCCCCGCGCGGACAGTTTCTCTACCAGTTGAGAGCGCATCAACCGAATGCGCTCACGCATTTCGGCCAGCTCTTCCACCCATAAGCCGTTTAATTCGGGGGTGTTGAGTACCATGGAGACCACTGCACCACCGTGGGTCGGCGGGTTGGAATAGTTGGTACGGATTACGCGCTTCAGCTGGCTGAGTACGCGCTGGCTTTCGGCGTCGCTACGGGTTACCAAGGTGAGCGCACCCACCCGTTCGCCATAGAGTGAAAAGGACTTCGAGAACGAGGAGCTGATCAGCATGGTCATGCCACGGCTGGCGAACAACCGAACCACGCTGGCGTCTTCCTGAAGGCCAGTGCCGAATCCCTGGTACGCGATGTCCAGGAAAGGGACCAGTTGCGCCTCTTGCACCGCGTCCGCAATTTGTTCCCATTGCTCGAACGTTGGATCAACGCCGGTTGGGTTGTGGCAGCAGGCATGAAGCACCACTACAGTGCCGGCGGGCAGCGACTTAAGTGTTGCAAGCATGCCGTCAAAGTCCAACCCATGCGTGGCCGCGTCGTAATAGGGGTAGGTGTCGACCTGAAAACCGGCACGCTCGAACAACGCCCGGTGGTTTTCCCAACTGGGGTTGCTGATGACGACTTTGGAGGTCGGTAGCAGTTGTCTAAGGAAATCGGCGCCGATTTTTAGTGCGCCGGTACCGCCCAGGGTCTGTACGGTGATGGCCCGACCCGATGCGATGATGTCGGAGTCGTCGCCCAGCAAGAGCTTCTGCGCCGCCTTGTTGTATGTGCCCAAGCCTTCTATGGGCAAATAGCCTCGTGCGCGCGCTGTCTCGCTAAGAGAAACCTCGGCTTCACGCACTGCTTTTAATAAGGGAATTCGCCCTTCATCGTTGTAATAGACTCCGACGCCCAGATTGACTTTATTACTTCTGTCATCGGTGTTGTATTGTTCGTTAAGGCCAAGAATGGGGTCTCGAGGGGCAAGTTCGACAGCTTCGAAAAGTGAGGTCATGTTGCAGCGCAGAGGTGTGGGTATCTTCTTCGTTAATTGATGACATAATAAGGGGTTTTCCCTAGTGGTGTCTAGAACATAATGGCAGCCAAAGAGTCGGGGTTCATTCGGTATCCCAACAGCCCTTTTCAGCTGTACCAGCCTTACCCGCCGGCGGGAGATCAGCCAGCCGCCATTGATGCCTTGGTGGAAGGCATCAATGATGGGCTGATGTACCAGACTCTTCTGGGGGTGACCGGGTCTGGCAAGACGTACACGATGGCCAACGTGATCGCGCGCACCGGGCGGCCAGCCATTGTGCTTGCGCACAACAAGACGTTGGCGGCGCAGCTATACGCCGAGTTCCGGGAGTTCTTTCCCAATAACGCGGTCGAGTACTTCGTGTCTTACTACGATTACTACCAGCCGGAAGCGTACGTACCGACGCGCGATCTTTTCATCGAAAAAGATTCTTCCATTAACGAGCACATCGAGCAGATGCGCTTGTCCGCGACAAAGAGCCTGCTTGAAAGGCGCGACACCATCATCGTCGGCTCGGTCTCCTGCATATACGGTATTGGTAACCCCGGCGATTACCACGCCATGGTGCTTACGTTGCGTACTGGCGACCGCATTCCTCGCCAAGAACTGCTGGCCCGGCTGGTTTCCATGCAGTACGAGCGCAACGACGTTGAGTTTGCGCGGGGAACCTTCCGTGCGCGAGGCGAGGTCATCGATGTATTTCCGGCCGAACATGCCGAACTGGCCCTGCGTATCACCTTGTTTGATGACGAGGTCGAGATGCTCCAGCTATTCGATCCGTTGACGGGCAAGATCCAGCAAAAGGTACTGCGCTTTACCGTGTTTCCTCGCTCGCATTACGTGACTCCTCGAGAGACGGTATTGCGCGCCATTGAAACCATCAAGCAAGAATTGCGCGATCGCCTCCACTTCTTCACTGCAGAGAACAAGCTGGTCGAGGCCCAGCGGCTCGAGCAACGCACACGATTCGATCTCGAAATGCTGCAAGAGTTGGGGTTTTGCAAGGGGATCGAAAACTACTCCCGTCATTTGTCGGGCGCGGCCCCGGGCGAACCTCCTCCGACTCTTATCGATTATCTCCCGGCCGATGCGCTGATGTTTATCGATGAAAGCCACGTCACAATGGGGCAGCTTGGCGCCATGTACAAAGGCGATCGATCGCGCAAAGAGACGTTGGTTTCATATGGTTTTCGCTTGCCCTCCGCGCTAGACAATCGACCTTTGAAGATGGAGGAGTTCGAGCAGCGGATGCGGCAAACCGTGTTTGTGTCGGCGACCCCTGCGGCCTACGAAATGGAGCACTCGGACAACATCGTCGAGCAGGTGGTGAGACCGACCGGCCTGGTCGACCCGCAGGTCGAAGTGCGTCCGGCAGCCACTCAGGTGGACGATTTGTTGGGCGAAATCAAATTACGCGTCGCGGCGCAGGAACGCGTGCTGGTCACCACCCTGACCAAGCGGATGGCAGAAGACCTCACCGACTACCTGGGCGAAAGCGGCCTGAAGGTGCGCTATCTTCACTCCGACATTGACACCGTCGAAAGGGTGGAAATCCTTCGGGACCTGCGACTTGGGGTTTTCGATGTCTTGGTCGGCATTAACCTTTTGCGCGAAGGGTTGGATATTCCTGAGGTCT
>JAJUGB010000074.1 GCA_029268595.1 Alcaligenaceae bacterium | reverse complement strand
TTGTAGAATGCGTGTTTCGCCGGCTTAGCTCAGTTGGTAGAGCAGCGCACTTGTAATGCGAAGGTCAGGAGTTCGACTCTTCTAGCCGGCACCAGTTATTGCAAAAACGCCAACCCTTCGGGGTTGGCGTTTTTGCTTTCCTGATCTGGTATTTGGCTTAGTCCACGCTTGGGGCGTTCGCATAATCCGGCTCTGCTCCAGCAGCGCCACATGTATAACTAGCAAATCGGCGGCTCACCGATAAACGAAGGCCCACACCGTTAATGACGGCCAGCAGGGTCTTGATGGTGGGATTGCCTTTAGGGGACAAGGCACGGTACAGGCTTTCACGCGGGATACCTGCCTTCTTCGCAACATCCGCCATGCCCTGCGCTTCAGCTATGTGGCGCAAGGCTGCCAATAGCGCCGTCTGCCCACCTGGCTGCTCTATTTCGTCCAAGGCCACCGCAAGATAATCGTTCATAAATTCAGGGTCTGCGCGCAGCATGTCAATAACCGTTTGATCGTGGGGGCGGCTGGTAGCTGTGCTGTGTGTGGTCATGATTCTTTCTCCCGCAGTTGCCAATCTTTCCAGTAAGAAATAGCTGCATCAATATCGGCCTGTTGCTTTCGCTTATTACCCCCTGCCAGAAGTAGGAGTAACTGCTTTCCCGCTTGCGCGTAATAGACGCGGTAGCCCGGACCCCAATCAAAGCGCAATTCCCAGATCCCGAAGGCTATGGGCTTGTGGTCGCCAAAATTGCCCGCTTCCATGCGATTGATGCGCGTCAAAATCCGAGCTTGTGCTTTCCTGTCCGCCAATCCTATAAGCCATTCCCGAAAAGGACACTTTCCTGCGGCAGTGACGTACTCGTTGACCTGGTACATTTCTGTGTATTATACGTTACAACGTGATTAGAGAGTACCGCTCAACATGAATTAACGTGGCGGTCGCCGGTGAAGCTTTTAGCCCGCGGGTCTTTACCAAGCATGGTCTATGCGACGATTCGCTTGTGCCGGGTTAATGCTCATGCCCAAGAAATGAATATCGACCTACATTCGAGCAAAAGTAACGATTATTAAATTCGATCTTATTTTGTAAGGGTATCCCATGGAAGAATTCAAAAGACGCATCGTTGGACACATTGAGCACGTAAAAGGGTCGGCACCCACTGCTCAACCGAAGAGACCACGAAGCAAGCGCTCATCCTGCCTCTTCTTGACACCCTCGGCTTCAGCCCGTACGACCCGACGAGAGTAAAGGCCGAGTATGGTGCAGACTTTCCAGGCGTAAAAGCGACTGAACGAGTTGACTACGCTTTGTTCAGCAATGGAATACCAGTTCTATTCATCGAGGCGAAAGCCCATGCGCAGGAACTGATTAATCACTGTCCTCAGTTGTCTCGTTACTACAATGCAACACCGGAGGTCGCGGTGGCGGCAATTACCAACGGACGCGAGTGGCGCTTTTTCACCGATCTTGTTAACCGCAATATTATGGATAGCGAGCCATTCCTTATCGTAGACTTTGAGGCTCCTGATGAGGACATTGCTGAACAACTGCATCGATTCCATCACGACCAGCTGGAGCCGGGCGCTTTGCGTGCTTTGGCCGAAGAAAACATTTATCTGACCGCATTTCGAGAAGTTATTACAGCGTCTCTGCATGATTGCGATCTAGATTTTGTTCGGTACGTCGCCACACGTTCCGCGATCCAAAGACAATTCACCGGTCGATTCCTTGAAAGCATACAGCCCATCGTTAAACAAGCGGTGGCGCAGTCTATCAGCGGTATGGTAGCGACGAGCCTGACACGTTCCGACAAAGTAGACGACGCGCCGCCAGTCGAGGTGGTTGCGGACGACGACGCCCCCATCGTCGACCCCGACAACGCAAAAATTGTCACCACTGCGGACGAGCGACGGCTGTACGAAATATGCGCCGACATCCTTCCCGATGAAGACTTATCAATGCGCGATACTGAAACCTACTTTACTGTGGTCCTCGACGGAAAATCGAATCGTTGGCTATTCCGTTTTTGGGGCGACAAGCGCCATCCATCGATACAGTTCATCGAAGCGATTACCAGTAGCCACCAAGCTGAGGCGGAACGGGCGGGTCTGCTGATCGGCCGTAACGGGCAGATCTTGCTCAATAAACCTGAAGACTTATATCGTCTTGCAGGACTGCTTCGCGATGCTCTTGCATACTGCAAGAATGATGAGAATTTTCGAAGGGGATCACGCAGACAGACCGAAGTGGTTCAGGACGACTAAGCACCGATTCGGCAAGGCGGCCCGAGCCAAATACTAAAGTCCAGCTCGAAAGCATACCTTCGTCCGTTTGCCATCCAGCTCTCGAGCCGGCACGACCCTCCATGTCGGCTGATGACCAGAGCGCTTGAGCCCTGCCCTGCTCCACAGGCAGATCGCCTCTACAAATCCAGCATCTTCTTCAACAGCCGCACCAACTGTTCGGCCTCTTGCGCAGACAACCGTGTAGCCAATCGGTCTTGATAAGCCGGCGTCAGTAACGCGGCTTGCGCTACCAGACTGCGCCCGAGGTCGGTGAGATACAAGCCCCAGGCACGCCGGTCGCTGCTGACGCGCACGCGCCGTAGCAGGCCTTTTTGTTCGCTACGCTTGGCCAGGTCGCTGAGTGTATTGCTATCGATGCCCACGGCTTGTGCCAGTTCGTTTTGTGTGGCCCCGGACATGCGATTAACGGTAAATAGCAGTGCCAGTTGGCGGGATGTCGCGTCCAACCCTGGGTAAGCACCGGCGAACTCGGCCTCAGCATGGAAATGCGCACGGCGCAGCAAGTGCGATAGCAGTTGTTGAACCTCGAAATCCACCGGTACCACTAGTGTCTCTGCCGAACGTTCGTCACCCACCCATTGATCGACATTCATTCTATTGTTTCCGCATTTTTACTCTGGTTTCTTACTCAAATTCTGGCACGCCCGCTTGCGTGACAGAACCTGGCCGACACCGACCAAGCGATTCAAGTGACGGCTTGCCTTACAGCGTAGGCCGGGTCTTGCCACGCCTCGGTCTCGAGCAGTTCTTGCAAGATATCAACCGCCCGCGCAACATCTTCGAAGCCAAGATACAAGGGTGTGAAGCCAAACCGCATCACGTCGGGTGCCCGGAAGTCGCCGATCACTCCGCGTGCGATTAAAGCCTGCACTAAAGGATAGGCATGCTCAAACTGGATGGAAACCTGGCTTCCGCGTAGCTTGGGCTCTTTGGGGGTAATGCACTGCAGCGGGTAGGCGGATAGTCTGGCCCCGACCAAATCCATGAAGTATTGCGTCAGCTGCAAGCTTTTTTTACGTAACGCTTGTAGATCGACCTCTGCCCAGTCGCTAAGCGCTCCGTCCAGACAACGCATGGACAGCATGGCTTGCGTGCTGGTCTGTAGGCTTTGTACCCCGGGCGCGGGCGTGAAGTCAGTCTCGAAATCGAACGGCCGGGCGTGTCCCCACCATCCAGCCAGGGGCTGATCTAGATGGGAATGATGCCGGTGTGCCACGTATGCCAGGGCGGGGGCGCCGGGGCCGCCATTAAGATATTTATACGTACACCCGACGGCAAAATCGACCTGGCAGGCGTCCAACTCAATGGGCATGGCTCCTACAGAATGGCATAGATCCCAAACCACTAGTGCCCCGGCTTGGTGCGCCGTTGCGGTCAACGCGGCCATGTTTTGCAACACACCGCTGCGGTAGTCAACATGATTAATCAGGACCACGGCGGTGTCTTCATCAATTAACTCTTCGAGAGTGTCGGCGTCGCGCCCTGAAAGCTTTAATTCGACGCCGGGAAAATGACGTGCCACGCCCTGCGCAATGTATAAATCGGTGGGGAAGCTGCTGGCTTCAGCAACGATGTGGCGGCGTCCCGGACGCAAGGTCAGCGCTGCATGCAACAACTTATACAAATTCAGGGTCACGGTATCGCATACGATGAGCTGCTCGGGAGCGGCGCCGACCAAAGGGGCAATGCGGGTACCCAAGGTTTTGGGCAGATTGAACCAGCCTGCTGTATTCCAGCTACGAATCAGACCCTCGGCCCATTCTTCGTGGGCAGCCTGCTTTAGCGCCGCCAAGGCGGCGTGGCTGGCTGGTCCCAAAGAATTTCCGTCCAGATAAATGACGTCTTCTGGAAGGTGAAAGCGCTGTCGCATGTGGCGCAGCGAATCTTTTTCATCCAGCTGGACCGGGTCAAGATTGGCCATTGATGCATTGGGTGTCGTCATGGTGATCTCTCGAAGAAATTTGAACGTCGATGCAATGCCGCCCAAACTCATTACATTGCCAAGTTAACTGCTCATCCATCGCGCAAGGGCGTTCAGACGAAATTCATTCCGGGCGGGCAAACAGCGGCCGCGCGCAGCACGGAGCCCACCTGCGCCGCCAGCATTTCCGTACCCGAAACCCCAACCACTGGCTGAACTTTTCGTGACTCATGCACCGAGCCGTCTTTGCCCTCGGCGCGCACTTCTGCGATGGCTACGTTCAAGGCGGGGTCAGCGATAAGCACCGCCCGGCAGCGGTCCAGACCCACTGTGGCCAACGCGCAGGTGGTCATGGTATTGACGTTGCGCGGGAAAAGCTTCGCGATGCCGCGTACGGGCCCATCGTAAATAGTCGTCGCCTCGTTGATTCCATCGACCGATATGCCGCTGTCACTGAAATCGATGTTGTCGGGATGCTTTTTGAAGGTGATGGTGACGGCCTCCCACATATCACGCACTTCGACCAGGTTATCCAGCCCGATGAGCGCACCGTGAGGAATGAATAAACGCCGTCCGCTGCTGTGCGCGGCCTGCGTAAGTCGCGCCGCCAGCTCTCCGTCTGCCAGTGCATTCACGGACAGCGGCAGGTAGTCGGCCCGATTCAGAAAGGCTTCGCCGTGATTCACCGTAATCGAAGGATGCGCACACTCGACAATCAGATCCGGAGCATGATCGGCGAAGCGGCTTAAGTCTTGCAGAACAAGAGAGGTCGGCAGGTCGGCCAGTTTATTGCCGTCGCGATTCCACACGAACGCAAGCTCTAAGCCCCATTCGGGATGGCTGTTGATTGACTGGCACAAATGCCGGCCGATAAACCCATAACCTGCCACCCCTACTCGGGTTCGCGACGACGACATAACTTTCTCCATTACCTATCAGCTGAAAATCCAAACGCTATAAGCCGGTGCCGCTGACCTTGCGCCCCACCAAATACGGCCAGCCAATCGTGACGAGCACGAACACACCCGTTACCAACTTCAAGTCGGAAGGATTAAGACCCAGGGCCAGAGCAAGCGAAGAGAGCTGGTAATAGACGACCGCTCCAACAATGGGAGCCGCTATCTGACGAAACAGGCTGGACCGCCCTGTGATTGCCTCGCCGATAATTACGGACGCCAAGCCATTGACCAGCATGCCCACCCCCATGCCCACATCCGCATAGCCTTGCAGTTGCGCCATCAGCGCACCGGCCAGGCCGCTGATCGATGAAGCCAGACCCAGTCCGCCTGTGGTGTAAGCGACCAAGCCGACTCCCAAGGCGGGCGCCAGGTGCGGATTGGCCCCGATACCGCGCAAACCCAGACCGAGATCGGTCTGCAGCAACCACCACAAGAACAGCAGGATAACGACGGCCAACACAGCAAAAAATACGATCTGCATCGTAATGTTCGCGAGAATTTGGTCGCTGACCCAGTCGTAAATGGTGTCGAACCCAAACAGAGGCGCATTGGGCTTGCCCAGAACACGTAAGTTCACACTCCAAAGCATGGTGACCGTCAAAATGCCGGCAAGCAGTGAATGCACTTTGAATTTCAGATGTATCAGAGCGGTCGCCATGCCGGCAAGAAAGCCCGCAAGCATGGCGGCGACGGTGGCCAACACCGGGTTCCAGCCTGCGGCGATCAGGGCTACTGCTACGCACGCCCCTAGTGGAAAGACCCCTTCGCTGGACAGATCAGGCACCGACAGCACGCGAAACGGAATCATGATCGCCAGGGCAACCAAGGCATATATCAATCCCTGCACCAGAGTGACGGGTACGAGATTCCAAAAAAGCTGCAAAGTATCCATGAATGTCGCCAGAAAGCCGGTTCGCGCGTTAAGCGTGCAACAACTGTCGATCAGATAACGTGCCGAAACGCTGAATCAGGTCGTCGACGGTGAGCCCGGCCTTGGCCTGGCTGTCCAGATCCAGATGGATGCGCCCGGCGTTCAAGGCCAAAAGCCGATTGCCTACATCCACCGCCTGCTGCATGTTGTGCGTGATCATCAATGCGCTAAGCTCGTCTTCTTCGATAATGCGCCGGGTCGCCTGCATGACAAGTTCTGCCGTACCCGGATCCAGTGCCGCCGTGTGCTCATCAAGCAACAGCAAACGGGGCTTACGCATTGACGCCATGAGCAGAGCCAGAACCTGACGCTGCCCTCCCGACAGGCGTCCCGCCTGGGCACCCATACGCGTGTCCAGGCCCAGACCGAAGGGTTTCAAAATATCGGAGAAACGGCGGCGGTTGTCGCCGTTCAGCGCCAGACTGAAGCCGCGCCGCAAGCCGCGGCGGCTTGCCAAAGCCAGGTTTTCTTCAATGGAAAGCGCCGGCGCCGTGCCGAGCATGGGGTCTTGGAACACCCGCCCGATATAGGCTGCACGCTTGTGAACGGGCATCTGGGTGACGTCTTTGCCTTCCAGAAACACCTTTCCGCGGTCGGGGGCCACGGCCCCCGAAATGACGTTGAGCATGGTGCTTTTGCCCGCGCCGTTCGACCCGATTACAACCGTGAATTCTCCGTTATGCAGGGAGAGGTTGAAATTATCGAGTGCCGTTCTTGCGTTGGGTGTACCGGGGTAAAAGGTGACGCATACGCCGTCAAGCTGTAAAACCGGAGTCGATGGATTAGTCGACGACACAATCGCAATCCTTCATGGATTCCGGCAACGATAGGCCTAACGCTTCCATCTGGCCGCGATGTATGCGTGCGATATGGTCGCCGGCTTCCAATTTGGAAACCGGCAACGTGGCGGGATCTGCCCCATTGAATATTTGCACTGCAAGGTCGCCGGCTTTTTCGCCAATTCGGTAGAAGTCGGCCGCGAAGGCCGCAAACACGTGCCCGTCGTCGACGGACGGTACGTTCGAACCGAATACGGGAAGTGATATGCGCTTTGCCGCCGAGGCAATCGCCGGAGCCGCCGGCTGCAAAAGGCTTGACGCCGGGATGAACAAGGCCTCGACCTGACCCCGTGCGGATGTGACGCGTTGCGCAATGTCGTTGGCGCTTTCTACACCTATTTTGACCAATTGCACGTTGTGATTCGGCGCGATGGCTTCCAGTTGGCGCACAAAGGCCGTGTCGCTGTCGTCGCCCGTGTTATATAGGATTCCCATCCTGGTCATGCCGGGCACAAGAGACTTCATGAATTCGACGGTGGCATCCAGGTTGGGAATATTTGACACCCCAGCCATCAAGGGGGCTCCGCTATCCCACGAACTTACCAGCCCGGCTTGTACAGGATCAGTAACCGGCGCGAACACAATAGGAAAATCGCGGTTTTCAAGTATGCGCTTGGCCGACTGAGCCATCGGCGTAGTAATCGTCAGCATCAAGTCGGGCTTGCCGGCCGCCAGCCTGTTCAAGAACTGCGGCACCAGCGAACGATCAAAATTGACGTTGCCTTCGTCATACGTGGCTTTTACCCCGGCTTTTTCGAGCGAGGCCTTGAAGCCGTCGGACACCTGTTGCAAGGATTCGTGCGGGCCAAACAGGGCAATCGCAACTTTCTTGGTGGCGTCAGACGCAGTAGACAGGCCCGGCAAAAACGCGAGCGCCATTAGTAGAAATTGCCAGATACGAACGTTCATGGCTGTCTCCGGAATAGGTTCGAATTATAGATACTACGAACACGTATTAAATAGACCGTCGAATAAATTGTCAATCGGTGATTCTGCGGGTGACCCATGATTTGCGTCGCTTTTTACGCTCCGCAACTTGGATCACCGACATCACAAGGCGTCGAAAATTTTTTCGCCGCCTGGCTTAGGCAGAAGTGGATGGCGCCGCGACGGGGAATAGGGGATCATTGTCATTTGCATGCGTGATGATCCGGCGCACAACCTGGACGAGAGCGCCTGCTTGCCGCTCGGACGGAGCCAGCCATGACCGACACGCCCGGCGAGCCGTTACACCCATCGGCAGCTATGTACCCGAAAGGTCGTGGAAGCAACGGCTGGAACAGTTGCGCGCCTTCCCCACATTGCGGCAGGTTACGCAGTTTCTTGACCGCACAGTACGTCCCGCCCTGGATGACGTTGCGGGCTACGTGGTAGAACAAGCCACCATCGCGAATGCCCACGGAATTGAAGAGCCGGTACTGCGCGTCTCGATGGATACGTTTCGCGCATGAATGAAATCAATGACACCTAAGTTGGTTGCCCACTTGCATTAGCCTGCACTCGGGCCAGTCGGACAGGGTTTCGGCATAAGTCTTCAGCGTAGCGTCTATGCTTTCTTTGCGCATAGAGGGAGACCGCCAGCCCTGATCCGTCAAAACGAACACGTGGGCTTTCAGCCCCGGTGTCGCGTTGTTGACAGAGGCAAAATATTTGTTCATAAGGCCATCGAAGAATGCGTTCCCGCCGCCCATGTTGAGAAAACTCTTTGATTGCGGTGGCAGCGACACTTTCAAGTAAAGGCGAAACGTGCATGTATAGGCGAGTGGGTCGGTGACCGGCTCGCAGGATTCTTTTTCCACTTTGGTGGCGTCCAGGCGAATCGGCATTAGCTTGTCGAACGGGGTTGCTCCGATCTCAACGGCGGTGGGCGAAAGCATACGACCGCCTCCGGCCGATATGTCACGCATGATAGCCAGGCGTATTTCTTCTTCATCCGGCTCGGAATAGCTCTCTGGCACGATTACAGACAGGATCCTGAGGACGCGGTCCATGGACGCAACCGGCGATGCGGCGGAGCTTTGCGAGGCCGCCGTCTTCACGGCGCTTGGTGTTGACGAGGCGGCCAGGTCAACTTGGCTTGGTGTCAACGGGGAAGCTTGGACAAGCTCGCTTGTTGTTGAGCTCGTGGCTTCTTTAGATGCCGCCGGCGTACCGCTAGCTTGGCTAGCTGTCCCTAATTGGGTAATACGCTCGGAATAGGCGTTAAACAGGCAGAAAGCGTCGGCCCCGCATAGGTTGCGTTGGGCCAGCCAATCGCGTTGCTCTTGTTTGGCCTCGGCTTTTTGAGGCCCTTGCAGCGACAATTGTTCCGAATACAGCTCAGAAAGCTGGACATCCAGCATAGCCAATGCCGCGTTATTGCATAGAGTGGATTCGGTCGGTGTACTTGCGCGGGTGCAGTCAAAAGAAGGGCTCGCAAGGTTGGCCGACGCTTCCTATTGGCTCGAGGTTGGTTTTCAGACGCCATGTAAATGTCAGCCATGTCGCCTCTTTTGCGTTAGGTAGGTGTATCGAGCAGCACGCCAGTAGCGCGATGGAAAATACGTGACAATCCGTATTATTTTGGATGGGGTGTAAAGAAAATAGACTGGGAGGCCTATCCGCTGATTAGCCTAGGGCGGAAGCACAAGGAACCATTACGAAAGAACACTATATTTACAGCGTTCAGCGTTTTGCACACCGCGCTGCCTCTTTAAAAAGTAGCGTGGTCCAGGTACTGGGCAAACGAGCTTCGAACAGACGCCGGATCTTCGCCCCGGCCCAAAAGCACCGACAATAACAACCGGGCTTTAATACCGCTAAGAAAACCGCCCGATATAAGGCCCTTATGCAGCAGGTCTATTTCGGAGCCTGCATAGCCATAAGTGCCGGTTAATGAACCGCCACCGTAAATGCGCGAGGAAAGCACCACGGGCTTGATACCTGCCAGCCGCTGCAGGTTCGGAACGACCTCGGCAGGCACATGGCCGGCGCCAACGCCCTCCACCACTACGCCTGCATATTCAAGCTTCAGCAATTGGTCCAGCATCCACCCGCTATCGCCGAGAACGATCTTGACGAGTGCCACCGGCGCACATTCAAAGGATGGGAGCACGTTGTACTTGATGGAAACGGGCAGCTTGAAATGGAATCTGGCGCGCTTTTCTACGACCACACCCACCGGGCCCGCGCCGGGCGATGTGAATGCGGAAGGCAGATAGGTATGCGCCTTGTGCACATAGCGCGCAGCATGTATTTCGTCATTGAGCACGACAAGTGCGCCCAGTTGCGCCGCGGCGGGGCTGGCCGCGACAAGTACCGCCGCATACAAATTGGCCGGGCCGTCGGCCCCCGGCATGGCGGGGCCGCGCATGGCGCCGGTAACGACCAACGGCTGATCGCTTTGCACCAGAAGATCTAACAGGAAAGCGCTTTCTTCAATGGTGTCGGTACCTTGCACCACAACGACACCGTCCACGCCCTGTTGATACAACGCATCGATTTCGGAGGCCAGCGCCGCGATGGCGGAGAGGCTTAACGATGCACTGGGAAGCCCCTGTTTTGTAACTACCTCGAGCGCGGCTATATCGCCAAGCCCGGGAACACTGGCAAGCAACTGCTCGGCGGTCAACCCGGGGGCTATGCCGCCGTTGTCTTGCGGCACCATCACGATGGTGCCGCCCAACACGATTAATGCAATTCTGGGTAAGGCCATGAGATGAACTTATATTGTTGAGCTCCGGCCTTACAGAACCGAAACTTCGGCCTTCGCGTCATTTCGCTCAGCCGACGAAGCCAAAGCGGGTTCGTTCATCGAGCGCGCCAGCAAAACGCTTTCGGGCGTGGCCGGCGCATTAAGCGCAGGCCTCTCCAGGCGCGAAGCCAGCGCTTCCACCAGCGCCTGGTGCACCGAAATGGCGAGCATCAGAGGCGGTTCGCCGACGGCCTTCGAAAAGTACGGGGTGGCCGATTGAAACGAAGGATTATCCATCAGTTCAACGTTGAAGACCGCGGGGCGATCTCCAATGGTCGGTATCTTATAAGTGGACGGAGCATGAGTTTTCAATGAGCCAGCAGCATCCCACCAAAGCTCTTCTGTGGTCAACCAGCCCATCCCCTGCACGAAGCCACCCTGAATCTGGCCAATATCGATGGCGGGGTTCAGTGAGGTCCCGACATCGTGAAGAACATCGACGCGAAGCACTCGTTATTCCCCTGTTAAGGTTTCAACGAGCACCTCGGCAAATGCGGCGCCATAAGCAAAATACAAGAACGGTCGGCCTTGGAAGGCCTGCTGATCGAAATGAATTTCGGGCGTCTTGAAGAAGCCTGTCGCAGACAGCGAAACCCGATCCAGATATGCCAGCTCGACCAGTTTTGAAAATGAGATGGAATGGGCGCCTACATGGACATGACCATCTTCGAAACGCACCTGATCAATCGTGCCGCCATAGTGGCGCACCGCTGTTTCAGCCAACCGCCTTTTGAGCTTTTGCGTTGCGTCGCGCGCGGCCATTCCGTTCAGATCTACACCAGCGGATGACGCAGTCGGCGACGTATTCGGCACTTTTTCAGTGTTGGTCGCGGTTATGCGGACCCTATCCACCGACACACCGAATTCATGTGCCACAATTTGGGCGACCTTAACAAACAGCCCCTGGCCCATTTCGGTGCCGCCATGGTTCAGGGAAATGCTGCCATCCTTGTAGATATTGATCAGGGCACCGGCCTGGTTAAGATGGGTCCGACTGAAGCAAATTCCCATCATCACAGGGGTCAGTGCGATGCCCTTGCGAAACACGGCGTTGGTACTGTTGAACTCTTGAATCTCGCTGCGGCGCTGTTGATAGTTGGACGTCTGGGCCAGTTGATCGATAAGCTCGGGCAGTATGAAGTTTTCGACAGATTGACCATAGTGCGTCTGAGCCCGAACAGGGTCGTAAAGATTGCGCTTGCGAACTTCCAGCGGGTCCATGGCAAGATGATGCGCGATGTCCAGCATGGCGCGCTCGATGCCAATCATTCCTTGCGGTGTGCCGAACCCTCGAAACGCAGTATCAGAAACCGTATTCGTTCTGCAACGAAACGACTCGACCGAGACGTTTTCCAGAAAATATGCATTGTCGCAATGAAACACGCCACGGTCGGCCACCGCGCCTGAAAGGTCAGTTGCATAGCCGCAGCGTACTTTTTGCTGAAACTTAATACCCAGTATGCGACCGCTGTCGTCAAACCCAACGTCGTAATCAATGACGAATGCGTGACGCTTGCCGGTAAGGCGCATATCGTCGTCGCGATCCAAGCGCATTTTTACCGGACGTCCGGTTTTGCGCGCTCCCAGGGCCGCAATGGCTGCGAACTGAGTCGCCTGTGTTTCTTTGCCGCCAAACGCGCCCCCCATGCGACGAACATGCACTTTGACCGCGGCATCGGGAAGGTCAAGCATTCGCGCGCATATGTTTTGAATTTCACTGGGGTTCTGCGTAGAGCAAAAAATCAATACTTCGTCATCCTCACCCGGAAGCGCCAGAGAAATCTGGCTTTCTAGGTAAAAATGCTCTTGTCCACCTGTACTGATGCGGCCTTTGAGCCGATGCGGTGAGTGGCTTAGTGCCCTATCCGGATCGCCACGGCGGACGCGTCGGGGCGCGTGAATGAAACTTTGCTTCTCCATCGCTTGGTCGATGGTCAGAATGGCGGGCAGCTCTTCAAACTGAATGTTTGCAAACTTGCTGGCGCGGCGTGCCGCATCGACGGATTCAGCAACAACGGCAAATAGCGCCTGGCCCGCGAACTGCACGTATCGTTTTGCGAATAGAGGTTCGTCGTCAGCATGAGCGCAACTTATATCGTGGCTGCCCGGGATGTCGTCAAGCGTTAGAACGGCAACAACACCTGGCTGCGCGATTACGCCACTTAAATCGCAACTTAGAATCTTGGCGTGAGCAAGGTGGCTTTGCGCGATGTATGCGTGCAGCGTTCCCTGCGGTTCGGGCATGTCATCAATGTAGACGGCTTCGCCGCAAACTTGCTTTACGGCGCTATCGTGGCGCTGCGAGACTTGAATCGTCATGAGGCTACTCCTTTTTAAGCATGTGCGGCTACAACGCTAAGCTCGGCCGACGTTTGGCATTCAAGGAAGTACTTGTAAAGCAGGTTTCCGGCGATCCGGTTTCGGTAAGCCGCGCTCGCTCGCGCGTCGCTAAGCGGCTTATAAGTGCTTTCTAGAATTTCTCTCGCCTTCGCGACCGTATCTTCGGTAAAGGCGCGACCGACCAAAAACTGCTCACACGCCAGCGCTCGTAAAGGTGTGCCGGCCATTCCGCCGAAACATATGCGCGCCTGTGCGATAGTCGGCTGGCCAGCGACACGGTCAAACCCGAAATGAAAAGCGCCGCAAACTGCGGATATGTCTTGTTCAATACGCTTGCTTATCTTGTACACCTTCAACACAGCGGAAGCGGCTGGACGCGGTATCCAGATTGACTCTATAAATTCACCGGGCTTTAAGTCTTGTTTGCCGTACGAAATGAAATAGTCTTCCATGGCTATCGTTCGGGTTTGAGCGCCGCGACGAAGCGTTAGTTGGGCGCCTGCGGCGATAAGTGCGGGAGGCATATCGCCAATAGGCGAGCCGTTGCCAATATTCCCGCCAATTGTCCCAAGGTTGCGCACTTGCACAGCACCGATGCGTGCAATCAATCGACCAATACTGGAAGAAAGTTGCGATAAGGGTTCACGAGCTGCATCATAAGTAACCGCAGCGCCCAGCCTAACGCCC
>JAJUGB010000073.1 GCA_029268595.1 Alcaligenaceae bacterium | reverse complement strand
GAATGGCTCGCCGAATGGCCTGCCGGACGGCTGGCCGAACGACCGGCCGATCCCTCTGGTTGCGCAGCAGAACGTCGATTCCCGGAGCCTTCGGAACCCGATCTTGCCTCGTTGCGATGACCGACGTCCCCCTGCCCGCCTTTATAACCACCATAACTACGGCCGGGGCGAGCAGCGTCGCCGAACTTGCGGGCCGGCTTGCGCGGCTTGTCCTTGTATGACGGCTTGGCCGTTTTCTTTGGCTCAAGGCCCTCGATGACATTAGCCGGTATGGGTTGGCCAATGAAATGTTCGATCCGGCGCACTTTGTGTCGTTCAGCATGGGTCGCCAGGGTGAAAGCCAGGCCGGCGTTACCTGCGCGACCTGTGCGGCCGATGCGGTGGGTGTAATCTTCGGGCTGCATGGGAAGATCATAGTTAATGGCATGGCTGATGCCTTGCACATCGATGCCCCGAGCTGCCACATCCGTGGCCACCAAGATTTGCAGGCGACCGTTTTGCAGCAGGCCCAAGGTGCGGGTCCGCTGGCGCTGGTTCATGTCGCCGTGCAAGGCAGCCGCCGAGAAGCCTTGTTCCGACAAGCGATCCGCCAAGTCGTCTGCACCCCGTTTGGTCGAGGTGAAGACAATGGCTTGGTCCAGATTCGTGTCGCGTAGCAAATGGTCGAGCAAGCGCATCTTGTGGCTGTTGTCATCGGCGTACAACAGGCTTTGAGTGATATGCGTGTGCTTCTGCTTGTGGCCCGACACCTCGATGCGCTGGGCATTTCGCATCATGCGGCCGGCCAGTCCGGCAATAGAACCGTCTAGTGTCGCGGAAAACAGCAAGGTTTGGCGGTCGGATGGCGTGCGCGAGACGACGGTTTCGATGTCTTCGATGAAACCCATATCGAGCATGCGGTCGGCTTCATCCAGTACAAGGGTATGCACTGTCGACAGATTGACGCGCTTGGCTTGCAGATGGTCGATCAGACGGCCGGGTGTGGCCACCAATACGTCCACGCGACGTGAAAGCGCCTTGAGCTGAGCACCGTAGGGCATGCCGCCCACCACGACAGCCGTGCGCAGATCTTTTAGATTAGAGCCATAGCTTCGTGTGGCTTCCGCCACCTGCATGGCCAGTTCGCGTGTGGGCGTCAATACCAGCACTTGCACACCGGTGCCTTTGCCGGCGGGCTTACCCGCAATGCGGTTCAATGCCGGCAACATCAAGGCGGCGGTCTTGCCGCTACCGGTTTGAGCCGAGACCATTAAATCTTGTCCTGCCAAGGCAGGAGGAATGGCGGCGGATTGCACAGCCGTGGGCTCGGAGAAGCCGGCTTTGGCCAAAGAAGAAAGAAGAACGGGTGCGAGACCCAAGGAGTCGAAAGACATGAGTATCCTTTGCCGTATAAACGGCATGCGGCGGCGCATGAATAATTGCGCGGGTGATTGGAGCATCGTGCCGACCAATCAACCACAATACCGCGCATGCTGGGACAGCAACGGATAAGGTCAGGGGTCAGGAAGCGATGGCGTTCGACATGGGTGCTGAAGAATCAGTCAACTGCTTATGACGCAGCGTTCGCGCTGCATAAAAATGTCGACGCAAGAAGATGCAGTGCATCAATTATAAGGGTTAACACGGGTAAACGCCAGTCTTTTATACGGCTACCACTGGATGCCCGGTGCGCCGTGTTGTTCTAACCACAAATTGGCTTTAAGGAAATGGTCACACCCGATAAAAGGTTTGGGTGGGCGCCTGGCCGCCAATGGGGATGGGTGATTGGCGGTCAATATTAAAACCGGGGCATGGCCCGGTCCCGTGGGTATCAAGGTGTGCTTGGCTTGTGCGTGGGCGCCCCAGAGCATAAACACCTTGGGTTGTGGCGCACGGGCCACACGCCGGATAAGCGAGTCTGTAATGACTTCCCATCCTTGTTTGGCATGAGAGGCGGGCCGTCCCGACTCTACTGTCAACACGGCATTAAGTAATAGTGCCCCTTGTTGCGCCCACGGGGTCAAGTCGTGCCCCTTGATATGCGCGGCCGGGTAGACCCGCCGTAGTTCCGTAAATATATTGCGCAGACTAGGTGGAAGCGGTGTGTCGTCCGGTACGGAAAAAGCCAGCCCCTGCGCTTGGTTGGGTCCGTGATAAGGATCCTGTCCCAGAATGACGACTTGGACGTCCTCCGGCTCTACATGATGCAGCGCCTGGAAGGGGCGATGTGGAAAGATTTGCGCGCCTTCACGACGCCGTTGCTCGAGATAGGCATCCAGCCGCAGCAGCGCTTCGTGGCAGGTGGGCTCCGAGAGGGTCTCCTGCCAGCCAGCGGAAAGCTGCCGCACATGGGGAAAAAGGCTGTCGTGAAGAACGTTACGGGCCTCGGTCGCAGCGAAAGGTGAGCGAGCCATTATTCAGCCCTTGCACACATAGTGCTGCACCTCGCCCAAGGCTTGTCGCAATGCATGGTGGTAGGCAGGCACTCGTTCTTGAACTTCGGACCGAAACTTCTCCCAGGCTTGAGTTTGCGCCGCACTACGTTGTGCCGGGGCAGCCCAGATCGCATTAGGGAAGTGGCTGTCAGCGGCCCACCTTGGAATCACGTGCCAATGCAGATGAGGTACTTGGTTGCCCAGCTGCGCGACATTAACCTTGTTGGGGCGCAAGTGCTCTCGGATGACCTGTTCCACCTTCCACACGCTCGCCATTAAAAGTGAGCGCTGTGTTTCACTCAGGTCGGTCATCTCTGGGATATGGCTATTCCATACCACCCTCGTGAACCCGGGAAAGTCCGATTCGGCCGCGTCGACGACTCGGAGCTGGTCGTTCTTGAAGATAAGGCGCCCATCATCCAGGTAATCGCAAAGAGGGCAGTTTGCTGGTTGCATGGGCTTCATATGGATATATGGGTCGAGCGGCGTTCAAGGGTCAGTAAAACAGCTCGTGTAAAGCCTTACCCGGCTCCTCGGCGCGCATGAAACGCTCGCCCACTAAAAACGCGTTGACGCCATTTGACCGCATGAGATCGACGTCTTCGCGCGACAGGATGGCGCTTTCAGTCACAACGCGTTTGCCTTCCGGAATGAGCGGCAATAAATCCAGGGTATTTTGCAGCGAGATTTCAAATGTGCGCAAGTTACGGTTGTTGATACCGATAAGCGGCGTGCGCAGCTGCAAAGCAGCGTCAAGTTCGCTGCGCTCATGCACTTCAACCAGGACATCCATGTCGAGCTCAAGCGCGAGGCTTTCGAGTTCTTGAAGTTGCGAGGGGCTAAGGGCAGCGACAATAAGCAATACACAATCGGCGCCCAGGGCGCGCGACTGTGCGATCTGGTAAGGGTCGATCATGAAATCCTTGCGTAACACCGGCAACGAGCATGCGGCACGCGCTTGGCGCAAATAATCGGAGGACCCTTGGAAGAACTGCACGTCGGTCAATACCGATAGACACGCAGCTCCGTGTGCGGCATACGACGACGCGATTTCTGCCGGATTGAAGTTTTCCCGAATGACGCCTTTAGATGGAGACGCCTTTTTAATTTCGGCGATGACTCCGGGCTTGCCTTGTGCGATCTTGTCTTCGATGGCGCGTGCAAAGCCGCGCACGTCCTTGCGGCTTTTGGCTTCGCGCAGGACCTCGGCCTCGCTGCGCATCTGGCGCGCGGTGGCAACCTCTTGTTTTTTGGTTTCTAGGATTTTTTGAAGGATGTCGTTCATGACTACAAATTCCGGGTAAAGGAACGGAACTCTTCGAGCTTGGCTCGTGCAGCGCCCGTCTCGAGCACTTCGAAGGCGCGCTTGAGTCCGTCTTCTATAGAGTTGGCCTTGTTGCCAGCGTATATGGCCAGGCCAGCATTCAGGGCCACGATATCACGCGCCGCGCCGGGTACATTATCGAGTGCTTCGATGATTAGCTGCGCGGATTGTTGGCGATTGTCGACCCTGAGAGAGCGATTGGACATCATGGTCATCCCGTAGTCTTCGGGGTGTATCTCGTATTCGCTCACTTTTCCGTCCTTCAGCTCGCCAACTAGGGTCGGAGCGCCCAGAGATGCTTCGTCCATGCCGTCCTTGCCATGCACAATAAGTACGTGTTTGGAGCCGAGTCGCTGAAGCACCCGCACTTGGATGCCGACCAGGTCCGAATGAAACACCCCCATGAGTTGATTGGCAGCGTTGGCCGGGTTCGTCAAGGGTCCGAGAATGTTGAAGATGGTTTTTACGCCCAGCTCCTTGCGCACGGAGGCCACATGTTTCATTGCCCCGTGGTGAGCGGGCGCGAACATGAACCCGATGTTGGTGCGGTCTATGCACTCGGCGATTTGCTCGGGGGTTAGATCGATCTTGATGCCCAGTTCTTCAACGACATCGGCGCTGCCGGAGGAAGACGAAGCGCTGCGCCCCCCATGCTTAGCTACCTTGGCGCCGGCCGCTGCGGCGACAAACATGGCGGCAGTCGATATATTGAAAGTCTTGCTGCCATCGCCGCCCGTGCCGGCCATATCCAGAAGGTCTTCCGGGTACGGCGTCTTGACCTGCAGGGCAAACTCGCGCATGACCTCTGCCGCCGCGGTAATTTCGCCAATGGTTTCCTTCTTGACCCGCAGTCCCATGATCAGGGCGCTGGAAATCTGGGGAGGCATTTCCCCTTTCATGAGCTGGCGCATCAGATGAAGCATTTCCTCGTGGAAAATCTCGCGATGCTCGATGCAACGCGCCAAGGCGTCACTGTAGGAAATAGGCGTAATGGGTGTGATCATGAAAGGTCCTTTATAGCGTCAAGAAATTATTGAGTAACGTGTGACCGTGTTCGCTTAAAACCGATTCCGGATGAAATTGCACGCCATGTACTGGCAGCGTTTTATGGCGTACACCCATGATTTCACCGTCGTCGGTTTCCGCGGTGACTTCCAGGCAGTCGGGTAAGGAATCGCGCTCGATGGCTAAAGAGTGATAGCGCGTAACGGTGCAGGGTGACGGAATACTCTGGAAGACTCCCGCGCCGCAATGTTCGATGGCCGACGTTTTGCCGTGCATCAGCGTCTTGGCGCGTACGATACGGCCGCCCCACGCAGCGCCTATCGCTTGGTGTCCCAGGCAGACGCCCAAGACAGGTACACGTCCGGCAAAGGTGCGAATCACGTCGACCGAGATGCCTGCTTCCGCAGGAGAACAAGGCCCTGGAGAGATGCAGATCCGGTCGGGCGCCAACTCTTCAATGTCGGCGACCGAGGTTTGATCGTTGCGCAGAACGAGTACTTTTTCGCCCAGTTCGCCGAAGTACTGGACCAGGTTGTAGGTGAAGGAGTCGTAGTTATCGAGCATGAGCAGCATGATGGGCTCCGGGTTTTAGATGGGTTCATCGAGGCCGAACTGAACTTTCTCAGCGGCGCGCAGTACAGCGCGCGCCTTGGCTTCGGTTTCCTGCCACTCTTTTTCCGGATCGGAGTCGGCCACGATGCCCGCAGCGGCCTGTACATAGAGAGTGCCGTTCTGAATCACTCCAGTGCGAATGGCTATTGCCAGGTCCATCTGCCCGCCATAGCTTATGTAGCCCGCCGCTCCACCGTAAATGCCGCGGCGCACCGGCTCCAGCTCGTCGATGATCTCCATGGCGCGCACCTTGGGCGCACCGGTCAGCGTGCCGGCCGGAAAGGTGGCCCGCAACAAGTCCATATGGCTCATGCCGTCGTTCAACACGCCGCTTACGTTCGACACCAGATGCATCACATGCGAATAGCGCTCTATGGCCATGGTCTCGGTCACCTTGACGCTGCCCGGTTTGGCTACTCGCCCGATATCGTTGCGCGCCAGATCGATCAACATGACATGCTCGGCACGTTCCTTGGGGTCGGCCTGAAGCTCCTCGGCCAAGGCCATGTCCTGGGCGGGGGTGCCGCCTCGCCGGCGGGTACCGGCAAGTGGCCGTATGGTGGCCACTGCTTCTTGATGCCCCTCTTTTTCGATGATTTCCTGGCGCACCAAAATTTCGGGAGAAGAACCGACGACATGGAAATCGTCGAAGTTCCAGTAGTACATGTAGGGGGAAGGATTGACGGAGCGTAACGCTCTATATAGAGAAAGCGGCGCGTCTCGGTAGGGCTTGCTTATGACTTGCCCTATCTGCACTTGCATGACATCGCCATTGGCGATGTATTCCTTGGCCTGCCTTACCGCCGACAGGTAGTCTTCTTTGCTGAAGCTGCGATGGCTTTCAGTCTGTAAGCTGGCATATGCATAGGGAATGGTGACGGGAGTGCGCAGTTTCTGGCGTAAGTCCTTAAGGCGCTGGCGCGCCATGGCGTACGCTTCGCTTTCGGTAGGATCGGCGTACACCACCAGATACGTGCGGCCCGCCAAATTGTCCACGACGACCAGCTCGTCGACCTGCAGCAGCATGATGTCTGGCGTTCCAGCGCCTTGGCCCGCGGCGAAGGGCTTGGTGACCGGCCCAAGCCGCGGTTCGATGTGGCGCACGGTGTCGTAGCCGAAGTAGCCAGCCAGACCGCCCGCAAATCGCGGCATTCCGGGCCGTACAGCCGCCTTGAAACGTTGCTGAAACTGTTCCACAAAGGCCAGCGGGTCGCCTTCGTGGGTTTCGATGACCTGGCCGTCGCGCAGCACTTCGGTGGTACGGCCCGTTGCCCGCAAAATGGTGCGAGCCGGCAGCCCAATGAACGAATACCGCCCGAAGCGCTCGCCTCCAACCACGGATTCCATCAGACAGCTGTACCTTCCCCCTTGAGGAGTGGCGTGCGCCAGCTTCAGATAGATGGATAGCGGCGTATCCAGATCGGCATACGTTTCGGCAATAAGGGGTATGCGGTTATAGCCTTGAGCAGCTAGGGCGTCGAATTCGATTTCTGTCATCGTGGCCTCATCAAAATGCACTGGCCGGACAAAAATCAGAAACGCCCGGCCAAGGTGAGTTGGTTCCGGGCGTTGCTTAAGTAGTTATGCTGGAGGCGCAGGTAGACAAGTAACCTTGGCGCCGATAGTAACTACCGCCACCCAGAACACGAACGCCACCAGCGCCAATTGGCGCCGGGCATTGTGTTGAAGGCTGCGGTATGTAGCATGCGACTAGTGTTGGTGATTAGGGCGCACTGGCGGCGAAACTAATGAGCTTTAGCCCACTGCACAGCGTCTGCAATGCTGGGGACTATACCATCTACAGGCAAGTTGTGCACACTGTGGCCCTCGTTGTAGCCATAGGGTACGGCCAACACGGTGATGCCGGCGGCTCGGGCCGCCTGGGCGTCATTCATCGAATCGCCCACTACAAAAGCGCGCGCCGGCTGCACATCCAAGAGTTCGCACCCATGCAAATAGGGCAAGGGATCGGGTTTCTTGCGCGCACAGGTGTCGCCGCAAACGACAGCGTCAAAATAGTGAGCCAAGCCGCTACGCTGAAGCAGTGGCAGGGTGAACTCGGTAGGCTTGTTCGTGACCACCGCCATCTTCACGCGCATTTCGCGCAATTCGCTCAGGCCTTCCACGACCCCGGCATACACAGCGGTCTTGTCGCCGTTAATAAGGTGGTAGCAGCGGTAGAAAATGTCGAGCCCGGTACGAATTTGTTCGTCCGTGGCGGAGGCTCCGAGATCAGGAGCCAGCGCACGTGCGACGAGATTTTCCGTGCCTTTACCGACGTAGGTGGCGATGAGGTCGACGCTTAAGGGCGCCATATTCATTTGCACCCGCATGGCGTTGGTCGCATCGGCCAGGTCCGGGATGGTGTTCAGTAACGTGCCGTCCAGATCGAACAGCGCGGCGTCATAGTTCATATTGAGCCGAAAGCAAATCGGTTAAAGCCGTGATGGATCAGGTCGAGATGAGTGTGCCTTCACCTCGGGCGATTTCGGCTCGCATGGCCGCGATGACGTATTTGTAGTCTTCCTGAGCGAAGATGGCAGAGCCGGCGACGAAAGTATCGGCACCCGCCGCGCGGATTTCGGCAATGTTGTCGATTTTGACTCCTCCGTCCACTTCCAGTGCAATGGCGTGACCGCCCTGGCTCTGCCACGCATCAATACGCTGCCGGGCCTGTCTGAGCTTCTGGAGGGTAGCAGGGATGAATTGCTGTCCGCCAAAGCCTGGGTTTACCGACATCAGAAGCACTACATCCAGCTTGTCCATGAGGTGGTCCATCCAGTTCAGAGGAGTGGCTGGGTTGAATACCAGGCCAGCCTGGCAACCGGCGTCTCGGATTAGTGACAAGGTGCGATCGGGATGGCGCGACGCTTCAGGATGGAAAGTAATGATGTTGGCGCCGGCTTTGGCGAAAGCCGGAACAAGTGCGTCCACCGGTTCAACCATCAAGTGCACGTCAATAGGGGCCGTCGTGTGAGGACGCAGCGCCTCGCAGACCAATGGGCCCACCGTCAGGTTAGGTACGTAGTGGTTGTCCATAACGTCCAGGTGAATCCAGTCGGCGCCGGCCGCGACAACATCTCGGACTTCTTCACCCAAGCGGGCAAAGTCGGCGGAAAGTAAACTGGGGGCAATGCGTGTATGGGTGGAACTGGGCATGACGGTAAACTTGATGGGTATGTTCGAGTATGAATCCGCAAATAGTGTGCCATTATTGCAGCATGCCGGCCACCAGCGCTTGGCCGCACAATGATTCTCGCGTTGGAACTCGCACATGAAGCCTTACGATCTTAGCGTCACCGTCACGCCTCAGTACCTTCCCGATCAATCGGATCCCAGCCAGCAGCAGTTCGTCTTCGCCTATACGGTTCGCATAACTAATAACGGTCAGCATGCCGCCCAGGTCATCAGCCGGCATTGGATCATTACTGATGGCGACGGAAATGTGCAGGAAGTCCGGGGCCTCGGTGTGGTCGGCCAACAACCTCTGCTAGCCCCCGGTGAAACCTTCGAATACACGAGCGGTTGTCCCCTCTCCACGCCATTAGGTACCATGCGTGGCACCTACCATTGTGTTGGCGACAACGGCATTCCGTTTGAAGTGGCCATTGATGAATTCGTCTTGGCCATGCCCCGCACATTGCATTAGCAATCCAACCGTCCGACCTCGTTCAATAAACAGGCAGAGCTCACCGCCTCTATGAAATTTCTCCGTCTTTCGGTTTTTCTGGTTCTTGTAGTGGGCTGCAGTTCGGTGCCGCCCGGCCCGGAAGTCGACGATGCGGCCAAGCCGGCCACGTCGCTCGATATAGCCTCCCAACCGTTGCAAGTCCCTCCATTGGACGCCTTGCCGGAAACCCCGGCCCGACCTTTGGCTGGCCGTTTTCAAGCGGTCACCTGGGATGCCCTGCCGGGCTGGCAAAACGACGATCTGAGTCTGGTGTGGAAGGCCTTCATTAATAATTGCAAGGGCTTGATGCGTCCGGTGTCCGGCTCCATGGCCATGCCGGCGCGTGCCGCCCCGCGGGCATGGCAGCCAGTGTGCCAGGCGGCCCAATCGATGCCTCAAGAGGCGGGCACTCAGCAGGTTCGCCAATTTCTACATAATTGGTTGCAGCCTTGGCGCTTGCTGGACGAAAAGGGCCAACTGGCGCGCAACACCGTGACTGGTTACTACGAGCCTTTGATTCGGGCCTCGCGCACGCAAGGCGGCGAGTATCAGTGGCCGCTGTACGCGCCGCCATCCGATCTGTTGACCATCGACCTTGGCTCTGTCTACCCAGAATTGGCGGGCAAGCGGGTGCGAGGCAAGCTTGAAGGCAACCGTGTGGTGCCCTATGACACTCGTGCGCAAATCATGGGTTCGCCCAAGCAGCCACCCGTCATAGTATGGGCGGCTGATCCCGTAGAAGCATTCTTCCTGCAAATTCAGGGATCAGGCCGCGCCCAGTTGCCCAATGGAGAGGTGATTCGCCTGGCTTACGCCGACCACAATGGCCGACCCTACGCGTCCATAGCAAAGTGGCTGGCCGATCAAGGACAGATGCCGCTTAAGCAAGCTTCCATGCAGAACATCAAGGCCTGGGCGCAACGCAATCCTCATCGCACGCAGGAAATGCTTAACGCCAACCCCGCCATGGTGTTTTTCCGTGAAGAAACCATAGTCGATCCGGCTCTCGGGCCAAAGGGGGCGTATGGAATTCCTTTGGTGGGCCAGCGATCCGTGGCAGTCGATCCCGGCTTTGTTCCTTTAGGGACCCCGGTGTATCTCGCCTCAACATACCCCGGCTCTCAGCAGCCCCTGCGACGCCTGGTCTTTGCCCAGGATACCGGCGCCGCTATTCGGGGCGCGGCACGCACTGACTTTTATTGGGGGTCCGGCGACGAGGCAGGCGAGCAAGCGGGACGTATGAAACAGTCCGGCGAAATGTGGGTGCTTTGGCCTAAGCAAGCCGGCGCTCCTTCGGCGCGATGAGCAAAAACGCGATCGTCGTGTGTGGCGGAGGTATTGTGGGCCTGGCGGCGGCGCTGGGGCTGGCCAAATCGAGGCAAGCCGTATCGCTGCTGGCCCCTCGCGCCTTAGTGCACCGCGATACCGGAGACGATTATTGCCCCCGGGTATATGCCATTTCGCCCGCCACCCAACGTTACTTGCATTCCCTCGGGGTATGGGAGCTTCTGAATTCGGCACGCGTCACTCCAGTAGAGGGCATGGCGATTTTCGGCGATGCAAGTGGCAAGGTGGCGCTGGACGCCTGGCATGGCGTGCAGTCGGCATTGGCCTGGATTGTCGAATCCAGCGAGCTGGAAGCGGTGTTGCAACAAGCGGTGAAGGTGTACGGGCTGCCATGGATTGACGACAAGTTTCAGGCACTGGGACCGGAAAGCTGCATTACCGAGGCCGGGCGCACCATGCCCGCTGCTTTAGTGGTGGGAGCGGATGGTGCGCAATCGCCAGTGCGCACGGCCGCGGGCATCGAGCACCGCGTACGCAGCTACAAAGAGGTTGGTCTGGTCACTCATCTCGATGTGGAGCGCCCCCACGCAAAGATCGCCTATCAATGGTTCGGCGTGGACGGCGTACTGGCGTTGTTGCCCATGCCTGACACGGCGGCGGGGCCTCAAGTGTCCATGGTGTGGTCCATGCGTGCTTCACAGGCCGACGAGCTGCTTGCTATGTCGGGCGAGGAGCGCAATCACGCCTTGGAACATCGGCTAGCCTCGGTAGCAGGGGCGCAATTTGGCCGGTTCAAGGTACGTAGGCCCGTACTGGGCTTTCCGTTGACCTTGGAAACCAGCGATATGGTCGCGCCGGGTGTAGCCTTGGTTGGCGATGCCGCCCATCGCATTCATCCGCTGGCGGGCCAAGGCCTGAACCTGGGGCTGGGAGACGTAGAACAGCTGGTGCACACCGTGGCCGGCAGGCCGACTTATAGAGGGCCTGGCGACATACGAATTTTGCGGCGCTATCGCCGCGTACGAGCCGAGCCCGTTGCGGCCATGGTGGCCGCCACGGACGGTTTACACCGGCTCTTTGCTTCCAGCTTTGCACCAGTCGTGCTGACACGAAATATGGGCATGCATCTTGTCGATCGGCTTCCTTTCATCAAGCGTCGTCTAATACTGGCGGCATCGGGCGAGTAAGGCCAGCGCGGCTTTACGAGAATTAACGGGAATATCAATGAATCGGGTGCGTACTCGCGTGTCGAGGATATTTGGAGCGGCTGTTTTTGCTGTGGGTGGCTTTATAAGTGCTGCCTATGCGCAAGACGTGTCAACCGGCGCTATGCAAGCCCATCATCCGGTCGCCCAAGCAGCGGCAGGTTCTTCGCAGAGCCGCGCAGACCCGTCCGGCGATACGGTGCAGGCCGAAATCAAGAAGCGATTTTCTGAACGCTTCCCAGGTCTGGAGCCGACAGCTGTGACGCCGACACCTTTTGGCGGGCTATACGAAATCCAGCTGGGCGGCGAATTGCTTTATACCAACGAGCAGGTGGATTACCTCATGCAAGGCGCCCTGATCGACGCCAAAAATCGGCGTGACCTCACCGCAGAGCGGCTTGCCAAGCTTTCGGAAGTGCCGTTTGAAGACTTGCCCTTGGATCTGGCTGTCAAGCAGGTGCGCGGAAAGGGTGAGCGCAAGATTGCCGTGTTCGAAGATCCTAATTGCGGTTACTGCCGCATGCTGCACCAGACTTTGCAAGAGGTCGACAACGTCACCGTCTACACCTTGCTTTACCCGATACTCGGCCCGGATTCCCGTAGCAAGGCGGAGAATATCTGGTGCGCAGAGGATTCAGCGCAAGTGTGGCGGACCTGGATGCTGAATCGAACAACACCCCCTTCCGCTTCGTGCGACGCTCCTATAGACCAGATCCTTGCTCTTGGGCAGAAACTGCAAGTCAGGGGTACACCGGCGATCTTTTTTGAGGATGGTTCTCGAGTTAACGGGGCTTTACCATTGCCTCAGCTGGTTAAGAAGCTGGACGCCCTGCCTTAACGGGGCGGGCCGCACACCGTTGCATCGATATGTGTGGCCGCCTCCACGCCTGTGCGTCAAACATACGTGACTGCCACGCCCACACATGAGGCATCGGGCCACAGCCCTGGGCATAGACGGCTATTTGTCCGGAGGCCTACCGGAAGGGGAAAATTGCCTCTGCACTATTTGGGACCACTCTTCCAACAGCGCGCGGTAATTTTGCTCGTCATTTTGCCAAAGCCGATTTAGAGCCATGCCGCGGGTGATGTTGAGCGTCAAGTTCAGTATCACCTGCGCCGTATGTGGGCTGTAGCCAGCCTCGCAGAAAGCTTTTAGCCACTGTGCATCGATGGTCTCGCGATAGTGTTTCATGATGGGCGTTACCCGCGACAAGAGCTCAGGATCGGTTCGAGCGGCCATAAAGATCTCCAGCACTGCCAGAAAAGGCCGATCGAAAAACAGTCTGAGACTGTCTTCAATGAACCCCTGGAGGGGATCTCGCGATGTAAGGGGGCCCGGATTGTATTGGTCCCTGCGCCTCATGCATTCTTCGTGGGCTGCGGCAGCCGCGGCTGCCACCAGTTCAGCTTTATTCGCGTAATGATGTGCCAAGGCACCATTGGAAAGTCCGGCGCGGCGAGCGACTTCCTTGGTGCTGAAGCCCCGATAGCCATCCGACATCAGCAGATCGATGGCGGCATTAAGGAGCCGTTGACGCGTCTCTCGACTTCGATCTTCTTGCGTTCGCCGTGGTCGGGGCGAGCTGGTGGGGAAGTCGGCAAGGGTGCCTGCGCGCAGCGCCGCCTCGGGCGGCGGAGTTTCCTGGGGGCCGATGCGGACAGAATTTTTATGCTTCATGGCGGCCTGAGAGGAGTTCGAGTGAACGGTCACTACATAAATGTGACCTTTTGCAACACCGTAGGACAGTAACGCGCCTGCGTTAATTAGGCGTTTCCCCTAGGGCGTTCGGCGTTCTTTTGCCCACGCTCCGATAGGCCGAGCTACTTTTGACTGGGGCGAGGGAACTGCTGGTAGACGATCTCCACCCATTGATTCAAGAAAGTCTGGTAGTGCGCATCGTCCTGTTGCCACAGTCTGTTCAGCGCCATGCCGCGAGTGATATTCAGCGACAGGTTCAATACCAGCACGGCCGTGTCCATGCTGTAGCCGGCTTGCTTGAACACCTCCAACCATATTGCATTGATTGTTTCTCGGTAGTGCGCCATTACTGGCTTGATCCGATCCATCAGTTCGGGGTCGGTTCGCGCCACCATAATCACTTCAATAGCGGCAAGAAACGGCCATTCGAAGTAGACGCTTTGGCTATCCCGTATAAAGCCTCGCACCGGGTCATTTACCGCCTCCGGTTCTCGCGCTATGCGCTGTCCGCGGGCAATGCATTCATCGTACACAGCGGCTGTGGCAGCAACGACGAGTTCGGCCTTGTTCGAGTAGTGATGCATCAAGGCCCCATTGGAAAGGCCCGCCGTTCGCGCGACCTCTTTGGTAGTTAAACCGTTATAGCCCTTGCGCAACAGCACATCGATCGTCGCCTCTAGCAATCGCTGCTTGGATTCCCGCGTGCGCGACTCCTGTGAGCGGCGAGACACCCGCTCGGCGGCAGGAGCGATGGCGGTTTTGTGATTGTCGTCGCGATCCCGCTGTGCCTCGCTAAGTCTGGATAAAGCGGTCGATGTAGTGGTCATAGGTCTATGAGTATTTACTGGCGGTTGCGCTTAGCATACCCCCTCAGTCGACTCAATTTAGAAGTTACATAAAAGATACATACCGTCTGCTCCGTTTGTGGTAGATTTTGGCCTAATAAGAACAACCAGACTTTTTAGGAGACAGACAATGGCTTTCGTGAAGAACGCATGGTATGTCGCGTGCTGGAGCAGCGACGTCACGGAAAAAGGCTTGTTCAACCGCCAGATTCTCGGCGAGCAGGTCGTCATATATCGCAACCAAAGCGGCAAGGTGGTCGCTCTTGAAGATCGATGTCCGCAT
>JAJUGB010000072.1 GCA_029268595.1 Alcaligenaceae bacterium | reverse complement strand
TATTCTGGATGCGGACAAAGAAGGCTTCCTGCGTTCAGAGCGCAGCCTGATCCAGACCATAGGCCGCGCCGCTCGCAACCTGAATGGTCGCGCCATCTTGTATGCGGACACGATTACCGATTCCATGAGGCGCGCCATTGACGAAACGGAGCGCCGGCGTACGAAGCAGTTGGCGTTCAACGCAGAGCACGGCATCACGGCGCGCGGCGTCAACAAGGCGGTACGCGAACTCATTGACGGCATCATCGCCCCGTCTTCCAGCGACAAGGGTGCAGCGACTCCAGTGCCAGCCGAAATATTTACCGACGAAAAGGCTTTGGCACGTGAAATTCGCCGGCTTGAAAAACAGATGATGGACCACGCACGAAACCTCGAGTTCGAACAAGCGGCGGCTGCTCGGGACGCCCTGAACGAACTGAAAAAGAAGGCGCTGCTGAGCCAGGAGTGAACGGCGGTGGGCCGGCGCACAGCTGGGGTGTATAGCATAGCCGTACACTCTCGCGCACACAGCCTGGCGCGCGCAGCCCCGCGGCATGCAGCCCAGGCCGGCCAGCCCGCGACGGCGCACTCGTGCAGCAGGGCCAACCCCGACTACAAACCGGCGCCGGCTGACACAAACCCGCCCGGGTGGATGCCCTTTTGCGGCCCGGCCGGACCACAACTGGTTTCTCAAAAAAGGGAAGGGCGCGGCTGTCGCGCAGAAGCAACAGGGGAACTGCACGGCGGAATCAGCAGCCAGCAGCAATAGGCGGTTCACTTAGCACGAAATAAGCAGCACATTAACTTTCATGACGCCGTCTGACACAAGTCTGTAACACCTCTGGGTAGCCGCCGGGCGCAGCAGAGCCTTGTTTCGCCGGGCTTAGGCAAGGTAATTGCACAGAGAAGTCGTCTCCCGGGGCGGCCAAGGGCTAAAGCACAGGGCTTGTCACACCAAGGGTGGTGAACGCCTTGTCAGTATGCAGCCAACGCTTGGCTTGCCGAAAACTGTTGCCATATTGCGGGTTTTCCCGCACAATTTGACCCTATGATGACTAAGGTACTTTTCGTTTGCATGGGTAATATCTGTCGCTCACCCAGCGCAGAGGGCGTCTTTCGACACATGATCGAAGACGCCGGTCTGGCGGATGTGGTAAGCGTCGATTCGGCTGCCACCCACAGCTTTCATCTTGGCGAAGCGCCCGACGCTCGCGCACAGGCTGCTGCGCGTAAGCGGGGCTACGATATTTCCGCCTGCGTGGCCCGCCAAGTGCGTCCGGACGATTTCCGCGAGTTCGACCTGATACTGGCAATGGACTGGGAAAACCTTTCGGCGCTGCAACAGCAGTGCCCCAAAGTGTACCACCACAAGCTCATGCTCCTGATGCGCTTTGCCAATGAGTTCGAAGAGGCTACCGTGCCCGATCCTTACTACGGCGGCCCGGAAGGCTTTGCCAAGGTGCTCGACTACCTGGAAGATGCCTGCCAAGGCGTACTCGAGGTCGTTCGCAAGCGTGCCACGCAGTATGCCGCTGCATAAGCCGTTTCACGCCTCTATAAAAAAACCGTGCGGTTCGCCCGGTTTTTTTTTCAATGATATCCCTACCAAATTGGTCGGGAATCCGTTATACTTGACTTATTTAGTCGGGTATTAGTGTCGAGCGTGGCTTTCGCGTAGTGGCGTCTAAAACTCCGGCGCAACAGCTTTACCGGTATTCGGCAAGGATTTCACCATGCGATTAACCACTAAGGGGCGGTTTGCGGTAACGGCCATGATCGACCTGGCGCTTCGGCAGCAAAGCGGGCCAGTCACTCTGTCCGCGATCAGCCAGCGTCAGAACATATCGTTGTCCTACCTCGAACAGTTGTTTGGCAAGTTACGTCGTCACGAGCTTGTCGATAGCGTGCGCGGCCCCGGCGGTGGTTACTCCTTGGCGCGGTTGGCTCGAACCATCACAGTCGCCGACATAATCTTCGCGGTCGACGAGCCTCTCGATGCCACCAGTTGCGGGGGCAAAGAAGATTGCAATGTGGGGCGCACCGGCAATACTGGCAAATGCATGACCCACGAACTCTGGACAACTCTTAACCACAAAATGGTCGAGTATCTGGATTCGGTTTCTTTGCAAGATCTCGTCGACAAGCAGCGCATGCGCCTGCTTCAGGATGCCACACAAGAACAAGCGGCTGTGTCAGTAAAACCGTCGCCTCAAGGTAAAATCGCGCCGTCATTGTCCGCTTAAAGGTCGTCGCTGATTGCTTAAAGATTACTAGGAGTTTGGTTGATGTCTTCACGTCCCGTCTATTTAGACAACTCGGCGACCACGCCGGTAGACCCGCGAGTGGTCGAAAAAATGATTCCATGGCTGTACGAGGATTTCGGCAACCCGGCCTCGCGCAGTCACGCCTACGGCTGGCGCGCCGAAGAGGCGGTCGAAGAGGCGCGCTCTCAAGTCGCCCAGCTGGTTAACGCCGACCCCCGGGAAATCATCTGGACGTCCGGCGCTACCGAGTCTAATAACCTAGCCATCAAAGGCGCTGCCCAGTTTTATTCGGGTCGCGGCAAGCACATCATCACTGTCAAGACCGAGCACAAGGCTGTGCTCGATACCTGCCGCGAGCTCGAGCGGCAAGGGTTCGAAGTAACCTATCTCGACGTGCAAGACTCCGGGCTGCTCGACATCGAAGCGTTTAAAGCGGCCTTGCGGCCTGACACCATTGTGGCTTCCGTCATGCTGGTCAATAACGAAATTGGCGTCGTGCAAGATATCGCTGCTTTGGGCGAAATCTGCCGGGCCAATAACGTTGTGTTCCATGTTGATGCCGCACAGGCTGCCGGCAAGGTCGCCATCGACCTGCAGGCCGTTAAGGTTGACCTCATGTCTTTCTCGGCTCATAAAAGCTATGGCCCCAAGGGCATTGGCGCGCTATATGTGCGGCGGAAGCCGCGTATCCGGCTCGAGGCGCAAATGCACGGCGGCGGGCACGAGCGCGGTTTTAGGTCCGGAACTCTTGCTACCCACCAAATCGTGGGCATGGGCGAGGCCTTCCGACTCGCCCGCGAAGAGATGGCCATTGAAAACGAGCGTATCCGCGCGTTGCGCGATCGCCTCTATAAGGGTCTGTCGCAAATCGAAGAAATCTACATCAATGGCGATATGCAGCAGCGCGTCCCCCATAACCTCAATGTCAGCTTCAACTACGTCGAAGGCGAGTCGCTCATCATGGCCATCAAAGAGCTGGCGGTTTCCAGCGGCTCGGCCTGTACCTCGGCCAGCCTAGAGCCTTCTTACGTTTTGCGTGCGCTCGGACGCAATGACGAACTGGCGCACAGCTCCATCCGTTTCACATTGGGCCGGTTCACCACCGAACAGGAAATCGATTTCGCCGTCCAATTGCTGGTTGATCGAGTCGCCAAACTGCGCGACATGTCTCCATTGTGGGAAATGGCCCAAGAGGGCATCGATCTAAACTCAGTTCAGTGGGCTGCACACTAAAACAAGGAGGTCAACTATGGCTTATAGCGATAAAGTACTCGACCATTACGAGAACCCCCGCAATGTCGGGTCCTTCGATAAATCTGACGCCTCCGTGGGTACGGGCATGGTGGGCGCGCCGGCTTGTGGCGACGTGATGAAGCTGCAAATCAAGGTCAACGACGCAGGCGTCATCGAAGACGCCCGTTTCAAAACCTATGGCTGCGGCTCTGCCATCGCATCTAGTTCCTTGGTAACCGAGTGGGTCAAGGGCAAGACGCTCGATCAGGCGCTCGATATCCGCAACACGCAAATCGCCGAAGAGCTCGCGCTTCCGCCGGTCAAGATTCATTGTTCGATTCTGGCCGAGGATGCGATCAAAGCCGCCGTGCAAGATTACCGCGAGAAGCACAACGATTAACAGGCAGGAGCAATCATGGCAATCACCCTGACACAGAATGCGGCCCAGCATATTGGCCGTTACCTCGAAAAACGCGGCCACGGGCTGGGTTTGCGTCTGGGTGTCCGCACTACCGGTTGCTCGGGCATGGCATACAAGCTCGAGTACGTGGACGAACCCGATTCACAAGACCAGGTGTTTGAGCAGCACGGAATCAAAATTTTTGTCGATCCCAAAAGCATGCCTTACCTGGACGGTACCCAGCTGGATTACGCGCGTGAAGGGCTCAATGAGGGATTTAAATTTTCCAATCCCAACGAAAAAGCAACTTGCGGTTGCGGCGAGTCATTCACGGTCTAGCCAGTGGCAAGCGAAGACTATTTCGAGCTTTTCGGCTTGCCTGCTCAATATGCGGTCGATGCCGCCACGTTAGAGACGACGTGGCGGCGTCTTGCCGCTCAGGTGCACCCCGACCGCTATGCCACTGCCACGCCTGTCGAGCGTCGCATTGCCATGCAGTGGGCCTCCACCATCAACGAAGCTTATCGAACTCTGAAATCACCGTTGTCACGGGCACGTTATCTTTGCGAGCAAGCTGGTCAGGACTTGCAAACGGAAAGCAACACTTCCATGGACGCGGCTTTTCTAATGCAACAGATGGAATGGCGCGAGCAATTGGATGAGGCCCGCTCGGGGAATCAACAGGCGCTTGATGCTCTACAGCAGTCGCTCGAGGAAAGCAGCCGTCAAATCCGCGATGATGTGGGGCAGCTTCTCGACCACGACCGCAACTACACCCGCGCAGCTTTGAAGATCCGAGAATGGATGTTTCTCGATAAGCTCTCCCAGGAAGTCGAGTCGGTTCGTCATCATCTGGCCGACCGCCAACAGTAGAATCACATGGCCTTATTGCAAATTTCCGAGCCGGGCGACTCGCCCGCGCCCCATCAACGCAAACTTGCCGTTGGTATCGATCTGGGCACCACGCATTCCCTGGTTGCCTCTGTACGCAGTAGTGTTCCCGAAATATTGACGGACGAGCAGGGGAGGGCGCTGCTACCTTCTGTTGTACGTTACTTGGCTAATGGCGAGGTACAGGTTGGCTACGAAGCTCGGGCACGACAGGCCGACGACACGCTCAATACCATCGCTTCTGTCAAGCGTCTCATGGGTAGGTCCCAGGATGAGGCCCGCGCTGAGGGCGCCTCGTATGACTTTGGCGATGAAGAAGGCCCGGTCACCATTCGAACCGCGCAGGGCGACGTGTCCCCTGTCGAGGTTTCAAGCCAGATCCTGGCGGCCTTGCGTCAGCGTGCAGAATCGGCCCTGGGAGGAGAGCTCCTCGGCGCCGTCATCACAGTGCCAGCGTATTTTGATGACGCCCAGCGCCAGGCCACCCGAGATGCTGCGCGTCTAGCAGGCATCACCGTACTGCGTCTGCTTAACGAGCCTACTGCGGCGGCCATTGCCTACGGGCTCGATCATGGAGCCGAAGGTGTGTACGCGGTCTACGACCTCGGTGGCGGCACCTTCGACATCTCCATACTCAAATTGAGTAAAGGTGTCTTTGAAGTTGTTGCAACAGGCGGTGATACTCAACTGGGCGGGGACGATTTTGATGCTGCCATAGTGGCCAAGCTCGTGCCTGATGCTCAATGGGAGGGGCTGAGCAAACCGGAAAGGCGCGCCCTTTTATTGTCTGCCCGCGCCGCTCGCGAGGCTTTGACCGACTCAGACCGTGCCCCCATTGACGTCCAGTTGGACAACGGCCAAAGAATTGCGCTTGAACTCACCCGCAGCCAGTTCGAGTCCTGGGTGCAACCCTTGGTGCAGCGTACACTCGATCGCGCCCTGCACACCCTGCGCGACGCCGGACTGCAGCATAACGACGTGAAGGGCGTTGTCATGGTCGGAGGTTCGACCCGCATGCCCATTATTCAGAACGAAGTCGGGCGGCTATTTAAAACTCAGCCCCTTACTGACCTGGACCCGGACCAAGTGGTGGCATTGGGCGCAGCGCTGCAGGCCAACCTGCTGGTGGGTAACCGCGCGCCCGGTGACGACTGGCTGCTCCTGGACGTAACGCCCTTGTCCTTGGGGCTGGAGACCATGGGCGGTCTGGTCGAGCGCATCATTCCGCGCAACAGCACTATTCCGGTCGCCCGGGCCCAGGATTTCACCACTTTTAAAGATGGTCAGACCGCCATGGGCATCCATGTGGTGCAGGGCGAACGTGACTTGGTTTCCGACTGCCGTTCTTTAGCCCGATTCGAGTTGCGTGGCATACCGCCAATGGTTGCAGGCGCCGCGCGCATACGCGTGACCTTTCAAGTCGACGCCGACGGCCTGCTTAACGTATCGGCGCGAGAAGAAAGCACCGGAGTCGAGGCCGCCGTCACCGTCAAGCCCTCTTATGGTTTGTCCGACGATGAAGTCGCGGCCATGTTGAAGGCAGGCATGGCCAACGCCGATGCCGACGCCCAGGCCCGTGCCTTACGTGAAGAGCAGGTTGACCTGCGGCAGCTGCTGGAATCCGTCCGAGCAGCATTGGCCACCGACGCCGACCTTCTCAGTAGCGATGAGCGCACCGCCATAGACGAGCGACTCAGTCAGGCGGACGACGCCCTAAAGGGCGACGATATTGAACTGCTTCGTCAAGCCCGTGAAGCTCTTAATAACACGACCGAATCCTTTGCTGCACGACGCATGGATCGTAGTATCCGCGCCGCTTTGTCTGGCAAGCGGCTGGACGAACTGGCCGAATAAGGTAAGAGATGCCAAAAATCACAGTGTTGCCGCACCCCGAAATCTGCCCGGAGGGCGCCGTAGTCGAAGACGCGCCAAGCGGCGTGTCGATCTGTCGAACCTTGCTTAATAACGATATAGAAATCGAACATGCCTGCGAGTTGTCTTGCGCATGCACCACCTGTCATGTGGTGGTGCGGGAAGGCTTTGACTCCCTCGAGGAGGCCAGCGACAACGAAGAGGATTACCTGGATCGCGCTTGGGGACTCGAGCCAAACTCACGACTGTCGTGTCAGGCGATCGTGGCCGATCAAGACCTCACCATTGAAATTCCCCGCTACACCATCAACCATGCAAAGGAAAATCACTGATGCGTTGGACAGATACCTACGACATCGTTGATGCATTGCAAGAAGCACATCCGGACGTCGACCCGCGGCACATTCGCTTCACCGATTTGATGAAGTGGGTGCTTGCTTTGCCCGGCTTCACCGACACCCCCGAGCGTTGTGGTGAGCGCATACTCGAAGCCATCCAGATGACCTGGATCGAGGAACAGTAAGTTTCCCAGGGTCATAGCGATCCAACGTCTGCAAATTCGCTATAAAGCAAAAAGGCTGTCTTACGACAGCCTTTTTGCCTCTGGCGCTTGCTTACCCCTCTTCGCGCCGCAGATGGGGAAACAAGATGACATCGCGTATGCTGGCGCTATCGGTAAGCAACATGACCAAGCGGTCTATGCCTATTCCGCACCCACCTGTGGGAGGCATGCCGTACTCCAGCGCACGAATATAGTCGGCATCGTAGTACATTGCTTCTTCGTCGCCAGCGTCCTTGGCCGCGACCTGCGATTGAAAGCGGGCCGCCTGATCTTCCGGATCGTTTAATTCAGAGAATCCGTTAGCGATTTCGCGTCCAGTCATGAACAGCTCGAAGCGTTCCGTGATCTCGGGGTGGGCATCTGAGGCACGGGCCAAGGGCGAGACTTCCACAGGGTAGTCCACGATGAAGGTCGGGTCCCACAATTTGGATTCAGCCGTTTCTTCGAACAAGGCAAGCTGCAGGGCGCCCAATCCTGCCCGCGACAGAACCGCACCATGCACGTCCGCGCCCAGCTTTTGAAGTTCCGATCTTAAAAACTCGGCATCCTGCAGTTGAGCCCCGCTGTATTGCGGAGCGTGCTTGTTAATGGCCTCTACAATCGTGAGACGCTCGAAGGGCTGGCCCAGGTCGAGCGCGCGTCCTTGGTACTGCAACATCGAGCTACCCGTAGCAGCGACCGCGGCATGGCGCAATAAAGCCTCGGTAAAGTCCATCAGCCATCGGTAATCTGTGTAAGCGGCATAGAACTCCATCATTGTGAATTCAGGGTTATGCCGCGGGCTTACGCCTTCATTGCGGAAATTGCGGTTCAACTCGAACACTCGTTCGAAGCCCCCGACAATCAGCCGCTTGAGATAGAGTTCCGGCGCTATGCGCAGGTACATTTCCATGTCGAGCGCGTTGTGGTGGGTGGCAAAAGGCTTGGCCGCCGCGCCTCCGGGGATGGGATGCAGCATGGGCGTTTCCACTTCCAGAAAGCCGGCGTCCAACATGAACTGGCGGATACTGCCCACTGCCTTACTGCGCGCTAAAAAGGTGCGGCGCGATTCCTCGGTCATGATCAAGTCGACGTACCGCTGACGGTAGCGGAGCTCCTGATCGGCCAAGCCATGGAACTTGTCGGGCAACGGACGCAAGGATTTGGCCAGAAGGCGAATACTGTGCGCGTGTATCGAGAGCTCGCCCTTGTTCGTCTTGAAGACGGTGCCTTCGACACCCAAAATGTCACCAATATCCCAAGTCTTGAACGCGTTGTAGACGTCTTCGCCGACACTGCCTTTATCCAGGTAAATCTGAATGCGACCAGTGCCGTCCTGCAAGGTGGCAAAACTTGCTTTGCCCATGACGCGTTTCAGCATCATGCGTCCGGCCACTTTGGCCGGCGCCTCGAGTTCCGCCAGTGCTTCTTTGTCCTGCTCGCCGTAAGCGGCATGGAGATCGGCCGCTTTGTTCTCGGGAACAAAATCGTTAGGGTAGGCCGGGCCCGCCTCGCGCAACCGGGCCAGTTTGCCCCGACGCTCAGCAATGAGATGGTTCTCGTCAAGGGCTGGCGCGGGGGTGGTGGAATCTGTCATGGTAGTGGGTGTCTGTAAATATGCGGCCCGCCTCAAGCGGGTGAGGCGGGAAGGGCGGCGCGACAGGCGCTATACGTTCTGCTTCAGGCTGGCCTGAATAAAAGGATCGAGATCGCCGTCGAGCACCTTCTGAGTATTGGATATTTCAACGCCTGTGCGTAAATCTTTGATGCGGCTTTGGTCCAGCACATAGGATCGGATCTGATGGCCCCAGCCTACATCGGTTTTCGCGTCTTCGAGTTTTTGCTGCTCGCTCATGCGCTGGCGCAGTTCCAGCTCGTACAAGCGGGAGCGCAGCATTTGCATGGCTTCGGCCCGGTTGCGATGTTGACTGCGATCATTCTGGCACTGAACCACAATTCCGGTAGGCATGTGGGTAATCCGGACGGCCGAATCGGTCTTGTTGATGTGCTGGCCGCCGGCGCCACTGGCGCGATAGGTGTCCACGCGCAAGTCGGCTGGATTAATTTCCACCTCGATGGACTCATCGACCTCGGGATACACGAAGACGCTTGCGAAGGAAGTGTGACGTCCGTTCGCAGAATCGAACGGGCTCTTGCGCACCAGCCGGTGAACGCCGGTTTCAGTTCGCAGGAAACCAAACGCGTAATCGCCCTCAATTTTGATCGTGGCCGATTTTATTCCGGCCACTTCACCGGGGGACTCTTCCAGCACTTCGGCCTTGAAGTCTTTGCGCTCGCAGTAGCGCAGGTATTGCCTGAGCAGAATTGAAGCCCAGTCTTGTGCTTCCGTACCGCCGGCGCCAGCCTGGATATCCATGAAGCAGTTCAATGGGTCGGCCGGGTTGTCGAACATGCGGCGGAACTCAAGCTCTTCGAGGAGCCGGCCCAATTTGTAGCAATCTTGCTCGATGGCCTCCAGCGTGGCGTCATCCTCGTCCTCAGCAGCGAGCTCGAAGAGCTCTTGAGCTTCGAGCAAGCCTTGGCGGATTTCGCTCAGGGTAGAAACAATCGCTTCAAGACTTTTTTTCTCGCGTCCCAGGTCTTGGGCGTGCTTGGGATCGTTCCAGACGTCGCCGCTTTCGAGCTCGGCGTTGACAACGTGTAGCCGCTCTGACTTCGCGTCGAAGTCAAAGATACCTCCGTAGCGCATCCTCGCGCTCAACGTAGTCTTCGATGCGAGCGGCAAGTTGGTTTTGGCGTTCAGCTTCCATGGCGGTGTCTATATATTCAGATATAAACCCAATATTTTAGCCGACTCTCACGCTGCAACCGGATGGGTGATCTGGAAGTTGGAGGACCCTGGGGTGGCCACCTTAGCACGTGGGTTGCTGCCTGACTCACTGGCAGAAATGCGAAACTGTCCCACGGCCACTTCCAGCGCTGCGGCGGCCGCCTCCTGGTCGGTCGTGGTCGCCGCAGCGTGTTCGACAAGTGTGGCGTTATGCCGAGTGACCCCATCCAGTGCGGCTACGACGGCGCTGATTTGCTGAATGTCCCGCGACTGCTTTGCGCTGGCGTTGCTGATTCTGCTCATCAGCGCCTGCGCCTCCTGAACAGACTCCTGAATGCGGTGAATAGCCAGTCCCGCTTCCGCCACGCGGTCTCCACCTTGTTCGATCAAGCCAAGCGATTGCTGGATAAGAGCGTCCACTTCTTTGGCCGAAGCGGCGCTGCCTTGCGCCAAGCTGCGGACCTCCGCGGCAACAACGGCGAAGCCGCGGCCCTGGGCCCCGGCTTGAGCCGCTTCAATCGAAGCATTTAGCGCCAGAATATTGGTTCGAAAGGCCAGTTCTTCGATCACGCCGACTATCTGGGCCATCCTTCCGGAGCTTTGCCGTAACGCTTGCATTGTGCTTGTTGCCGCCTGGGCTTGCTGGGCGCCTTGCAGGGCCCGCTCGGCGGCAACATTGACTGCATCCTCGGCCGCTTCCCCGTCGCGGGCATTCTGCGTTACGGCTCGTGTCAGGTCGGCCAGCGTGACAGCGGTTTCCTGCAAGCGGGCGGCTTGCTCTGACGTGCGTCGGGAGAGGTCGGCGTTGCCCTTGGCAATGTCGCGCGCCGAGCCGGCGATGTGGCTACTGCGCTGACGGACTTCAGTCACCACTTTCTGCAGGCCTGCGCCGATGCCGTTCAAAGCGTGCAAGAGCTGGCCCAGTTCGTCACGACGGCTCAGTGAGGTTTGCGCCGTCAGATCCCCTTGGGCCAGCTTGTGAGCGGTTGCCACTCCTTGGCCCAGCGCACGCCTGATGGTTTGATAGAGCGCCCACAGGGCGATGGCGCTGCAGAGCAGCAGGGCGCCAAGCGAGGCCATCGCCAGGCGAGTGGCTACTTCAATGTGGCCCGAGGCGGCCTGTACCTCGCCGGCGTATCGATTAGATTGCATGATGTTGAAGTCGTCGATGTCGCGCGCCAATTTGGCAGCGCCATCTGTGTAGTGCTGCCCGAACAGAAGGACTTTGGCCAATAAGGCGTCCGGTAGACCGATTTTCAATTCGCCGCTTCCATCATCAAAGAGACCTTTGGCCGTGTTGATGGCTTGCCTTTCCAGCGCCGCCAGTTGTCGGTTTTGTTCAAAGGCCGACTCCAAAGTGTCGATCTCGGTGGAAGTGAGCCCGGCGCGCCGGAACTTATCGGCGATGGGCAAGCTCTCACCTTGAGCGTCGACGGCGCGACCTTCCATCAGATCCTGAAAATGGATATACGCCTCTTCAAATTCCGGCTGCTCGCTAGACACGAATGCCATTGCATTTCGAGTCAGCGCCTGCACATAGTCTTTGTACTGTTGCGCCAGTTGTGAGGTGCTTCGACGTTGCTCCTCAAGACTTTTGAGGTGTTCGACGCTACGGTTCAGGTTTTGCAGTGAAACGAAGACGAGCAAGGTCAAAAGGAGGAGCACTCCCAGGAAAAGAACAAAGCCCGTCTTTAAAGTTAGGAATCGGTACATGAATTGCCGGCGAATCTTTGAAGCTTAGACGGGTTCGGAGTATGGCAAGGCCAGGTTGCAGGAATAAGTCGCTGAGTTATTATGTGCGAGGGTCCGGTTCCGCCTCCCTGGAATTACGTCAATTCGATAGGTAAAAACAACCGGCTCAATAAAATCAATCAATTTTACATATGATTGTCCGGGGCCTATACTGGTCTCTGAACTGATTCATCAACCAACAAAGGAAAGAAACATGTCCTTGATCAACACCGAAATTAAACCTTTTAAAGCTCAGGCCTACCACAATGGCAAATTCATCGAGGTGACCGAGCAGTCCCTCAAGGGTAAGTGGTCGGTCATCGTTTTCTATCCGGCTGACTTTACTTTTGTGTGCCCCACAGAGCTGGAAGATCTGGCCGATCTGTACTCCGAGTTCCAGAAGATCGGTTGCGAGGTGTACAGCGTCTCGACCGACACCCACTTCGCGCATAAAGCCTGGCACGACACTTCCGCCGCCATCGGCAAGGTCAACTACCCCATGATCGGCGACCCCACCCAGGTTCTGTCGCGCAACTTCCAGGTTCTGATCGAAGAGGAAGGCGTGGCGCTGCGCGGAACGTTCGTGGTCAACCCAGAAGGCCAGATCAAGGCCATGGAAGTCCACGACAATGGTATCGGCCGTAAAGCGTCGGAATTGCTGCGCAAAGTTCGCGCCGCTCAGTACATCGCTGCTCACCCTGGCGAGGTCTGCCCCGCCAAGTGGGAAGAAGGCGAAAAAACCCTCGAGCCCTCGCTCGACCTGGTTGGCAAGATCTAAGTAAAGAAGTAAATCGATTAAATCGCCGGTCACAAGCCGGCACACCTATCGAAGCCGTGGGCTCCGGGTTAAAAGCCCGGAGCGCTGCCGCCCATTAACGCAATCTTCATGAGAGTCATAATATGTTAGAAGCAAACCTCAAGAGCCAGTTGAAGACCTACTTAGAGAAGGTCTCGCAACCAATCGAGATAGTTGCCTCGTTGGACGGGGGAGCAAAATCTCAGGAATTGCGTGAACTGCTGAAAGACATCGAAGGCCTAAGCGATTTGATCACCGTGGTGGAACGCGGCGAAGACTCGCAACGCAAGCCTTCTTTCGCCATCACCCGCCCGGGTACCGATGTAAGCGTACGCTTCGCCGGTATTCCCATGGGTCACGAATTCACGTCTTTGGTGCTGGCGCTGTTGCAGGTGGGCGGTCATCCCATCAAACTCGATGATTCGGTCATCGAACAGATTCGCAATCTCGAAGGCGATTACGAATTCGAGACGTATTTCTCTCTGTCCTGCCAGAACTGTCCCGACGTCGTGCAGGCATTGAACACGATGTCCATTATCAACCCGCGCATCCGTCACACTGCCATCGATGGCGCCCTGTTCCAGGACGAAGTCGCGCGCCGCGAAATTATGTCGGTGCCCACCGTATTCCTCAACGACGAGGTCTTCGGACAGGGACGCGCTGGTGTGGAAGAAATCCTTGCCAAGCTGGACACCAACTCCGGCAGCCGCAAGGCTGAAGAGCTCAATGCCAAAGAAGAGTTCGACGTGCTGATTGTTGGTGGTGGTCCTGCTGGTGCGGCTGCGGCCGTCTATGCGGCTCGTAAGGGAATTCGCACGGGTGTCGTATCCGAACGGTTCGGAGGTCAGGTGTTGGACACCATGGCCATCGAAAACTTCATCTCGGTCAAAGAAACCGAAGGCCCGAAGTTCGCTGCGGCTCTCGAGGATCATGTGCGCGCCTATGACGTCGACATCATGAACGTACAACGCGCCAAGCGGTTGATTCCCGGCGATGTTATTCAGGTTGAGCTGGAAAATGGTGCGGTGCTCAAGGGCAAGACAGTAGTATTGGCCACCGGCGCCCGCTGGCGCGAGATTAACGTGCCTGGCGAGAAAGAGTACCGTAACCGCGGCGTGGCCTATTGCCCGCATTGCGACGGTCCTCTGTTTAAGGGTAAGGCTGTGGCCGTCATTGGTGGGGGCAACTCGGGCGTAGAGGCCGCCATCGACCTGGCCGGGCTCGTAAAACACGTTACTTTGCTTGAGTTTGCGGAAAGCTTGCGCGCAGACGAAGTGCTGCAGCGTAAATTGCGTAGTCTGCCTAATGTCACGGTCATAACCTCAGCGCAAACTACCGAGATACTGGGCGACGGAAGCAAGGTCAATGGCCTCGTCTATACCGATCGCAAAACCACGGAGTCACATAAGGTGGAACTGGACGGCGTGTTCGTTCAGATCGGCCTGGTCCCCAATACGGAATGGCTCAAGGGCGTTGTCGATCTCTCTCGTTATGGCGAAATCGAGATTGACGCGCGAGGCCAGACTTCGGTGCCTGGGGTTTTTGCAGCGGGCGACGCCACCACCGTGCCTTACAAGCAGATAGTCATCGCAGCGGGCGATGGTGCTAAGGCCGCACTCAGTGCATTCGATCACTTGATTCGCACCTCGGCTCCTGCCGAAACGGATGAAAAAACTGCGGTAACGGCTTAAATTGACTAGCGGCCGATGCATGCAGCGGCATGAACGCTGAAGGTTGGCGGCGGCCGTCCAAGTCTTGATAGCGGCGCTTCGTTTATGACGAAGCGCCGCTTTTTATTGCGTCGCCGCAGGGCGCTCCAGGTGTTTTTGCTGACCTTTCGTTATCCACAAATAGTGTGAATAACTTTGCGCATAACTTGTTGGAAAAGCTGCTCAAGGCCCGGCCCACGGTGTTTTCGGGTTCCGTGACCATCTGCTGGTCAAAGGTCGTAACTGACCGGCTGCTCGCGATCTGAGAGCACCGTCAGATCGAGAGGGCGTACAGCCCCCATCCACATGGCGTAGTCGCGGTGGTCGATGAGATCGTTGCCGGTAATAGGGTGAATAAAGACAACAAGGCCGCCACGGTTCATGGCGAGCCATGGGATGACCTCCGAGAATAGATCGGGTCGGAATGCCAGCTGGCAGCTCCAGTCGGGGTG
>JAJUGB010000071.1 GCA_029268595.1 Alcaligenaceae bacterium | reverse complement strand
TGCGCCCACCACCAGGACATCGGTCTCAAGATTCAATGCTTTGTCAGCACTCATGCCGCCCCCAAATATGCTTTCTGTACTACTGGGTCAGCCACCAGATCGGCGGCTGACCCGTTCAAAATAACGTGTCCGTGCTGCAGGACATAAGCTCGGTCAGCAAGCTCTAAGGCGATGCGCGCGTTTTGCTCGACCAGCAATATGGTTTGCCCAGCCGCCTTCCATCGAAACAGCACCTCGTACACTTGATCTACAAAGCGCGGCGCCAAACCCATGGAGGGCTCGTCAATACATACGAGCTTGCCTCGTCGCAACCAGGCTCGTCCCAGCGCGAGCATTTGCTGCTCGCCGCCCGATAGAGTACCAGCTGCTTGTTTGCGCCGCTCTGCCAACCGGGGAAACGAGCGGAACACTTCGTCCAGGTCGCGCTCGATGTCTGCTTTGTTTCGCCGCCGAGGGTAGGCCCCCATGAGCAGATTCTCGTACACCGACATCTCTGCAAAGACACGACGTCCTTCCGGCACGCTTGCCACGCCAAGGTCGATGACTTCAGGGGACGACAGACCGTTTATGGGCTGGCCTTCCAGAAAGATGCGACCCTTCGTGGGCGTTACCAGCCCCAAGACCGATTTTAGCGTTGTCGATTTCCCGGAGGCGTTGCCGCCCAGGACGGAGACGACTTCCCCTTGTTCGACATGCAGACTGACGTTGAAGAGGGCCTGCACGGCGCCATAGTGGACGTCGATTCCCTCGACTACAAGAAAGGGGGTGGAAGTATGTTCAGCCAAGATGTGCATCCGAAGTAACGGGCCGACCTGTGGCGGACGGCGGCTGTCCGGGCCTCGTCCGAACACGACCCAGATACGCCTCGACCACCTCGGGGTGATCTAAAGCGCTGTCCGGATCGCCTTGGGCAAGAATCTGCCCTTGGTTCAGCACTATGACCCTGTCGGCCACTTTGCGGACCAGCGATAACTTATGCTCAACCACCAATATGCCCAGCTCGGGCCGCATGGTGCGCAGCGCCAACAGCAGATCGGTCAGTTCAGCCGTTTCAGTGGGGTTCATACCGGCCGCTGGCTCGTCCAGCAACAAAAAATCCGGCTTGCCCAATAACACCCGCGCAATCTCCAGCCGCCGACGGTTCGCATAAGACAGGCTAAATGCAGGCTGTTGCCGACGCGGCCATAAACGATCGCCAAACAGCTGCAGGGTTTCGCGTGCCAGCGCTTCACGCTCCTGCACCCGCTTTTGCCAGGCAGAAAGACCGAGCAAACTGGCCAGGACCTCGTAGAACGGGTTGGTGAGGCGATTTTTATTGTTTCGCAGCAAGCCTGCCTGTGCACCCACCATCACGCTATCCCAGACGCTGAGAGCCGGAAATACGCGCGAGGTCTGGAAGCTGCGCCCCACGCCAAGACGAGCGATGCGCTCGGGCGGCAGTCGATCGATGCGCCGGCCATTGAGCCAGATGCTACCTGCCGACAAGCGATCAACTCCGCTGATTAATTGGATTAGCGTCGATTTGCCCGCGCCGTTAGGGCCCACCAGTGCCACCGTCTCACCGGGCACAAGCGTAAAACTAACGTCGTCGACCGCTTTCACACCCCTGAAGTGCCGCGAGACCCCTTCAAGCACTATGCCTTTTTCCGGTTTCATCAGCGCGCTCCCAACAGGCCATGCGGTCGCCAACGCAACACCATCAGCAAGAAAATCCCGTATGCAATCATGCGCCATTCGGCAAAGGGCCGCAGTAATTCGGGCAGCAAGGTGAGTACGAACCCGGCAGCGGCGGCGCCTGTGAGGTTGCCCAGGCCACCCAGAACCGCCATGGTCAGCAGCAGCAAGGAGACCTGTACGTTGAAGCTATCGGGGCTGATAACGCTTTGCACATAGGCAAATAGCCCGCCGGCGGCACCCGCCATCGCCCCTGACACGGCAAAACCGACCAACAAATAGCGGCGCACGGGCAAGCCGGCAGCGTGAACGGCCAACCGGTCTTCACGCATGGCGCGCCAGGCCCGGCCCATTTCGGAATTAAGCAGCCGCTGCACGATGAACAGGATTACGGCAGTCACTACCACCACCATCCAGTACTTCTCGGCAAGAGTCCCCAGCCTCAGGCCCCCCAGCCATTCGAACTGTGGCGCCGGAATATTCAAAAAGCCCATGGGTCCGCGCGTGACGGAAAGCCAGGTCATGAATACAAGAAATCCGATTTGGCCGATGGCTAAAGTACCCAAGGCCACGGCATGACCGCTAAGTTTGTACAGAGGCAAAGCGGCTACACAGGCCACTGCCGCCGCCAAGATGACCGCCGCCGGAAAAGCCAGCTCTGTAGGCCACCCGTAGGTATGACCTAACACCGCCACACCATACGCGCCCACACCATAAAATGCCGCGTGGCCCAAGGACAGCACGCCCAACGTGCCCGAGGCGACAGTGACGCTCCCGGCCAGAAGAGCAAAAATCATGGCGTAGGTAAAGGCCTGCAAAACGTAGTTGCTTTGGGTGAGTAGCGGAAGCAAGGCCAAAAGGCCGCCGGCCGCCAGGAAACCCCATGGCGGCAAGTCCCACACGCGATGCTGGAAACGTTGACTGGAGGCCGATGCAAGCAAGCTTGTACTGGGCATGCTTCCCGAAGCTGCTCCCAAGCCGCCCAATGCGTTCAGGCGGTTGTCTCCCAACAAGCCTTGGGGACGGAACAACAAAAACAGCAGTAATAAAGAGAAGGCCACGAGATCGCGATAGCCCTCGCCTATGTAGGCACTGGCAAGAGTTTCGACCACGCCCAGGGTAATGCCCCCTACCACGGCGCCAGGAATGCTGGTCAAGCCCCCTAGCAAAGCGGCGGAAAAGCCCTTGAGCGCGAAGGGCATGCCCATTTGAGGAAAAACGCTCTTGAAGTACAACGCGACGAGGATGCCGCTAAGGGCACCCAACGTGCCAGCCAGAGCGAACGCAAGACGGCGCACATCGGCGGTGCGCACGCCAAGCTGAGCCGCGGCATCCCGGTCTTGAGCGGTCGCTCGCACGGCGCGCCCTAGCCAGGAACGGGTCAGGAACATTGTCAGCGCCACAGTGGCCAACACACCGAACACAAAGATCAGAATGTCGGTACTGGTGATGTAGGCGCCCCCGATATAGAACGTATGCTCCTCAAAAGGGACAGGAAAGGGGCGCCCTTCGGGAGACCAAATAATTTCTGCGAGTTGGTCGACGATGATGGCAATGGCCAGAGTCGACAGCACAGGCGCAATATACGGGCCATTAGCCAGAGGGGTGAGCGCAACACTTTCAAGCAAAACGCCCAGCAAGGTGACCAAGGCGATGGAAATAAGTGCCGCAACCACCAAGGGCAAGCCCAGCCAGGTCACACCCGTAAAGGCAAAAAAAGCGCCCAGCATAAACAGGGCGCCTTGGGCGAAGTTAATAAGATTGGAGACACCGAAAACCAGGCTGAAGCCCAACGCAATCAAGGCGTAGACCTGGCCGATTGCCAATCCGTTCAGCACCTGGCTGAAAAACAATTCAATCATGAAATATGTAGCGCCCGCGCCTTACAGAGCAACGGGCGCCATCCGCCGGTGGTTAGAACAATTCGAACTGGCCGTTGCGCACGGTAATGAAGACGGGATCTTTGCGTACGTTGCCGTTCTCGTACTCGGTGACCCCGGTCACGCCCTTGTAAGGGGGGCCATTTTCCAACTCGTCGCGCACGGCCTCGCCTGTCAGCGGCTTGCCCGATTCAATTACGCGCTGAATCGCTGCCGTGCCAACGGCGATGGCATCGTATGCCAGCGCCGCGAACTGGTCGGGAAGGCGGCCATACTTTGCCTGGTACGCCTCGGTAAACTCTTTATTGGCTGGATCTTTGGCAAAGAAAATGGTGTGCAGCACAACTCCTTCAGCCGCCTTGCCGGACAGTTCAATGAACTTGGGCGAGGTCAATGGGATGCCGCCGCCAACCGGCACATCAATACCGGCCTGGCGCAGTTGCTGCAGGAATATGGATGCTTCCTGGTATGGCAGGGCAAGGAATACGCCGTCGGGCTTGGCCGCCCGGATTTTGCTTATAAACGGCCGAAAATCGCGCGAACCGGGTTGCACGCTTTCAAGAATAGGCACTTTGCCGCCGGCCTTTTCAATCGCCTTGGCCGTTTCGCGACCGGTGTATACGCCCCAGTCGTCCTGCGAATACGGAATGACGACGGTGTTGGCCTTCAGCTTCTTTTGGATAGTGTCGGCGTTGTACTGAGCAAGGATGTCGTCGGTGTTGTTTTGCCGGAACTGATACTCGCTTTGCTTGCTGAAGTCGGGATGCGACGAGGTGGGGCTGATCTGAGGAATTTTAGCTTCGGCGAATATGGGGGCCGCCGCCATGGAAGACGTTGTCGACCACGATCCGATGGCCAGTACCACCCCCGGCGTGCCCACTATCTTGCGCGCCACTGTTGCCGCTTCTTGTGGCGAATTACGATCGTCCTCGATGAGTAACTCGACCGGCCGTCCCGCGATGCCGCCCTTTTCCTTCAATTGATCGAGGTAAAGCTCGACGGCATTTTTGAAGCTGGTGCCGTACTCGGCAAAATTGCCCGATAAGTGGGAGAAGAACCCGATCTTGATGGGTTCGGCCTCTGCCGCATGGACAAGTGGTGTCGCAAAAATAGGCAGCAACGCTGCCAACACAGATGCTCGAAACAGGCGCATGACAGCCTCTTAGGTTTGCTGGAGTGGGCAAATGTTACTTATTTTCAGTTATTACTGGAACAGCTCAAACGAAATAAGTATATGTGCGCAAGCGATAAGGCACAGCTGCAGCAAGCGTTGAGCCCAGTTATCGCATTCAGTTATTGAGAGGCAGGAGATGCCAGACCAGGTTTGTCCGTACTGCCACCGCTTGTAATGGTAGATTCTTATGGGCGGCTTGGGGACTCTGCTTTCGGAGCAACAACGCGACGCAGTGGCCCTAAGTGACTATTACACACATCGGAAGGGGGAGCGGCCCCCGCCAAACGCGAAGGCGCCCGCAATCCGGATCGTCATGCACCGACGCGGCTTTCTTCCAGGGACGCCGTGGACTCAAGGTCGCGGTCTTTCCTACGCTCTGCCCGGCGTTGCCACGCCTTCTCGTGGAAGAAGTACGCAATAGCCTGGACCGTGGGCTCCAGCAGGCTGAGTGTGATGGCGGTCAACAGACTGCCGGTGATGAGATAAGCGACGCCCGATGCCACGAGAATATGCATAATGTAGTAGCTAAAAGTCTTCACGAGGGTGTCGCGCGTGTTCTGGCTTAGGTTTCTGAATTTAGACATGCACTGACCTCCGTTATCAAAGTCAAATGATAACTATTCTCACTAATTAGGTAAAGTTGATTGTCTAAATAGACCCGATAGGCGCGGTTTATATCCCGAGAGGATGCAATCGGATTGCTCAGGCTTCGTCGCTTGGGGCGGCGGCAGGCGTCGACGCCGGCGCCTCCTTGCGGGGCCGCCCTGGGCTTCCGGGTGACACTCTACGCGAGGACAACATTTGCATACGCTGTAGAAAGGCGTCGTCTCCCAGAGCCCATTGCCCGAAAACAGCCCGCTCGATAAGCATTATCTGACGTGGTGGGAGGCCAATTTGCAGCCGTTGCCTATACTTGGCTTGCCGATCAAAGGGCGTATTGCCCTCGGCCCAATAATCGCGGTGGCTGGTTTCCCATGGGGCATGGTTTCTGGTCGCTACGTGACCCGTGTGCAGCCTGGCAGACGACCACGGCCATTGCTCTGCCTGATCCACGTAGTGCAGGCGCACGGGTAAATTTTCAAGCCAAACCAAGGCAGGCAGCACCCAAACGCCGGGTTGCAGCAAGGCGCTGCGATAGCGTCCGTCGAATACTCGGCCGTGCTGGATTCGCGTCGCATATCGGCGACCGACCGCCTGAATCACTTTGGACAAATGAGCCGGACCGGGCGGGGTAGCCAGCAGGATCAATCTGTCATTCAACAGCACCCAGCCATGGACAGCCACTTTCTCGTTCAGTGCCGCTTCTTTGACCCAGTCGGCAAGCACATTCAGCCGACCACTGGGGGTCGGCTGTGAAGGCAATGCCAGAGGGCGGGCGAAGCCGACCTGTGCTAGCTGCGGAGTGTCGGGGGCATATAGGCGCGGAAGACGAGCCATGCGGCACCAGTAAAGAGGGTCGAAAGTTCTGACAATCGCCGCGAACAGCAACGACTATAAATGTACAGTAAGCGTAGAGCCGTACGGCCAGTCCTTTGAGTGTGGTCACATCGGTCATGCATAATAGGGCTCCTATTTGAGCGGGCCAGACGCCTACAAATGCGCATGCAGCATGTGTTTGGTGGCGTCCATCCACACCGTGAACCGTTACACCAGGAGTTAGATCAATGACCCAGAGCCTGGAGCTAATTAGCGAACACCGTTGTTTCGACGGTTTGCAGCGCTATTACAAGCACGAGTCCCAAGCCATCGGCCTGCCGATGCGATTCTCCGTCTATCTGCCTCCCTCGGCGGTAAAAGACCCGGCGCAAGCCGTGCCCGTCCTGTTCTATCTGGCCGGCCTTACCTGCACCGAGGAAACCTTCATGATCAAGGGCGGCGCGCAACAGTTCGCAGCGCGGCACGAAATCATGCTGGTCACACCCGACACCAGCCCTCGCGGAGCAGGCGCGCCCGGCGAAGACGACAACTGGGACTTCGGCACAGGCGCCGGCTTCTATCTGGACGCCACCCAAGAACCATGGAGCAAGCACTACCGCATGGAAAGCTACGTAACGCGCGAGCTTTTCGACCTGGTGACATCCGAATTGCCCGGCGACGCCGCCCGCGCCGGCATCTTTGGCCACTCTATGGGTGGTCATGGCGCCCTGGTGCTGGCTCAGCGTCATCGCGATCAGTACCGGTCGGTATCCGCCTTTGCACCCATCGCTGCGCCCACCCGGTGCCCCTGGGGGCACAAAGCGTTTAACGGATATCTTGGTCCGGACCAAGAGGCCTGGAAGCAGTACGATGCTTCAGCGCTGATGGCGCAATCGGACTGCCCCTTCCCCGAAGGCATTTTGGTGGACCAAGGATTGGCCGACAATTTCCTTGCCGAGCAGCTATACCCGGAAGCCTTTGAAGAGGCTTGTAAAAAAGCCGGCCAGCCGCTAACACTGCGACGCCATGAAGGCTACGACCATGGGTATTACTTCATATCCACCTTCATGGAAGACCATCTGGATTTCCATGCACAGCGACTGAAGTAAACGGGTGGACGGCGGTTTTTCATCCGCCGTCCTACTTGCCCTTTATGAGTGTTTCATCGGGGCAGCGTCGTGGCTCCCATCAAAAACTCATCCACAGCTCGAGCTGCCTGGCGCCCTTCCCGAATCGCCCAGACCACTAATGACTGCCCTCTGCGCATATCCCCTGCGGCGAACACCTTTGGCACGCTCGTCGCGTAGTCATCGGTATTGGCCCGCACATTGCCGCGGGCGTCCGCTTCCACGCCAAAGGAAGAAAGCACTCCTTGCGTTGGCCCCGTAAAGCCCATGGCGAGCAACACCAAATCCGCCTTGAGTTCAAATTGCGAACCTTCGACTTCACGCATTTTCATCTGGCCAGTAACGGCGTCCTTGAACCACTCGACACGCACTGCGCTGAGTTTTTCCACCTTGCCGTTCTTACCCAGAAAAGCGGTGGTTGACACGGCCCAGTCGCGCTCACACCCCTCTTCCTGCGATGAGGAAGTGCGCAGTTTTAAGGGCCAGTAAGGCCAGGTCAAATCCTTGTCTTCGGACTCGGGTGGCTGCGGCATCAGTTCGAACTGTGTGACTGAGGCCGCTCCTTGCCGGTTGCTGGTGCCAACGCAGTCCGATCCGGTGTCACCGCCGCCGATCACAATGACGTGCTTGCCCTTGGCTGAAATCTGCTTGATTCGGGTCTCGCCTGCATTGACACGGTTCTGCTGCGAGAGAAACTCCATCGCAAAATGCACACCCTGCAGCTCCCGACCCGGTATGGGCAGGTTGCGGGGCGTTTCGGCGCCGCCGGTGAGTACGATGGCGTCGAATTCCTCGTGCAAGGACTCAGGCGTACGCACACTGAGGCCTTCGGCTGCATCCTCAGCGCGTCCTACAAAGGTCGATGGGCAAAACTCCACCCCCTCGGCCTCCATTTGATCGAGGCGTCGATCGATATGCGTTTTCTCGAGCTTGAAGTCGGGGATGCCGTAACGCAGCAGCCCACCGATACGATCATTCTTTTCAAACACCGTGACGGCGTGCCCTGCCCGGGCGAGCTGTTGAGCGCAAGCCAGGCCAGCCGGCCCTGAGCCCACGACCGCTACCTTCTTGCCCGTTTTGCGTGCGGGAGGCCGAGGAGTGACCCAACCCTCGTGCCAGGCATGATCAATAATCGCGTGCTCGATGGATTTGATACCCACCGGATCGTCGTTGATATTGAGGGTACAGGCTTCTTCGCACGGTGCCGGGCAGATACGGCCCGTAAACTCCGGGAAATTATTCGTGGAGTGAAGCACGTCCAAAGCGCGCCGCCAGTGCTGGCGATACACGAGATCGTTCCAATCCGGGATGATGTTGTGCACCGGGCAACCTGTATTGCAGAACGGGATGCCGCAATCCATGCAGCGCGCCGCCTGTACGCCGGCCTGCTCGTCGGTCAAAGTCAGAATAAATTCGCGATAGTGCTTAACGCGCTGCGGCGCCGGTTCCGCCGTCTCCGCAACCCGTTCAAATTCCATAAAACCAGTGATTTTGCCCATTTGTGTTCCTTCAGGCGGCAATTTTTTCGGGGTTCTGCGCGATCCACAGCTCTTTCATGGCGCGACGGTACTCAAGAGGCATGACTTTCACAAAAGCCTGCCGCGAGCGCTCCCAATCGCCCAAGATGTCGCGGGCGCGGAAGCTGCCGGTATAGCGATAATGGTCTTCCACGAGTCGGCGCAAAATGCTTTCGTCCGTGTCGCGCTCACCACCCCGCGTAGCACAGTGCCAAAACTCTCGGGTGTTGGCCTCCGTCTGTTCTGCATGGCTGACAACGGGTTCCAGTTGCACCATGCTGAGATTGCAACGACGTCGAAAATCGCCGTTCGGATCCCAGACGTAGGCCACACCGCCGGACATGCCTGCCGCAAAGTTGCGGCCCGTGGCGCCCAGCACGACAACAGTGCCGCCGGTCATGTACTCGCACCCATGATCGCCTGTGCCTTCAACCACCGCAGTCGCTCCGGAGTTACGCACGGCAAAGCGCTCGCCCGCCACGCCGTTGAAGTAGGCCTCGCCGGCAAGCGCCCCATATAAAACGGTGTTGCCCGCAATAATGTGCTCCGGCCCGTATCCACGAAAATCATTGGGAGGCCGCACCACAATGCGCCCGCCGGATAACCCCTTGCCCACGTAATCGTTGGCTTCACCGACTAGGTCAAGCGTCACCCCGTGCGCCAGGAAGGCGCCGAAGCTTTGTCCGGCCGCACCGTTGCACTGGATGTGTATCGTGTCGTCGGGCAAGCCTTCGTGCCCATATCGTGCGGCAATGACGCCTGAAAGCATGGCGCCCACTGTGCGGTTGCGGTTGCGCACAGCGGTAATGAAGGACACCTTCTCGCCTCGCTCAATCGCTGCCTTGCTGCGCTCAATGAGCTGATGGTCCAGTGCGTTGCCGATGGCGTGATCCTGCTCCTCGATCTGACGCAGCGGCGAGGTGGTTTCCACCCGATGGAAGACGCGCGAAAAATCGAGTCCGCGGGCTTTCCAGTGCTCAATACCAGCGCGCATGTCCAACAGATCAACCCGACCTATGAGATCGTCAAACTTTCGTATGCCTAACTGCGCCATGATTTCGCGTACTTCTTCGGCAACAAAGAAGAAGTAGTTCACCACGTGCTCCGGCTTGCCTTTGAAACGCTGTCGTAAGACGGGATCCTGCGTGGCCACTCCTACTGGACAGGTATTCAAGTGGCACTTGCGCATCATGATGCAGCCTTCGACCACAAGGGGAGCGGTGGCAAATCCAAACTCGTCTGCTCCCAAAAGCGCGGCAATGGCTACGTCTCGGCCGGTTTTCATTTGCCCATCGGCCTGAACCCGGATACGGCTACGCATATTGTTTAGAAGCAAGGTCTGCTGGGTCTCGGCCAGGCCCAGCTCCCAGGGTGTGCCGGCATGCTTGATGGACGAAACCGGTGACGCGCCCGTGCCCCCGTCATGGCCGGCAATAACCACGTGGTCGGCCTTGGCTTTTGCCACGCCTGTCGCGATAGTGCCCACACCCACTTCGGACACGAGCTTGACCGAGATGGACGCCTTGGGATTGACGTTCTTCAGATCGTGGATCAGCTGCGCCAGATCTTCAATGGAGTAGATATCGTGATGCGGCGGTGGGGAGATCAACCCCACACCCGGCACCGAATATCGCAATTTGGCGATGTACTCCGACACTTTGTGGCCCGGAAGCTGACCGCCTTCGCCCGGCTTGGCTCCTTGGGCCATTTTGATCTGGATCTGATCAGCACTGACCAAGTACTCCGCCGACACACCAAAGCGACCTGAAGCCACCTGCTTGATGCGGGAGCGCAGCGAGTCGCCCGCTTGCAGCGGGATATCAGCCACAACCCGCTCCCGCCCCAGCACTGACGCAAGCGTGTCGCCCTTACGAACAGGGCTTTTTCCGTTTCGCATTTCAGCCCTGTAGCGTAGTTCGTCCTCTCCGCCCTCACCGGTGTTCGATTTGCCTCCGATGCGATTCATGGCTACCGCTAGAACGCTGTGCGCCTCGGTGGAAATGGACCCGAGGGACATCGCCCCCGTGGCGAAGCGCTTCACGATTTCCTTGGCGGGTTCTACTTCGCTAAGGGGAATGGCATGCGCCGGATCGGAGCGAAACTCGAATAGCCCCCGCAAAGTCATGTGACGACGAGACTGGTCGTTAATGAGCTGGGCGTACTCTTTATAAGTACTGTAATTATTGGCTCGGCTAGCGTGCTGCAGTTTGGCAATGGAATCGGGCGACCAGGTGTGGTCCTCACCCCTGACGCGGTAGGCGTACTCGCCGCCGGCATCCAGGGCATTTTCAAGCACCGGATCGTCGCTGAATGCGGCTTGATGCACCCGTAGTGCTTCTTCAGCCACCTCGAAAATGCCGATCCCCTCGATATTGCTGGGCGTGCCGGTAAAGTATTTCTGCACCAGCGCGGAGCTAAGCCCTACCGCCTCAAAAATCTGGGCACCGGTATAAGACATATAGGTCGAGATGCCCATCTTGGACATCACCTTATTCAAGCCCTTGCCGATAGCTTTGATGTAGTTCGCTATGGCCTTGTCGGCATCGGGAAAGTGGCTCAGTGCCTCTAGCGCCAGATAAGGATGTACCGCTTCGGCGCCGTAGCCGCCCAAAAGAGCGAAGTGGTGCACTTCGCGGGCGCTACCCGTTTCCACCACCAGACCCGCCTTCGTACGCAGGCCCGTGCGAATTAAATGCAGGTGAACGGCCGAAGTGGCCAATAAGGCGGGAACGGCCACATGCTGGCTGTCGACCTTGCGGTCTGTGATGATCAGTATGTTGAAGCCGCTGCGCACTGCGTCGGCAGCGCGCGAACAGAGCGAGGCAATATACGCCTCGATACCCTCTGCGCCCCAGGCTGTCGGGTAAGTGATGTCCAGCTCAACACTGCGGAATTTGCCGCCCGTGATTTCCTCGATATTGTGAATCTGCGCCATCGCCGCGAAGTCGAGCACGGGCTGGCTTACCTCGAGGCGCAAAGGGGGATTCACATTGTTGATGTCCAGAAGATTCGGTTTCGGCCCGATGAAGGACACCAGGGACATCACAAGTTGTTCGCGAATGGGATCGATGGGCGGGTTGGTGACCTGGGCGAACAGCTGTCGAAAATAGTTGTAGAACGGCTTGCTGCGGTTGGATAGCACCGCCAGGGGTGAGTCGTTACCCATGGAGCCGGTCACTTCCTCTCCCGAGGCCGCCATGGGTTCCAGCACATAGGTGTAATCTTCCTGCGTCCAGCCAAAGGCCTGCTGACGGTCGAGCAAGCTTGTGGTGGATGCTGTCGCCGGCTCGGAAGTGACGACGGCCGGCAATGTTTCCAGCTTGATGCGCAGCCGCTCAATCCATTGTTGGTAAGGGCGCGCGTTAGCCAACTGCGACTTGATCTCTTCGTCGTCAATAATGCGGCCCAAGTGCAGATCAATCAGGAACATCTTTCCGGGCTGCAAGCGCCACTTCTTAACGATGCGATGTTCGGGAATGGGCAAAGTACCGGCTTCCGAGGCCAGCACCACCACGTCGTCATCCGTCACAAGATAACGAGCAGGCCGCAACCCGTTGCGATCAAGCAAAGCACCAATCTGGCGCCCGTCGGTGAACGCCATAGCCGCCGGCCCGTCCCAAGGCTCCATCATGGCGGCGTGATACTCGTAGAACGCCCGGCGGTTTTCGTCCATATCGCCATGCTGCTCCCAAGCCTCGGGAATCATCATCATCATGGCGTGGGCCAGCGAATAGCCCGACATCACGAGCAATTCGAGGCAATTATCAAACGTGGCCGTATCGGATTGGCCTTCGTAGACAATGGGATAGAGCTTGCGCAGGTCCTCGCCCAATACTGCCGACTGCATCATGCCCTCGCGGGCGCGCAGCCAATTGAAGTTGCCCTTGACGGTGTTGATCTCGCCATTGTGGGCAATCATGCGGTAGGGGTGAGCCAAAGGCCAGGCCGGGAAGGTGTTAGTCGAAAAACGCTGATGCACCAAAGCCAGCGCCGACACTGCGCGGCTATCGGCCAGGTCGCGGTAGTAGCGACCCACCTGATCTGCCAGCAACAAGCCCTTGTACACGACGGTACGAACGCTGATCGACGGCACAAAATACTCTTGGCCATGCGCGAGGTTCATGCGCTGAATGGCATGGCTGGCCGTCTTGCGAATGACATACAGCTTGCGCTCAAGCGCGTCCGGCACCATGATGTCGGCGCCACGCCCGATGAAAAGCTGGCGAATTACAGGCTCCATTGCGCGCACGGTGGGTGACATGGGCAGTTCTGCATCGGTCGGGACATCGCGCCAACCCAGCACGACCTGCCCTTCGTCACGGACCGCGCGCTCCAGCTCTTGCTCACACGCCAGCCGAGAGGCGGTTTCCTTGGGCAGAAACACCATGGCTACGCCATACTCGTCCGGCGGCGGCAACTGCACACCCTGCTCGGCCATTTCTTCACGATACAGGGCATCCGGAATCTGTATAAGAATGCCCGCCCCATCGCCCATGAGAACGTCGGCCCCTACTGCGCCGCGGTGATCGAGGTTTTCCAGAATCTTCAACCCCTGCTGAATGATGGCATGGCTTTTCTTGCCCTTAATATGGGCGACAAAGCCGACGCCACAGGCGTCATGTTCATTCTGTGGGTCGTAAAGGCCTTGCCGGGAAGGCAGGCGGATTCTAGAGGCGTCGATGACGGTCTCGGAGACCGGTGCCGAGGAGGTAGATTCGAAGGAAGACATGGATGCTCCGCGGTGAAGCGAGTGCGGTTTTTGCACGGGAGATACTGACGATACGGGCGGCGTGGCGGCTGCGCAAGAAAAATAAAATGGGGTGCGTCCCTAATATTTTTGGGGCGTTTTGCATGGGTGTTTAAATGGGGACGCATCCATGTGTTGGACAGACTTGAAGGTTCTTTTCTTAAAGGTCGGGGTTGGAAGCGCCGGCTGGAAGATCTGCTAGTGTTCGACGGGGAAAGAAACCTGTTGCGTGGACGTCTAACAGGCGCGGAGGCTGGTCCATAAGTGGCGGGCTTTGATGACACGTGCGCCGGACGCCGGGTGTCTGGTTTTGCTCCGATGGGCCGGCTCCGCGCCTACGCGCTCCGCTTCGCCTTCGTTCGCTCGTCCGGGGCCTCCGCCCCTCCCTTCGCGTCCACTCGGCCGGCCCATAAGTCGCAAAACCAGACACCCGGCCTCCGACACACTGCGGGTTATCTTATTGACGGCCTTTGGGGCGGCTGGTGTGCTTGGCCTTTTTTTGTGTGGGTGCTTGCTGTTGGAAGATCTTGCAGGGCCGCCATCCGAGCGCGCCTACGGAGCGCGCCCTCCTGGCATTGGGGAACGCTGGACGGCTTTCCTGGTAATGGGGTGCTTGCCTTTGTTTTGGCGGTTTGCTGTATCGATGTTCTTTTTGATGACGTTCTTGACTCCTACGTCTTACTAGGCCGGCCTAACCGCGCTTTTCCGTATCGCCACCGCGGGGCAAGCGTTGCTCCGGGCGCGCTTGACGCGCCAATGGGGCAGAAGTGGCTTACTGATTTCATTAGTGGCCCGACTTTGAGCCACTAGTCGCAAGCAACCGTGATCACCCATCAGCATCGAACGCCGCAAAAAAAGGCCAAGCACACCAGCCGCCCCAAAGGCCGTCAATCAAATAACCGGCAGTGCGTCGGTCGTTGGGGGGTCTAGGGCGGCGACTCTGGGCCGGCCAAGCGGACGCGAAGGGAGCCCGTATGGGCGGACGAGCGAGCGAAGGCGAAGTGGAGCGCGGCGGCGCGGAACCGGCCCAGTCGGAGCAGCCCCAGACCCCCCGACGGCCGGCGCACGTGTCAAGAACGCAACAACGCACCGGTCAAATCCGCCAAAGATGCTTCCTTCACGCCGCCCCCGTTGTAAATCCGCCCACTGAACCCCGCACCCCGCGCCGCAGGAATAGAAACGATACAATGCCCTGCTAAACATCCACTCAGTTCTCCGGCTTTATGACCCCAGAAGTGGCTTCCCCTTCGGAACCCCTGCTTGTCTTCAAAGACGCCGC
>JAJUGB010000070.1 GCA_029268595.1 Alcaligenaceae bacterium | reverse complement strand
CGGTGGCCCCCGAATAAGTCCACGCCATGCGCTCAACCCTCGCCGAGCTAGTGCTCACGGCCGCCGAGAGCGGCCCTCAGAGTCAACATTTTCAGTTTAGGGCGCCGCGCTTCGCCACCGCGTTAAGCGCCTACGAGCGGGGCCTAGATCTGCTTCTCGATCAGGGCCGACACCGCATGCATGCGGCGTTCATGGGAAGCGTTCCCGCTTTGATGCTTGCCGGTACGGTGCTGGCCGGGTGGCAAATGATGCGGGCTGCGCTACGCACTCACGAACGATTGGAACAAGGCACCGACGAGGCGTTTTATAAACGGAAGTGGCTTAGCAGCTTGTGCTATGCCGCGTATGTTCTGCCCCGTGCCGAGCTATGGCTAAAAGGGATGGAAAGCGGAGACGCCATGGCTTCCATAGCCGGGGAATACTTCCTTGGCTAGCCTGCAATTCGACCAGGTGCGCCGCCGAGATTGGGCTAAGACCAGGGCGGGATAAGCTTCGTATTGCCGTGCAGACCAACTTTCGCTTATAACGATATTCGTTCACGTTATTTCATTTCGTCATGTAAACCTGCCACAATATAACTACTTAGGGGCGTCCTCGACGCCCTTGTTCATCCACCCTTTTTAAAGAGAGTACACCATGGCTACATTACGCTTGGGCGATACCGCTCCCGATTTCGAGCAAGATTCAGATATCGGTCCGATTCGCTTGTATGACTACCTCGGAGACAACTGGGGCGTGCTGTTCTCCCACCCGGCCGACTTTACTCCGGTGTGCACGACTGAACTGGGTTATACCGCCAAGCTGGCGGACGAGTTTGCACGCCGCAACGTCAAGGTGCTGGCGGTGTCAGTGGACGATGCTAATTCGCATAAAGAGTGGATCAACGACATCAACGATACACAGAACACGACCGTTAATTTTCCGATTTTGGCCGATTCCGATCGTAAAGTTTCCGAGCTCTACGACATGATCCACCCCAACGCCGATAACACGGCAACGGTTCGCTCTGTGTTCATTATCGATCCAAAGAAAAAGGTTCGACTGATACTTACTTATCCTGCCAGCACAGGCCGCAATTTCAACGAGATTTTGCGCTGCATTGACTCGCTGCAGCTTACCGACAGCCATAGCGTGGCAACGCCCGTCAACTGGCAAGATGGCGACGACGTCATCATCGTGCCTTCGCTCAAGGACGAGGACGTCATCAAACAGAAGTTCCCCAAAGGGTACACAGAAGTTCGGCCATATTTGCGTGTAACGCCTCAGCCAAACAAATAGAAGCTCAGAGCGGGTATAGAGTCGTCAAAAAGCTGAGTGCCGGCATCTCCCCGCGGTACCGCGTGGGTTGCAACAGCAGCCCTTACATGAAAAAACCCATGCCATTTACAAGCATGGGTTTTTTTTGGCCTCTTGCTATGCCCCTGCTCAGCCTTGTTCCGTGCAGACGCGATTTCGTCCGCCCTCTTTTGCTTTGTACAAGGCTTGATCCGCTTCGCGCAGCAGGTAGTTGTAGTCGGGATGCCCGTTATAGACGGCCAGCCCCACGCTGACGGTAACGCTCAAGGAGCGATCGTTGGGAAGCAGGAATCGCTGCTCGGCCACTGAAGTACGGATGCGTTCGCAGAACTGGACCGCTCGTGGGCGATCAATGTCGACCAGGACAATAAGGAATTCTTCCCCGCCCATACGAAACAGGAAGTCGCCCGCCCGGCACTGGTTATTAAGCAAGGAAGCCACCTGTTGGATGATGAGATCACCCACATCATGGCCGTGTGTGTCGTTAATATTCTTGAAGTGATCGATGTCTATCGCCGCGACGGCAAACGTCTTCTCCTGGTCTCGACTGAACTGTATTTCTCGACCCAGAACTGACGGTAAAAATTTGCGGTTCAACAGCCGCGTCAATACGTCTTTGCCAGATTCCACCTCGAGGCTCTTGGAAAACAGATCCTCCATCTGATATTGGATGTTCTTGGCATGCGCCCGGATTTCTCGGATGACGTCGCCGCGCTCTTCAGAGTGAATAGCGCGCGCGGCAAGCAGGGGCAAACAGACCTCGTCAATGCCGTTCATGGCGTCGCTGATGATGTGAGTTTGAGCGACACCCTGAAACGCGTGCATGCCCTTGTGGCGAAACCACAGGCCGAAATCCGATTCCCGAATTTTTGGTAAACGGTCTGCGCCCGTGCCCATGACCGCTTCATACATGAGTTTGCTTTCCCAATCGAGCAGCGCGGCCTTTTGTTTTTCTTTTTCTGTGGCGAGGTTCTCCGTGACGGAGAATAATCGGTAGGCTTCGCTGGAGCGGGCCTTACGCTCGGAAGAGGTCGTGTAAGCCTGGCTCATAACCTCCATGGCCATGTCCATCAGCGACGAAAAGAGTCGCATAGAGTTCAGACGTTGTTTCGGCTCTGCCTGGGGCGTGTGCTCGAGGATGCGGTCGTAACGCGCTTTGAGGACACGCGCGCCTTTCAACACCAGTGAAACGGGCAGATCGATACGTGCGTGGACTTCGCCTATTTTTACCTGGTGGGCGTATATGGCTTCAGATCGTTCGCTTCCGTCCACGGCGCATAAATCGCACAACCACTTTCTCAAGGAATGCCGCAGCCGGTTCTTTACCTGCTCGTGACTCAAAAACTGCTTCGCATGGTTGTCTTTCAGCATATGCTCGTAGAACGCATCGGACAAAGCTGCTGCATGCTCGTTGACAAGCTGGGATGTGAATCGCGCCGTTTCAGGATGAGTATGTTGATGCAATGCCGACCATTCGGCTTGGAATGCGCTAACTGACATAAAGCGAAAAACAACCTTTAGAAGAGACGACCTGACGCGGGCGATGGCCCAGCTCGGTGATTACCCCATATTAAATCAGAGTGGCCAAGACCGTAGGCCGCCGCACATCGGCTTGCCCGCAGCCTCGCTGGCGGTATGGGCGCGGCGGATACCGACGTCAATGCTTTAAGGGGGATACCCATTCCAGTGCTTTAAAGAGGGGGGCCCGATTTCAGTGCTTTAAGGGGGGATACTCACTTCAGTGCTTTAAGGATTGCGACCAGTCTTGGGCGAGGTCGCGCCGAGCGGTCCAATTGATCACGGCCGTGATCAAGATCGCTATCAGGGCGCCGAGCGCGGCCAGACTCATGTCTTTATGAGCATCCCAAATATCACCTTGCGCGCCCAAATAGTTCATGCCGGTATCCCCTGCAAAGACGGTCGCCGCCATCCATTCAATGAGCTCGTATAGCGCCGATGTGCTCAGCGTGACGTCTAGCGGAAGGAAGTACGCCCAGAATCCTCTGACCTCCACGATGCGCAAAAAGAACTCGCGTATGGGATAGGCAAGGAGCAGGCCATAGCTGAAGTGCACCAGGCGATCGTAATGGTTGCGCTCCCAACCGAACACGCCGTTTAGCGAGTGGCCCGTGATGGTCTGCCACCAGGCGTCGTAAGGCACGGCAGAGTAGGTGTAGTGCGAGCCGATGGTGTGCAGCGACAGAAAGACAATGATAAGCAGGAGGGACGGGTTGGAGAACCGGAACTGACGCCTTCCGAGCCACAAGGCAAGGATGAACACGGCGACCAGGGCGTTTTCCAGGAGCCAAGTTGGGCGATCTGCCGGCGCCACGGCCGCCCATACCCACAAACATAGATAGGCAAGGGCAGCGACATGAACCAGGCGCCGACCAGCTGTCCCAGCAGGGCGATGGTGGTCAGCTATGTCTTGCTTATCTTGAAAATCGGCAGACGGAGTGTGCATGGATTGGCAGTATAAGCGCGGGCAAGGTCTCGCGAGATTCGCGGGGTGCTTTAAGTTATCGCCGTGGCGTTCATAGACCGATGAACCTGCCTTGCTTTAAATGCAGGTAGGGCTTCTTCTTCGCACAGATGCAACAGATGCACGAAAACCCTTGCGATGTAAGCTGTTTATTTGTACAGTACTGTATAAATAAACAAGCTGGTGATGATGCTAAGCGTCCATCAGTAGCACTTCACTCTTTGCATATACCTAGCGAGACAAGCCATGAACACTTCCAAACAAGAGCAACCTTCCAAATGGCCGTTCCCACCAAAGCGCGTCAGTCGCGCAAAGCCTAACTCGTCATCGGGGCGGCTTACACGCGGCTCCATGGTGGTCGACGTCTTCCTGGTAGCAATATGGGGTGCTACGATCCCCGGCCTAATGTGGTTAGGGGCTGCAGGGGGCTTCTAAAGCAGCCGGTTTTCCGCTATACTTGTGTGTTTTTCAAAACCACATCCTCTGGCGGGAAGATACCCATCTTTAAGGCGAGCAGGGTGCCGCGGTAAGTGCCCATTATGGGTTCTACTGACAGGCACCCGTGAAGCGAGCATTTGCAAAGCGATTAAGCCAAGCCGATAAACTCCCGTGCATGATGAATTCGGAGCCCACTATGGACCTCATCACTCTTCTTGAGCAAGAAGAAATCAACCGCCTTACCGGCGGCGAACCCAAGCCCGATTTCGGCCCCGGTGATACCGTCGTCGTTAACGTAAACGTCGTTGAAGGCACCCGTAAGCGTGTTCAGGCATATGAAGGCGTTGTTATTGCACGACGCAACCGTGGCCTGAATTCTTCGTTCATTGTGCGCAAGATCTCCTCGGGCGAAGCAGTAGAACGTACCTTCCAGCTCTACTCGCCGCAAATCGCTTCCATCGAAGTCAAGCGCCGTGGCGATGTGCGCCGTGCTAAACTTTATTACCTGCGTAGCCGTTCGGGTAAGTCTGCACGCATCAAAGAGAAGCTCGTTCGCAAGGCCGACAAGAAAGCAGCTGCTTAACGCGCTTTTTGCTTGCGACACCACAAAGGCACCCGAGCGGTGCCTTTGTTTTTTAGGGATTCATGTCGCGAGAAATCCTGACTCCCCCGAAGGGGAAACGTGCTGTGGTGGTCCCGGGCTTTGACCCAGAAGCCCAACCTATACTGCCGCCCGACCAGATACTGCCTCCCCTGCAGCCGGACGCCCTTGAGCTAAGCTTCATTTGTGAAGCGTTTAAAAGCCCGGTCAATTGGCAGGTGGAACCCGTCTTCACAGAGTCCTTTCAGGCCGACTCGCTCGAGCTTGCCGGCATAGTCAGAGCCGCTGTCTTCATGCCTTTGGTGCAAAGAGCCTCTGGTCTGCACCTGATTTTCACCCGGCGCGCCTCACACCTGTACGATCACGCGGGGCAAATTTGTTTCCCGGGCGGCCGAATCGAGCCGCAAGATCTTAGCGCCGAAGCGGCGGCCCTGCGCGAGACCGAGGAAGAAATTGGTGTTTCGGCTGAGTATATAGATGTAATTGGAACTCAGCCCGGGTTTCTGACTTCTACCAAGTTCACCATGAAGCCGGTCATTGGCGTCGTCAAACCGGGCTTTACCATCACTCCGGACGAAACCGAAGTGGCCGAGGTCTTCGAGGTACCTTTGGGATTCCTCATGGACCCGTCCCATCATTTTCTGCATCGAGCCGAGCTGCCCAACGGTGGGCACCGCTTGTACTTTTCCATGCCCTGGGGCCAGTACTTCATCTGGGGTGCGACGGCGGCCTTGGTGCGCAATTTTTATCACTATTTGCGCGCTGCGCAAAAGGCCTTGTTCTAGGTCCTCAGTATCGCTGTTGTGCTTCGTTTTCTGCTAGCAGCCTCAGGTAGAGCGAATGGCGGTCGGCGTCAATAAGCCCCTGACTGATGGCGGCCAGTACGCCGCAGCCCGGTTCCTGGCGATGCGCACAATTGTAAAAGCGGCAGTTTTCCGCATGCGACGCGAACTCCGGGAAACCGCGCTCTATGTCCCCGGCACTTAGATGAAAGAGCCCGAAGTTTTGAAACCCGGGAGAGTCTATGAGGTCGCCTTGGTCGCCCGGAAGGTGGTATAGACGCGTACTGGTCGTGGTGTGCTTGCCTGCGTCCAGGGCGACAGAGTGTTCCTGGGTGTGGGCCTTTGCGTCAGGAACCAGGGCGTTCAATATGGTGGACTTGCCCATGCCGCTTTGTCCCAATAGCAAAGTGGTACGACCCTGTAGCAAGGGTAATAGCGCGGCACGTGTTGCTTCGGCATTGACGGCGCTTATTTCCACGACGGGTACGTCTATGGACTGGGCTAGCTTTTTAATCCTTTGGCGCGCTAACGGCAAACCTTCTAGCAGGTCGGCCTTGTTTAGCGCCATGGCGACTGGAATGTCTGCGCTATGAGCTGCCACCATGGCGCGCCCGACCAATTCATCTGAAAAGGCCGGCTCTACAGCTACAACAATAAGCAGCTGATCGACATTGGCGGCGAATTGCTTGGTGCGCATTTCGTCGGAGCGATAAAGAAGATTGCGCCGCTCTTTACATCGCTCGATAACGCCTTCATCGACGCCTTGAGGCTGAACATCGACCAGGTCACCCACAGCTACCCCGCTTTTCTTGCCGCGTGGAAAGCATTTGAGTACCTGACCGTCGGCCAGTTCCACTTCGTAATGACGACCGTGGGCGGCGATAACCCGCCCCGGCAACAAGAGCTTAGGCGCCATGCCGCAGCTTTTGTATGCGCACCACGGCTGGCGGGTGGCTATCGTAGAAGGCCGAATGCAAGGGGTCGGGGGTGAGGGTGGCGGCGTTGTCGTCGTATAGTTTTACGAGCGCCGATACCAAGGCATCGGCCGAGCATTGCTGGGCTGCGTAACCATCGGCCTGGAACTCGTCTCGGCGTGATAACCAGCTGGCCAAAGGCGTCGCCCAGAATGTGAAGACGGGCGCCACCAAAAAGAACAAAACAAGGGCAAGGGCGTCGTTAGGACGGCCCAGCTGAGGGATGACCCCCAATCCGGTGTAGAACCACACTTGCTGCGACAACCAGCCCAGAATCTGCAAGAACACAAACGCCAGGGCAAAACTGACTATCATCCGCTTGATGATGTGCCGATGGCGAAAGTGGCCCAATTCGTGCGCCAGTACTGCTTCGATTTCCGTGCCATTAAGGCGCGCCAGCAAGGTGTCGAAAAACACAATGCGGCGGGTGCGGCCGAACCCGGTGAAATATGCGTTGCCGTGTGCCGATCGCTTGGACCCGTCCATGACAAATAAGCCACTGAGCGAAAACCCGCAGCGTTCAGCGAGTTTGTTGACCCGGTCGGTGATGTCGGGGTTTTCGAGAGGCTGAAACTTGTTGAACAGTGGCGCTATGACCGTTGGAAACAGCCATAGCACCAGTAAATTGAATGACACCCATACTACCCACGCCCAAACCGGCCACGCCGGGCCGCTTTGGTCCATGACCCAGAGCACGAGCGCCACCAAAGGCGCGCCCAGGACCAGGCTTAATAACACGCCTTTAATGGTGTCGGCGATGAATAGCCGGGGAGTGACCCGGTTAAAGCCAAACCGCGCCTCGAGCTTGAATTTGCGCCAGACGGAAAAGGGCAGGTTAACCACGCCCACTGTAAGTATCACGCTGCCAATGAGGGCCATTTGCCTTAAAAGTTCGTTCTCGATGGCGCGGCCCAAAGTGATGTCCAGCCACTGCAGGCCGCCCAGTAAGGTGAAGCCCAGCAGCAGGGCCGCTTCCACCATGTACTCCACCCAGTTCACCCGCGCCTTGGCGCAGGTGTAGTCGGCCGCGCGCTGATGGCTGCGCAAGCTGATGCGTTCCGAGAATTCGGCAGGAACCAGATCGCGATGCGCGCGCACATGACGAATCTGGCGCAGGGCGATCCAAGAGCGCATGAATATGTCGGCCAGCAGGAAGGCGACGAACCACAAGGTAAACATAGGCCGGGGCAGGTATGCGAAAATGACTCTTTTAAGGATGGATTATATGGCGGTTAATGATCTGCGTCTGGTGTGGCTGGACCTCGAGATGACGGGCCTGGATCCCGAAAAAGAACGCATCATCGAGGCGGCCGTGGTGGTGACTGAACCCGACCTGACAGTTGTGGCCGAGGGGCCGGTGATGGTCATTCATCAAAGCGACGAGCTCTTGAATGCCATGGATAAATGGAATACCTCAACCCATGGCAAAAGCGGCTTAACAGAAAAAGTCAAAGCCTCCACCATCACCGAAGAGCAGGCAGAAGAACAGCTGCTTGCCTTCCTGCAGCAGCATGTTCCTGCCGGAAAGTCACCTCTTTGCGGTAACACTGTCGGTCAAGACCGTCGCTTCCTCGTCAAGTATATGCCGCGATTGGAAGCTTTCTTCCATTATCGGAATCTGGATGTCAGTACGCTTAAAGAGCTCTCGCTGCGCTGGAATCCTTTGGTGTATCGCAGCTTCGCAAAAGAAAGCCGCCACGAAGCGCTGGCCGATATTTACGAGTCCATTGCCGAGCTCAAACATTATCGCGAGCACTTTATTCGGCTTGACCCGCCCAATTTGCCTGTCACTCCCGTTGCCTCGGGGGCAGACGCCGAAGAATAAGGCCTCACTCGCACAAGGTCGTCCATGAACTACGAGAACATCCTCTTCGAGATGGAGGGCGGTATCGCGCGCATCACGCTGAACCGTCCCGACAAGCTAAACAGCTTTACCGTTGATATGCACAATGAAGTGGCCAATGCCATGAGCCAGGTGGAGTCCGCCGTGGCCCAATCCAGTGTGCGTGTCCTGGTCATCTCCGGTAGCGGTCGCGGCTTTTGCGCAGGTCAAGATCTCTCGCAGCGGGTACGTAAAGAAGGCGAACCGCCACCCGATCTGGGTGAAAGCCTCGATAAGTACTACGGGCCTTTGGTCAGGCGCTTGCGCAATCTTGCTGCACCCGTAGTCATCGGGGTTAACGGAGTCGCCGCCGGAGCAGGGGCCAACCTTGCCCTGGCCGGCGATATTGTCATTGCCCGCGAGTCGGCCAGCTTTATCGAACCCTTTTGCCGCCTTGGGCTCCTGCCCGATACGGGCGGCACCTATTTTCTGCCTCGCCTCGTCGGGCCTGCCCGGGCCATGGGATTGGCCTTGCTGGGTGACAAGCTGCCCGCGACGAAAGCGGCCGAATGGGGGCTCATCTGGGAAGCGGTGCCCGACGCAGAGTTTGAAGCCAGGCTCGACCACTTGGCCCGGCATTTTGCGGCGGCTCCTACTTTGGGGCTGGCGGCCGCCAAGCGCGCCTTGAATGCCAGCTTGTCCAATACCCTGGAAGACCAATTGAATCTAGAGCGCGACCTGATGCGAGAATTGGGTCGCAGTGCCGACTACGCTGAAGGGGTGTCCGCCTTCATGAATAAGCGCCAACCCGAGTTTCGAGGGCGTTAGGTTTTATGGTCAGCACCGGCAACGCGGCCATTGCAGGTATCGGCACCGACGTTATCTATATTCAGCGCATTGAGCGTATTTTTGGTCGCCAGGGCCTGCGGTTCGCCCAACGAATCCTGGGTGAGCAGGAACTGGCCATCTTCCAGCGCCGTTATCAACGAGACCCGGCCCGCGGCATACGTTTTTTAGCGACCCGTTTCGCGGCCAAAGAAGCGTTTTCCAAAGCCATAGGGCTCGGCATGCACAGCCCCATGACCTGGCGGCGTATGCAGACGGTGAACGCGGCCGGTGGTAGACCGATAGTGAAGCTGGATGGCCCCTTGGCCGAATGGTGCTCGAGTCGGTTTGGCGCCGTACATGTGTCGTTGACCGACGAGAGTGACACGGCCATGGCTTTTGTTGTCGTCGAGAGTTTGAAGGCTGAAGGCTAGCCGGTTCCCTCAGGGGCCATGGCTGGGCTAACGTACACCGGCCATAGTCTTATGCCGAAACGACACTGAAAATTTCCGAAGCTTTTGCTCGTACTGAATTGAGATTAGACATGATCGACCCTTCCTTGGTGTTGCCGCCCGGACCCGTAGTGGTGGACGTGCAGGGCTTCGCCCTGACAGAACACGAAAGAGCGCGTTTGCGCCATCCATTGGTGGGGGGCGTCATACTTTTTTCTCGTAATTTTGAATCGCGCGAACAATTGACCGCCTTGTGTCAGGATATCCATGCGGCGCGTAACGAACCCTTGTTGATAGCCGTCGACCATGAAGGGGGGCGCGTGCAACGCTTTCGTTCTGACGGCTTTACCCCTTTGCCGCCCATGAGCGCCTTGGGCGAGATCTGGATGGACGACTCCTTGGCTGCAATGAGGCTGGCCACCGAAACGGGCTACGTGCTGGGCGCCGAACTACGCGCTTGCGGAGTCGACCTTAGCTTTACTCCGGTGCTGGACCTGGATTACGGCAAGAGCCAGGTCATTGGGAATCGCTCGTTTCATCGAGAGCCACAGGTGGTAGCCATGCTTGCTCGCGCGCTAATCCAAGGCTTGATGCTGACGGGAATGGCTGCTTGCGGCAAGCATTTCCCCGGACACGGCTACGTCGAGGCCGACTCTCACCATGCCGTCCCGGTCGATGACCGCAGCTTCGAGCACATCATGCAGGAAGATGCAGCCCCCTACGGTTGGTTGGGCGATATGGTCTTGCCCTCCATCATGCCGGCTCATGTCATATACGAGAAGGTCGATCCAAATCCGGCCGGCTTCTCGCCTTATTGGATACAGACGGTGCTGCGTGAGCATCTGCGCTACGACGGGGTGGTGTTCTCCGACGATCTGACCATGGAAGGTGCGTCGGTGGCGGGCGATATTCTTGCCCGTGCACAAGCGGCGCTGCAGGCCGGCTGTGATATGGTCCTGGTGTGTAATAGGCCCGATTTGGCCGACGAGTTATTGCAGCGGCTGGAATTCTCTCCGTCTGCTCAGTCGCTTAGCCGGATACGCCGGCTCATGCCTCGCTTCCCTGCGCCCGATTGGGCGGCATTACAGGCACTGGCTCAGTATCAATATGCCCGAGAGCTTCAATCTGAAATCGTTTCTGGCTGACCTGCCGCATCTGCCGGGCGTGTACCGGCATATCGACGCGAGCGGTGAAGTTCTGTATGTTGGCAAGGCGCGCGACCTGAAAAAGCGCGTGTCGCAGTATTTTCAGAAGAACCTCAATAGCCCCCGTATTGCGCACATGGTGGCGCGGGTAGAGCGGGTAGAGGTGACGGTGACGCGTTCCGAGGCAGAAGCGTTGCTGCTTGAGAACAACCTCATCAAGTCGCTGCAACCGCGCTACAACATCCTCTTTCGGGACGACAAGTCGTATCCGTATCTGCAGATAAGCGGCCATGCCATCCCACGCATTGCCTATTACCGTGGAAGCACCCGTGGCAAGGGCCGCTACTTTGGGCCGTACCCCAATGCCTGGGCGGTACGCGAAACCATACAGATTCTTCAGCGAGTGTTTCGCCTGCGCACCTGTGAAGACAGTGTGTTCGCCAATCGCTCGCGACCCTGTCTGCTGCACCAGATTCAGCGCTGTTCGGCCCCTTGCGTGGACCGGATCTCACCGGAAGAATACGCGGCAGACGTCGAACGCGCCGTGCAATTTCTGGACGGTAAAGCCCAACTGGTGCTGGATGATATCGAGCATCGCATGCAGCAGGCGTCGATGGATTTGCGCTTTGAAGATGCCGCGGTGTTGCGTGACCAGATGGGGGCGCTCGCACGCGTGCTGCAACAACAAAGCATGGAGCAGATTGGCGACGACGACGTAGACATTATTGCGCTGGCGTCGGCCGGCGGACGCGTTTGTGTGAATCTGGCCATGGTGCGCGGGGGCCGTCACTTGGGCGACCGCGCGTTTTTTCCCCAACACACCGAGGACGAAGAGCCCTCGCAGGTACTGGGGGCCTTCATCGCGCAGCACTATATCGATAACGCCATGCCGCGGGTGTTAGTGTGCTCGCACAGTTTGTCCGACCCGGATCTGCTTACTCTGTTGGCAGAGCAAACGGGCGTCAAGGCGCGCTTGCTAACCCGCCCTAAAGGCATGCGCAAGACATGGTTGGAACAGGCGACGCGCAACGCCGAGATGGCTCTTGCCCGTGTGCTGACGGAATCCACCGCGCGGGCAGCGCGAACGCTGGCCTTGGCCGAAGTGCTTGACCTGGACACGGACGAGGCGGCGCTGGACGCCATGCACATCGAGTGTTTCGACATCAGTCATACATCGGGTGAGGCCACGCAAGCGTCCTGTGTGGTGTACAAGCATCACGAAATGCAGCCTTCTTTGTACCGGCGGTATAACATTGCGGGCATTACACCCGGTGACGACTATGCCGCCATGCGCCAGGTGCTGACTCGCCGATTCGAACGGGTCGCCGACGGTCTTGCCGATATGCCCACCATTGCCCTCATTGACGGCGGAAAGGGGCAGGTCGAGGTCGCCCGGCAAGTGTTCGCTGAATTGGGCCTGGATACCCATACTATTGTGGGTGTAGCAAAAGGAGAGGGCCGCAAGGTGGGCTTGGAAACTTTGGTCTTTGCCGATGCACGACCTTCCGTAGCGCTGGGACCGGAGTCCGCCGCACTTATGCTGGTGGCCCAGATACGGGACGAAGCACACCGCTTTGCCATTACTGGAATGCGCGCCAAACGCGGCAAGGCGCGCATTGTGTCCCGCCTGGAAGAGATCGAAGGCGTTGGCGCCAAAAGGAGACAGAAACTGTTGGCTCGGTTTGGCGGATTCTCCGGTGTGGCCAACGCAAGCGTGGACGATCTTCGGTCTGTGGAAGGGATATCTGCCGAGCTGGCAGAGCGCATATATCACGCTCTGCGATGTTAGTATTAGCCCTATGCCGCTAAACATACCCATTGTGCTTACCTGGGTGCGCATCGGACTCATTCCGTTGCTCGTCCTGCTGTTCTATATTCCGGACAACTGGATGCCAACCCATACGCGCGACACTATTGCAGCGCTGGCATTTATTGGGGCGGCAGTCACCGACTGGTTCGATGGTTGGTTAGCGCGTCGTTGGAACCAAACCTCTTCGTTTGGCGCCTTTTTAGATCCGGTGGCCGACAAGCTTATGGTGTCGGCGGCGCTGCTGATATTGTTGGCCTTGAACCGGGTAGATGTCTTTATCGCATTAATTATCATTGGGCGCGAGATCACCATTTCGGCCTTACGGGAATGGATGGCAAAGATTGGCGCGAGCGGAAGTGTAGCGGTGCACCGTCTGGGCAAGTTCAAGACCGCAGCACAAATGGTGGCCATTCCTTGCCTGCTGTACTGGCAGCCGATAAATGGCATTTCCACCCCCTGGGTGGGCCGCATACTTATATTCGTGGCCGCCGTCCTGACAGTATGGTCCATGTGCTATTACCTGAATCGCGCCTGGCCCGTCATCCGGGACAAGTCGGACCGCAACTAATTTTATTTTGACTCAAGATGGCTGCTACTACTATTGACCAGATGCCAGACAGCCCGGCACTGGCCCGTCGCGACTGGAAAATCATTGCGCTCATTGGTGTTGCGCATTCCTGCTCGCACTTTTTTCAGTTGGTGTTTCCCACCCTGTTTCTTGCGTTGTCGCAGGAGTTCGGCTATAGCTTCGTCGAGCTGGGCTTGCTGGCGTCCGCGTTTTTTGTTGTATCAAGCGTAGGCCAGGCGTCGTCGGGTTTCGTTGTGGATCGCATCGGGCCGACTCCGGTCCTGTTGTTTGGTCTGGCTGGTTTTGTGGCCTCCGGAATATTGATAGGTCTGTCTACCGGATACGCCATGTTGATGCTCGCAGCGGTTGTGGGCGGGCTGGGTAATTCTGTTTTTCACCCCGCTGACTACTCCATCATCAATCACCGGATCAGTTCACGGCGACTGGGGCACGCCTTCAGCACACATGGATTCACAGGGAACCTGGGCTGGGCGCTCACTCCGGTCTTCATGACCACCATCATTTACATGGCCAACTGGCGCGTGGCCGCCTTTTCCGCGGCGGCCATGATAGCGCTGGTGCTGTTTGTCGTATGGCTGGGGCGCAATCTGCTCATTGGCGAAAAGCCCGCCGCGAAACCAGCACAGGCGGGCGCTTCCACCGAGCGCGATTTGTCCCAGGAAACAGTCGGCCGCACTCTAGTTACCCTGATATCGCAGCCGGCGCTATGGGGTGCGTTTTTCTTCTTTGTATTTACTTCCGTGGCTCTGTCTGCGGTGCAGAACTTCACCATACCGATGTTGGGCGATGTCTATGGCATCGACAAGGTCATGGCTGGCACGACCCTGTCCGGCTATATGTTGGCTTCCGCTCTGGGCATGATCGCCGGCGGATTCCTGGTCAACGCCAACCCACATACCGAGCGCACTGTGGCCGCTTCGCTGATACTGGCGGGTGTGTTTCTCGTGCTGCTTGCCTCGGGTGCGCTGCCTTCGTTCTTTGCGATGGTTGTCGTAGGTCTGGCCGGTTTCTGCGCCGGCGTGGCGTCGCCGTCGCGCGACATGCTCATCCGTCGCGCCACCCCTAAAGGAGCCACCGGCACCGTTTATGGCTTGGTCTATTCGGGGATGGACGTCGGGGCGTCGCTTGGGCCCGTGGGATTCGGCTTAATGCTGGATGCCGGTATGGGTAAAGGCCCGTGGGTCGGAGCGGGGGCCGCATTTGTGATTGCCTCGTGGCTGGCCATTCTGGTGGCGCGCTCTGTGGCCGTGCGCGAGCGCGCTCAGCTGGCAAGCGCATGACTGCGCATAGTCGGTTCGCACAAGTCGCCGCCTGGCATTGCGCCAGCTGTGCTTGAACGGCTGATCTTAATAAGCCCGTCTCCTGATCTCGACAAGCACCTCTCCTGCTTAGCCCAACTTCAATATCGGGGCCTTGCGTCGGCAAGGCCCCCGGCCGCATAGCTTCTTTTGACTATTGCACTATTGCCGCGCGGTGCGTTGCTGCGCCACCATAACGGGCTCGCTGGCGCGCCAAGGGTTGATGTCCAGGCCGCCCCGGCGTGTATAGCGGGCATATACGAATAGAAAGTCGGGCCGGCACGCCTTCAGAATATCGCAGTACATCTGTTCCACACAGTGCTCGTGGAATTCGTCATGCTGCCGAAGCGAAATAATATATTTCAGCAACCCCTCGCGAT
>JAJUGB010000069.1 GCA_029268595.1 Alcaligenaceae bacterium | reverse complement strand
CTCTTGGCCCTTGCGCCAGATGGTAAGCCGCAACCAATCGGACAATGCGTTCACGCAGGAAACGCCCACGCCGTGCAGACCGCCGGATACCTTGTACGAGTTATGGTCGAATTTGCCGCCGGCGTGCAGCTCGGTCATGACGATTTCGGCAGCGCTACGGCCGAACTCATCGTCCTTGTGAATGTCAGTCGGAATACCACGCCCGTTATCAGACACCGAGATGCTGTTGTCGGCATGAATGGTGACGACGATATCGTCACAGTAGCCGGCCAGCGCCTCGTCAATGGCGTTGTCAACGACCTCGAAGACCATGTGGTGCAGGCCCGTGCCGTCGGAGGTGTCGCCAATGTACATGCCCGGTCGCTTGCGCACGGCCTCGAGGCCCTTGAGCATTTTGATGGACTCGGCGCCGTATCCAGTCTCGGGTGCAATCGTGGTTTGATCTGACATACTGATATAGAACCTTTTGGTTAGCCTTGAGGCTTTTGAGGCAGAGCGCCGAAACCGGCGCGGCACGCCTCGTTGTGTGTAGACACGCCCTTAAATGCGCATGGGCATGACAACGTACTTGAACTGATCGTCCTCGGGCAGAGTGATCAGTGCCGACGCGTTGACATCGGGCTGAACCGACCATTTGATGGCGTCGGTCTTGACGTTGGAAAGAACATCCAGCAAATAGCTGACGTTAAAACCCACATCGAGCGGTTCGTGGCCGTAATCGATATCGATTTCTTCCAGCGCTTCTTCCTGCTCGGCGTTGGACGACGTAATTTTCAGCTGATGGTCGGCCATTTGAAGGCGAACCCCCTTGAGCTTGTCGGTCGTGAGAATGGCGGCCCGCTGCAAGCTGCCCTGCAGCGCTTCGCGGTTGACCTCGAAGTGACGCGTGTAATGCGTGGGGATAACGCGCGTGTAGTCGGGGAACTTACCCTCGACCAGCTTAGACACCAATTCCACCTGCCCGAAGCGAAAACGAATCTGGCCCTGAGCCACATCGATATTCACCGGATCGTCCGTTTCGTTTAGCAAACGCAATACTTCGAGCACCGTCTTGCGCGGGACGATGACATCATGCTTTTGCTCGATGCCTTCGACGGCGGTGCCAATATGGGCAAGCCGGTGCCCATCCGTTGCCACCGCCCGTACGCATCCGGGTTCAAACACAAACAACAAGCCGTTAAGGTAGTAACGGATGTCTTGCTGCGCCATGGCGAAGTGCACCATGTTGAATAGATGCTTGAGCGTCTTTTGCGGCAGCGTGAATGACACATCCCACTGTTCGGGTTGCTTCAAGGTGGGAAACTCGTCGGCCGGCATGGTTTGCAAAGCAAAACGGCTTTTGCCCGCCTGTATGGACAACTTGCCAGAAGCCAGCCCCAGCCGAACTTCGTCGGAATCGGGCAGGGCCCGAAGGATATCCAGCAACTTGCGGGCGGCGACAGTGGTGGCTTCATCGCCATCACCCGCGCCAAACTCGGCATGCGTCGTGATTTGGATCTCGAGGTCGGTAGCCACAAACGACACCTGGTCACCTTGCTTGCGCATCAAGATGTTCGCAAGAATGGGCATGGTGTTTCTTCTTTCTACGATTCCGGCCACTGTCGACAACGGCTTCAACAACGCATCGCGAGTCGTTTGTACGAGTTGCATGGTTATCCTTTCAAGGTTTGTTCTAGTACGTGTAAAGCGTGATTGAGCTCGGTTTGTTTTGAGCGCGCCTCGGAAATTTTACGCACCGCATGCAGCACGGTCGTGTGGTCGCGCCCCCCGAATAAATCCCCAATTTCGGGCAAACTTTTCTGCGTGAGCTCTTTGGCAAGATACATGGCTATTTGCCGCGGCAAGGCAATATTGGCCGGCCGACGCTTGGAATACATGTCGGCGACTTTGATCTTGTAGAAATCGGCAACGGTCTTTTGGATGTTTTCCACCGTGATCTGCCCGTTGGATACCGACAGCAGATCTTTGAGCGCGTCTTTGCAAACCTCGACCGTGAGAACTTCACGGCCATGAAAACGCGCATAGGCCGAAACTTTGCGCAACGCGCCTTCAAGCTCGCGAACGTTGCTGCGCAAATGCTTGGCGATGAAGAAGGCGACTTCCTCGGGCATGGTGATGCCCTCGGTTTCCGCCTTGCGAAGCAGAATGGCCACCCGCATTTCAAGCTCGGGCGGCTCAATAGCCACGGTCAACCCAGAATCAAACCTAGATATTAGACGGCTATCGATGTTGGAAAGTTCCTTCGGATAGGTATCCGAAGTAATGATGATTTGCTTGCGCTGTGCCACCATGGCTTCGAACGCATAGAAGAATTCTTCCTGCGTACGGTTCTTGCCCGCGAAGAACTGAATATCGTCGATAAGCAGCAAGTCTAACGAGTGGTAGTACCGTTTGAATTCGTCAAACGCCTTGCGCTGATAGGCCTTGACCACGTCGGACACGTATTGGTCGGCATGCACGTAGCGCACTCGCGAACCTTTGCCGTTGGCGAGCAGTTCGTTGCCTATGGCATGAATCAGGTGAGTCTTGCCCAGGCCCACGCCCCCATATAGAAACAAGGGGTTATAGGAAACGCCGGGGTTTTCGGCCACTTGCAGTGCCGCCGCGCGGGCAAGCTGGTTGGCTTTACCCGTGACGAAATTGTCGAATCGCAAATCGGTATTGAGGCGCGAACGGTCGTGAACGGCATCAGCCGCCGCCGCGCGAGCTGCAGCGGCTGAGGGGGCGGTAGCAGCGGCAGGTTGCGGTGGAGCAACAGTGGCTTGGGGCGCTGCCGGGGCACTGACCGAGGCCGCTACCGATGAGGGCCTGGCGCCCCCAGCCGTAGCAAGTTCAAACGCCACCTGGACCGGCCGCTGGTACCACTCTGTGGCCAAAGACTCGATCTGGTGCGAGAAGTTTTTACGCACCCAATCCAGCTTGAAACGGTTGGGTGCAGACACGCGAAGCACCGCTTGTTCTTCGTCGAAGGCAAGCGGCACAAGAGGGCGTATCCATGCACTGATTTGCTGCGGAGGAAGGTCTTGCTCCAGGCGCTGGACGCAAGTCTGCCAAAATTCTTTCATGTCCACCACTTTGGTAAACCTCGATTCTACCGCGTATGGGGACAAGTTATCCACAAGCTGGACACCACGGACCTATGCGTATTTGCCCCAAACGTTTGACGAAACGCTGATAATTTGATGAAATAGTGGGCTTTTCGAGAATTTTAAAACGCGCGCGATGCAAAAAGCCCTTAGCCCAACAAGTAGCACTTAAGGAATAGGCTTAAGCTGTGTACTGGGTAGCTATACCGGGTAACTGTGTACGGGGTAGCTGTCTACTGGGTACGACTCGTCGAGCGAGTGCGAAAAAGGCGAAAAAACGGTGAAAGAAGTGCCTACACGAAAAGTGGAAGTGGTCACGTCTTAGCCGCCCATACCGTATCACACCAAGTTATGCACGCGAAACCGGGTGCGCTACGGGACGATACGGACCGACTTTTACGCATGTCGTGGCAGTGTCGCCGGCCTTGCCGCGCGTTGTCCTGTTTAAGCCCGCATTATTGCCCGCCACATCCGGCGTGGTAGCTCTTTATTGGAATCCGCATGAAACGCACTTTTCAACCTTCCGTTACTCGCCGCAAGCGCACTCACGGTTTTCTCGTTCGCATGAAGACCCGTGGTGGCCGTGCTGTCATCAATGCACGCCGCGCCAAAGGTCGCAAGCGCCTGGCTGTTTAAGCTGCATTGCAGGGCCATTCGCAGGCCCACGTGTTGACCCTTATGCGTGCCACGTTTAGCGCGGCGGCGCGCCTGCACCGCCCCTCTGAATTTGCCGCGGCCCTTCAAGGAAAGCGAGTATCCAGAGGGGCGATGTTTGTCGTCTCAACTCCCCGCGAGCCAAACAATCTGGGCCAAGCTCGTCTGGGCCTCATCATCGCCAAGCGGTTTGCTCCTCATGCGGTAACTCGCAACACCATCAAGCGAGTCATACGGGAAGGGTTCCGTGTACGGCAGCATCAATTGCCGGCTCGCGACTACGTGTTTCGCTTACAGTCTCGCGTACCGGCATTAAGCCTGCGGGAACTTAAAAAACTGGCGCGTGCCGAAGTCGAGGTGCATCTGGAACGACTGAGTCGACCATGAAAGCCTTATTGATCGCGCCTATTCGGTTCTACCGGTACTTTATCAGCCCTTGGCTCGGCCACAACTGCCGATTCACTCCAACGTGCTCCGCCTACGCTATCGAAGCCATCCAAACCCAGGGTGCGTTCCGCGGCTTGTGGCTGGCCGTGAAACGGCTGGGCCGCTGTCATCCGTGGGCTCCGGGCGGATACGATCCGGTGCCACCACCTTCGTCACTTCGGCGGTAACGCTGCAACCCCAACGCTGCAGCCGGTCCGTCCTGGCTAAGCTCGCTGCGGTAAACTAACGGCCTTTTGGCCGGCTCAACCTGTACAGGCGCTATGGATATCCGACGCACCATCCTCTGGATGATCTTCTCGTTCTCGCTGCTGCTGTTGTGGAACAATTGGCAAGTCTATAACGGGCAGCCTTCCCTTTTTGGTGGTTCGCCCGCCAATACCGAAGTGGCTGCCAACAACGCCCCCGCAGCGGCTTCCCAAGGCGAAGCGGCGGTTCCCGCCGGTGTCCCTGCTGCCGCACCAGGCAACAACGCCGATCCTGCTGTGCCTGCAACGGCAGACGCCGCGCAAAGTGAATCGCAGAAAGTAAACATCCGCACAGATGTCTATAACTTGACCTTCGATACGACCGGTGCCCAATTGGTGCGCGCCGAGCTGCTCGCGTATTCCTCGGAAGAAGATGCATCGAAGCCAATGGTGCTGCTGGATAATTCGGGCACTTCCACCTACCTGGCGCAAACCGGTGTAGTGGGCGCTCCGCAAGGCGAAAGCTTTCCCACGCACCTGACCCCGTTCCAGCTTGTGTCCTCCGAGCGCGAACTTACCGGCAACGACCTGCAGGTAGTCTTCGAAGCGGTGTCCGGCGGCGTGCGTGTGGTGAAAACCTACACATTGCATCGGGGCAGCTATGACATCGATGTACGTCACGACGTCTACAACCTGAATGACCAGCCCATCGATCCCTCAGTCTATTTGCAGTTGACGCGCGATGGTAACGACCCACCCAACACCTCGTTCTTCTACAGCACCTTTACCGGGCCGGCTGTGTACTCCAGCGAAGAGCACTATCAGAAGATCGACTTTTCCGATATTGACAAAGGCAAGGCCAAGTACGTGGCCCAGGCCAATGACGGTTGGATCGGCATGGTGCAGCATTACTTCGCCACTGCCTGGGTTCCGCCTGCCGAACAACCTCGCTTTAATGAAGTCTTGAAGCTTGCCGACAACCTGTATGCCGTGCGGACCATTCAACCGCTGGGCACAGTGGCTCCCGGAGAGCACAAGACCATCAATGCCGATTTGTGGCTGGGTCCACAAGACCAGGAGGCCATGCAAGCTGTCGCCCCCGGTCTGGACGTCGTGGTGGACTACGGGTTCCTCACCATCATTTCCAAGCCGCTATTCAAGCTCATGACCTGGCTGCATGGCTTCCTGGGCAACTGGGGCTGGACCATTGTCGTGCTGACGCTGCTCATCAAACTGGTTTTCTATCCATTGTCGGCAGCCAGCTACCGGTCGATGGCCAAGATGAAGCAGGTGACGCCCCGCCTGCAGGCCCTGCGCGAAAAATTTGGCGACGATCGGGTCAAGCTGAACCAGGCCATGATGGAAATGTATCGCACCGAGAAGATCAACCCCTTGGGCGGCTGCTTGCCCATGTTGGTGCAGATACCGGTGTTTATTGCGCTGTACTGGGTCCTGTTGGGCAGCGTTGAAATGCGGGGTGCGCCGTGGATCTTATGGATCAACGATTTGTCCGCCCGAGATCCATGGTTTATTTTGCCGGCCATCATGATGGCGACGATGTTCCTGCAGATCAAGCTGAACCCGACGCCACCCGACCCGATGCAGGCCCGCATCATGATGATCATGCCACTGGTCTTTGGCGGAATGATGTTCTTCTTCCCCGCCGGGCTGGTCTTGTACTGGTGCGTGAACAACGCGGTGTCTATTGCTCAGCAGCGCTACATCATGCATAAGCTGGACAAGGAAACGCGGGCGGCGCAACGTTAGAGTCGCGCCACCTCTCAAGAGCACACCGTAAACCGAAGGCGCGGCTTTTTTGCCGCGCCTTTGCTTTTGCGGGCAAAGTCTTAAAATAACGAGCACATCCCGCTACACCCTCCATAGGTGGCGGTGCTCATCTTTGCCCTTTTTCCGAAGGGCTTTCTGATCCCATGATCGCTTATTCACATGAACCCATAGCCGCCATTGCCACAGCTCCTGGCCGCGGCGGTATCGGTGTGGTGCGCGTGTCCGGCCGCGATTTGTCAGGGCTGGCGGAAAGGTTGTTTGGCCAGCCGCTGCTGCCGCGCCATGCACACTATCTGCCGTTTAAGGACAGTGACGGCCAAGCTATTGACGCCGGCATCGTGCTCTTTTTCAAAGGGCCTCACTCGTATACCGGTGAAGACGTCATCGAGCTCCAGGGGCATGGGGGGCCCGCAGTACTGCGCCGGGTCTTGCAACGTTGCCTCCAGGTTGGCAAAGACTTGGGCTTGCGACATGCCGAACCGGGCGAATTCACGCAGCGGGCATTCTTGAATGACAGACTCGATCTGGCGCAGGCTGAAGCGGTAGCCGACCTGATTGACGCGTCTTCGGAAGCGGCAGCCCGCAGCGCCATGGCGTCCCTAAGCGGTCAATTTTCCGAGCGCATCAACGAGCTGCGGGATGACATCGTACGTTTGCGCATGCTGGTGGAAGCCACTCTCGACTTTCCCGAAGAAGAGATCGACTTTCTTGAAAAATACCAAGCAGCCGATACCTTGCGGGGCATCCGTCAGCGTGTGGATAGCCTAGTACGACAGGCGCAGCAAAGCATGGTCCTACGAGAAGGCCTGCATGTCGTCCTCGCCGGTCAGCCGAATGTGGGCAAATCAAGCCTGCTCAACGCCCTGGCCGGTGACGAGGTGGCCATCGTCACTCCTATAGCCGGTACAACACGCGATAAGGTAGTGCAGCAGATCCATCTGCACGGGGTGCCTCTGCATATAGTGGACACCGCCGGTCTGCGCGAAACCGACGACACGGTCGAGAGCATCGGGATTGCGCGCAGTTGGGCCGAAATCGAAAAAGCCGACGTCATCATTCACATGCAAGATGCGCGGTCGCCGGGCGATGTGCTGGACGAAGCCATTACAGCGCGCCTTCCGGCGGGCACCCCGGTAATAGAGGTCTATAACAAAATCGATTTGCTTTCGGCGCAGGACCAAGAGCGACTTATCGAGGGGCTGAACCGAGACAGTGACCATCACGTCACCCGCGACGCCCTGACGACTGAATTGGCCGCTGGGTCTCGCTTGACCCTGGCTATTTCGGCGCAACACGGCGAAGGCCTGGATGCGCTGCGTGAAGCACTACTGAGCGTAGCCGGCTGGAAGCCAGGACAACAATCGCCTTGGTTGGCGCGCGAACGCCACGTGCAGGCGCTATTAAGCTCGCAAGAACACCTGGAGCTGGCCTCGGAACACGCGGCACAGAATGACAGTGTGCTGGACCTTTTCGCCGAAGAATTGCGTCTTGCACATGAATCGCTCAGTAGTATTACCGGGCAATTCACCAGCGATGACCTCTTGGGTGAGATCTTCTCCAGTTTTTGCATTGGCAAATAGACCATGCCAATACAGTATCTAAGAAGTCTTACCCATCATGAGCGCGACGACAGGTCCAATCGCCGTCTGGGCATGATCCTGGCCTTCGTGGCCGGCGCAGCGAATGCGGGTGGATTTCTGGCGGTAGGTCAATATACGTCGCACATGTCGGGCATAGTGTCGGCCATGGCCGACACTTTAGCTCTGGGGCAGACCTTTCTGTTCGTGGCGGGCCTGTTGTCGCTCCTGGCCTTCATGGCAGGGTCGGCTACCTCGGCCATCCTGATCAACTGGGGCCGCAGAAGCCGGCTCAATAGTGTCTACGCCACACCGTTGTTGCTCGAAGCCGCCTTGCTGTTGGTATTTGGGTTGATGGGGGCCAAATTAGAGCAACATCATTTGCTGGTGGTGCCTGCTACGGTCGGGTTGCTGTGCTATGTCATGGGCCTGCAGAACGCCATGATTACCAAGGTCTCCAGGTCGGAAATCCGCACTACCCACGTAACCGGGTTGGTGACCGATATCGGAATCGAACTCGGCAAGCTTTTTTACTGGAACGTGTCTACGGATGCACCGGGCGACCCTGTATACGCAAGCCGACCCAAATTGCGCTTGCTAAGCGCCCTGCTGAGCATGTTTTTTGTCGGCGGCGTCATTGGCGCTCTGGGCTTCAAACATATTGGCTTTATCTCTACCGTGCCGTTGGCCGCAATTTTGGCCATCTTGGCGCTCGTTCCCTTTCTCGACGACCTGAAGTCAGGCATATGGCGCCGCCGCCAACCACGCGCATAAGCTCCCGCATTAAAGGGCGCTAAATTTTATGAGTTGACGCCTGCGCTGATTCCCTGAAGCATTGAAGACCCGAGGGCGAAACCTCTTGGCAGACCGGTCTTTACCCGTCCGCCATTACAGTCGTCCTTGCGGAAGCACCCGCCCTCCCCGCGCACAATCTCCCGATTCTTCAAATTTTTCTGTGTAAGCGTGCACGGATATACCGTCGCAAAATTGGTTGGAAATCCTGTGTACAACCTGAGGATGTATTCGGCATAACTGCGCGTTTTTTTTCACAAGAAAAAGTTGTGCCGTTTTCATCCTTATTATTCCGCCCTGTTTTACCCAGCCGTCGAACATCTGCAAAGTGCGGGTGCAAACGGATTTCAGCGAGTTATCCAAGTTATCCACAAGCTCCCATTATTACTACCAATTAAATATAAAAGATAAGAACAACATTGAAACGACGCTCTTGTGGTTTTCCCGAAGCCTTGTCGCTTTTCTTTCCGTCAAACTTATAATCGATAATAATTATGTTTTATAACTAATTCTCCGACGGGGCTTTGCATGACTCAAGCTGAACCATCCTCTTTGGTCGACGTGCAATACATCGACTCTATTGCTCTGGTCAAACTGACCCGTCCGCAAAAACGCAACGCCATCAATGACGAGCTTGTGGCCGCTCTTCACTCCACGTTCAGCGCCATGCCGGATTCCGTCAAAGCCATTGTTTTGCACGCGGAAGGCGACCACTTCTGCGCCGGCCTGGACTTATCCGAAATTCGTGAGCATTCGGTGCCGGAATCGGTATTGCATTCCAGATCGTGGCACGCTGCCTTTGAACATATTCAATTTGGACGCGCACCAGTCATTGCGGTCCTTAACGGTGCCGTCGTAGGTGGAGGTCTGGAACTGGCATCTTCGGCGCACATTCGAGTCGCCGAACGGTCGGCCTTCTACGCCTTGCCGGAAGGTAAACGTGGCCTCTTTGTCGGTGGGGGTGGGTCGGTACGCATATCTCGTCTGATTGGCGTTGCACGGATGTCAGATCTGATGTTGACCGGACGCGTGCTCAACGCCGAAGAGGGTCAGCAGATCGGCATTTCCACCTACTTGGTCGAACCAGGCGAGGGGCTGGCAAAAGCCCTGGAACTGGCCCGAAATATCGCGACCAACGCCTCAATGACCAACTACGGGGTAATGCATTTGCTCCCACGCATTGCCGACCAGACCATACACGACGGCCTCGCCACCGAGTCGTTGATGGCCGCCGTGGCGCAAACCGATCCGGCCACCCTCGAATTACTTGCCCAGTTCCTGGAAGGCAAGAAAAACAAAGTTCAATTCAAACCCTGAAGGCACCCTATGTTTTCGTACCAGCCTCCCTTGCGGGATATGCAGTTTGTGCTGAATGACGTGCTTCGGGCGCCTAGGGCCTTGTCCGAACTCCCTCCGTTTTCGGAAGTCGATGCCGATCTTATCCAGCAAGTAGCTGAGGAGGCCGGACGATTTGCTAAGGAAGTTCTTTTCCCCACGAACTCGGTAGGTGATGCTCAGGGATGCCGGTTAACCGAACAAGGTGTCGTCACACCTGATGGTTTTCGGGACGCATATCAGCAATTTGTTGCCGGGGGCTGGCCCGCCCTCGCATGCGATCCGGCTTATGGCGGTCAAGGTCTGCCGCATACGCTAAACGTCATCTTGTACGAAATGCTGTGCTCGGCCAACCAGGCCTGGACGATGTTTCCGGGTTTATTGCAAGGGGCCTACGAATGCTTGCACCAGCATGCCAGCCAAGAATTAAAGGATCGCTATCTACCCCGCATCGTCAGCGGAGAATGGCTGGCCACTATGTGCCTGACGGAAGCGCACGCTGGTAGTGATCTGGGCTTATTGCGTACACGGGCGGTACCCCAGGAAGACGGCAGCGTACGAATTACCGGAAACAAAATCTTCATATCGGGCGGCGACAGCGATTTAACCGAGAACATCGTGCATCTTGTGCTTGCTCGCCTCCCGGACGCACCTCCTGGCAGCAAGGGCATTTCCCTGTTTCTGGTCCCCAAATTTCTTCCTGAAGGAAGCAACGAACTGGGTAAGAAGAATAATGTGCTTTGCGTCGGACTGGAACACAAAATGGGGATACACGGCAGCCCCACCTGCAGTATGGATTTCGACGAAGCGACGGGTTGGTTGGTCGGAGAGCCACACAAGGGGTTGGCCGCCATGTTTGTAATGATGAATTCCGCACGCTTGCATGTGGGCATACAGGGGCTGGGAATTGCCGAGGCGGCCTATCAGAACGCTTTGGCTTACGCACAGGAACGCCTGCAGATGCGCGCCGCCGTGCGTCCTGCAAACCGCAAGAACGAGCCGGCGGATCCTATCATCATGCATCCGCCGGTACAACGGCTATTAATGACCCAGCGAGCCTATGTTGAGGGCAGTCGCATGATGGCCTTGTACTGCGGCTTACTTCTGGACCAAGCTGCCCACCACCCAGATTCCGTGCGGCGAACGCAAGCTGAAGAAAGGCTGGCTCTTCTCACTCCTGTAGTCAAAGCTTTGATGACGGATCAAGGCTTTGAAGGCGCCAGCATGGCCTTGCAGGTGTTTGGCGGCCACGGCTATGTACGCGAAACCGGAATCGAGCAGTATCTGCGCGATTCGCGCATAGCCATGATTTACGAGGGGACCAACGAAATCCAGGCCGTGGACTTGCTGTTGCGCAAGATTTTGGGTGATGGAGGAGCCCGATTACAAGATTTCTTCGACGAGATAAAGCACACGACAATTGAAAAAGCCGGCGGAGAAATGGAGACGTATGCGCAGCGGCTCAATCGTTTGCTAGCCGATACGGGCCAAGTGCTTACGCACATCGGTCAGCTGGCCAATTCAGACCCCTCCTTGCCCTTTATGCTGGCGCCTGATGTGTTGCGCTTGTTGGGCCACTGTGCGTTGGCGTGGCTATGGCTGCAAGCGGGGGCCGTAGCCGTCGCGGGTGATTCTGGCGATCTCCGTTTCTATCAAGCCAAAGTGCACACGGCGCGCTATTACTTCGAATTCGTCCTCCCGGAAGCGGATCAACGTCTGAGCATATTGCGTAGCGCTGTGCAAAACAGCAAAGAGGGACGCAGCCTGCCGCTGCTGTCGGACGTCATGGAAGACTATGCCAGCTGATATACCCCGCTCAGCGACCGCGACTGGCAGGGCCACTAAGCCGGTAAACCAGTCGGCCTTGTTGCGCTCCCTGGGCTACAACTGCCTGCAAGCGTACCTGACAGTCGTACCCTCCATAAAGAAGGAGCTTGAGGCCTTCGGTTTGAGGCCGGTGGAGTTCACCATACTTTCACTCGTCAACGCCAACCCCGGACTCAATCAAAAGCGTCTTGGGCAGACAATAAAAGTGTCACCTCCCAACCTGGCTACGGTTCTGGACCGTATGGAGGCCAACGGCCTTTTAAAGCGACAACGCAATCCACTCGATAAGCGATCTCAAATCCTGGTGTTGACGGACGAGGGCCGCACCCGCTGCGCTCAAGCCGAGGAAATAGCTGAACACGCCGAATCAACCCCCAAGTTGTCACCGGCAGAGCGCCAGCAGCTCCTTCTACTGCTGCAGAAAGTGTTTCTTTAAAAGTTTTCCGGTACATTGCCGGAATGCACCTGGTTCATACTTTACCCCCTGGCCCTCTGGATATCGTTGGCGATATTCACGGTGAAATCACCGCGTTGCGCGATTTACTGTCTCACCTCAAATACGATGAATCGGGCGCGCACGCGCAAGGACGCAAACTGGTATTTGTCGGAGACCTGATCGATCGCGGGCCCGACAGTCATGGGGTCGTCATGTGGGTGCGAGAAATGGTAAGTGCCGGAAACGCGTACTGCATACTCGGCAATCATGAATTGAACCTGCTCGTGGATGATGTCAAAGATGGCTCGGGGTGGTTCTTCGACGAGCGTTACGAAAAAGACGCAAGGAATTACGCGCCGTTTACGCGCACTCCCCGCGAGCAAAGAGATGAAATCCGCAATTTCTTGCAGCACTTGCCCGTCGCCCTTTTACGGGATGACATTCGAGTCGTTCACGCCGCCTGGAGTCAAGAAGCCATAGACGCGGTGGCCACATTACGCTTGGGCAGCGTGGTAAAGCAGTACAAAGAATGGGAACGCGCTGCTCAAACGGCTGCCGAAGCTTCCGGGCTGTATCAGCGATACATAGAAGAGAAGACACGTTGGGCAACGCAGCTCGAAGACGAGCATAATCCTCCACCCTTTCTTGAAGCCATCGCGCAATACGATGCTGCTCAAGAAATGGCTAATCCTCTAAAGGTGCTGACTTCCGGCATTGAACGGAAAGCCGATACGCCGTTTTTTGCGGGCCATCGGTGGCGGTATTCAGACCGCGTCAATTGGTGGGACGAGTATGACGACCCCACTCCTGTGGTCATCGGCCACTATTGGCGTTTATACCGGCCTCGGGAAGACGGTGAAACGCCGCGCTATACCCAACTTTTCAATCACATTGAAGGGCGCGCGTGGCATGGGAAGCGGCGCAATGTTTTCTGTGTCGACTTTTCTGTAGGCGCCCGATGGCGCGACCGCAAAGGGCTGGAACAAGTCCAGCCCTCACGCTTCCGCCTGGCTGCGCTGCAGTGGCCCGAGAACCGCCTGGTTTTTGATAACGGCGAGATAGTTAACACGCTTTAAGCAGACGCGCCGCATCTCCCTAGCCGATATAACCAAGGTCCTGCGCTCCTTGTCATCATCTCTAGGCATTTACTCCTTTAAGGGGTAGTGCCTCAAGGAAGAAACTCATACCGGGGAAGGCCGGACGCCTAGCATTACACGTTTAAGAGGTAGTGGCGAACAGTGCGTGAACATCGCTAAGTTACAAACTCTTACCATTTTGTCGGCCTGTGGATAAGTACTAAGAAGCTGGCTTGTGAATAGCCTGGGGATCACTTATTGATAAGCCGCCCTTTTCCGTTCAAGCAAATAATTGTTCATTAGTAGTCCACCCAAATGGACACGATTCATCCACCGTAAAAACCAACGCAAGTGGCTGGTTTCAAAGTACTTTTTTACTTGTACCAGTTATCCACAGGGTTCCATAAGTCCTACCAGTTTGAAATATAGTTAAGAATAAAAACCACTACTTCCTAACCCCAGCCACACCTGATGCAGGGCATTGGCCAACGACGACTTCTCTTCGTATACTGGCAGCCGTTAAGTTTCAGATTTGGGCTAAACGCTGAACGGCTGCTTCCAATGTGGCAGTTTGTTTAGCGAAGCAAAATCGCACCAACTGATGATTTGAACTGGCTGAAAAGGGATCCTGGTAAAAGGCGGCTACCGGGATGACCGTCACGCCATGTTCTCTTGTCAACCATGTGGCGAATTCTGCTTCCGGCAGATCTGAAATCTGCGCATAGCTGGCCAAGAGGAAGAACGTGCCTTGGCTTGCTATAGGTTCGAAACGGGTACCACGCAAGGCATTCAGCAAGTAGTCGTGTCGCGATTGATAGAACTGAGATAGCTGAAGATACGGTTTTGGGTCGTGCATGTATCGCGCTATGGCAACTTGCATGGGCGAGCTCACGGTAAAGACCATGAACTGATGGACTTTACGGATTTCGCTCATCAGGGCGGCCGGCGCCGTGCAATAGCCAACCTTCCATCCCGTGGTGTGATAGGTTTTGCCGAACGACGATACGACAACGGCTCGTTCAGCTAGCTGAGGGCGAGTGCTGATGCTTAGATGCCCTGTACTGGTAAATACAATGTGTTCGTATACCTCGTCGCATAGAAGGCAAATGCCAGTTTCCTGGATAATTTGCTCTAAAGCGTCCAGATCTGACGGCTTCAGAGTAATGCCTGTGGGGTTATGAGGAAAATTTAAGATCAACAGACGGGTACGCGGCGTTATCGCGTCGCGGACTTTTTGCCAGTCCACCGAGTATTCGACCTTACCCTCATTGGGCGCATCCATCGACACAACGACCGGTTGGCCGCCGGCCAACTCGATGGCAGGCAAGTACACATCGTAAAACGGTTCTATAACTACGACTTCATCGCCTTGGCGCACTAAAGCCAGTATGGTGGACATCAATGCTTCGGTCGCGCCACTGGTTACGGTTACCTCTGTAGACGGGTCGTAGGTATGGCCATAAAGAGTCTGTACTTTATCGGCAATGGCCTGGCGCAGCTCTGGGATGCCTGCCATAGGGGGGTACTGATTGTACCCCTCTTGCATAGCGTCATTCACATGACGCAGTAACGCAGGATCGGGGCTGAAGTCGGGGAATCCCTGACCCAGGTTGATGGCACCGCAATCGTTTGCCATCTGACTCATTATGGTGAAAATGTTCGTGCATACCTGAGTCAATTTCGATGCAATTTGAATTATTGTGGTTCTCTGTAGCTAAGATCTCTTACGATATTGTACAGAGAAAAATAACTTGTCCGGTCAGCGAAAATTATCTT
>JAJUGB010000068.1 GCA_029268595.1 Alcaligenaceae bacterium | reverse complement strand
TTCTACGCAAGGTATACGAGCCAAACAAAAAAACCCCAGCTCGAAGTCACGTAGCTGGGGTTTTTGCGATGGTTGCGGGAGCAGGATTCGAACCTACGACCTTCGGGTTATGAGCCCGACGAGCTGCCAGACTGCTCCATCCCGCGTCTGACTAAATGAAAAGCCTCGCCGCATTAGCGAGGCCTTGCGATTCTTTTTAGGTGCGATTCACCTAAGAAAGTAATCATATCGCGGCAATGTGATCTTGTCAAGCGTGGGCTGTCCGCCAACTGCAGCGGCAGGATCCGTCTCAAGCATGGCGAACGCCCCTCTACAGCAAGCCATAAACGGTTACCCGGCTATTCCAAAAATTTCGGCATAATAAATAATAGCCAGCTTCTTGGGAGACGACGTGAAAACTCTAGCCATTGCCGCCTCACTATGCCTGTTAGCCGCCTGCCAAAGCACAGGCCCTTCAAACTCCTCATCTGCTTCATCCTCATCTACCCAAAGCTCCCGAACTGACGACGAGTGCGGCGCCCAGAGTCGACAGAACCTGGTGGGTACTTCGGCTGACAATTTGAACGAATCCTCTCTTCCCGCAGGCACCCGAGTGCTGCGCCCGAACAGCCTCGCCAGCACAGACTACAAACCTGATCGCCTCAACATCCTGATAGATGACGACGGGAAAATAGAACGAGTGCGTTGCGGTTGACCAAGCTTGCCCGTGATGGCCTTCCCATAGCGCCGCGGGCCGGGCATATACCTTGCTCTCCTCGCGTCATCACAATGACAACCAAGCGGGGAGAACGTCATGGCGACGCCAACGGGCAAATCGTGGTACCGGATAAACACTGAGGCAACGCGTCCGTTGCGGCGGCTCGGGCGCCGAACAGTGCAATGATTGCCTGGGTCAAGGCCCTGCATATCTGCTTCCTGCTGCTGTGGTGTGCGTCGCTTATCTACTTGCCCCTGCTGTTGGCTCGGCACCATCCCGGACTGCAGGCGGATGACTATGGTCGGCTGCGAGTAATGACGCGCTTCACTTACGTAGCGGTCGCGTCGCCCGCCGCCATCCTCGCGATTCTCACAGGCACGGCACTGATCGCCCTGCGGGAAGTTGCGGCGCCCTGGCTGGCAGCGAAGCTGGCATGCGTGGCGGGAATGGTGCTGTTCCAGGTGTATTGCGGGTACGTCCTGGGCCGGCAAGGACACGAGTCCGTACCCGGTCGCTATACAGTGGGTGCGGTGCGAGTGATAGTTCCGGTCGTACTGATTTTGGCAACGCTATGGCTGGTGCTGGGCAAGCCCAGTCTGTTGCCCGAGACCCGCGAGCAGCTCATTCCATCCTGGCTGCCTTTCAAGGTAGACAGCGCGTTTACTCCTCAACTCCCATCCGGTACTCGAATACAAGCTTGCCGCCCATCCAGCCGGCCACCATTACCAACAGCGCAGTCAGCATCGATAGACCGATGCCGAACGGGTAAACGGCTGCAGCAGCATCGGGTAGCCGTATGAACCAGTTGAGAAACGCTACCGATAGCAGCATGACGGCCGCGACGAAATGGCTCCAGGCGGCGGAACGACTGCGGATTTCCGGAATTGACAATAGCTCGGCGGCGCCAGCGACACCCGCAAGAAGTCCCATGCCGGCTCCGGCTCCGACCAGCCATAGCGACATCCGCGCCCAAAAACCGTCCGCCGTCACGAGGAACGCCGCATCTGAAGCCACCGCGGCCATCAGAAAAGCAATGGGGAAAGTGACCATCATAGGATGGATGGGATGCTTGCCTAATGTGACGTTACTACCGGTCGCCGAACTTTTAGACAGACGCCGCGAGAACGCTTCCTTCATGATAGCTCCTGGTTTTTTTGGCGGCAGGGTTGCTCGCGCCAAAGTGGGGCAGCAAACCTCGTACCGTTGGCTGCCGACATCAACCGCCTTCAGTGTGCCCATGCTCTTGGCAGGCTGTAAAGACGCGCCGCTATCCGCTTTACATGGTGCCAGCCAGCAAGCCGATCACATCGCCACAGTGTGGTACGCGATGGCTTGGGGCAGCGCCCTGATAGTGGCATTTATGGTGGTGCTGGCCTGTGTCGCGGTGTGGTCGCGTAGCAATGGTGAAAACCGCCGGCGGAACATCGTGCTCATGGCGGGAGGCGGAGTGGCATTTCCGGTGGTGGTGATTAGCGCGATGCTTGCTTACACCTATGGGGCAGCGCCAGTACCGCAGCCTGCGGGCTATATAGTGGAAGTCACCGGCAATCAGTGGTTTTGGCAGGTGCGCTATCCACTTGCACCCGGCGGACCGAAGCAGTCTATCAATGAAATACATGTTCCGTCGGGGACGTCTGTATCCGTCAAATTAACCTCCCATGACGTCATCCACTCGTTCTGGGTGCCTCGGCTCAGCGGAAAAATCGACGCTATTCCGGGGCGGGTAAACAGCATGACCCTGGTCGCGTCGGAACCGGGTGAGTACTTGGGTACTTGCGCCGAGTACTGCGGCGTGGGACACGCTCATATGCAGCTGAAGGTCATTGCCCATGAACCTCACGAGGTCGAGGCAGTACTGTCGCGGCTTGATGCAGAGGAAGGACAGACCCGATGACACAAGCCCGCCACCCCATCGCCCTGCACCACACCCTGGCTAAGCTCTGGACCCCTCCTTCGGGATGGCGGGGCTGGTCGGCCGTCAATCACACCTCAGTCGGCAAGCGCTTCATGCTGGCGGCACTAGTTTTCTTTGTGATTGGTGGCGTGCTGGCCATGATGATACGGGCGCAGTTGGGAAGCTCACAAAGCGCTTTCATGGACGCAGACCAATATGCGCAGGTCTTCACCATGCACGGCACGGTGATGATGTTTCTATTCGCCATCCCGATGCTTGAGGGCTTTGGGTTCTACCTGCTGCCGAAAATGCTGGGAGCGCGTGACATGGCGTTCCCCAGGCTGGGCGCGTACTCGTGGTGGTGCTACCTGTTCGGAGGCACCATATTGATCGTGGCCATGGTATTGGGGCTGGCGCCCGATAGCGGTTGGTTCATGTACACGCCGCTGTCCAGTAAGCAGTTTGCCCCCGGAATCAACAACGATATGTGGCTGATCGGCGTCACCTTCGCGGAGATATCGGCGCTATGCGGGGCTGTGGAACTGATTACGACCATATTGAAAATGCGTGCCCCGGGCATGAGCCTGGACCGCATGCCCATACTTGCTTGGTATCTGCTGGTCATGGCCGGAATGATTTTGGTCGGTTTCCCTCCCTTGATCCTGGGCAGTATCTTGCTCGAACTGGAGCGCGCCTTCGGCCTGCCCTTCTATACCGTGGAGCTTGGAGGCGACAACCTGCTTTGGCAGCACCTGTTCTGGCTGTTTGGCCACCCGGAGGTCTACATCATCTTCCTGCCCGCGGCCGGGCTCATTTCCACCATGCTGCCCACCTTCGCGCAGCGCCCACTTGTCGGCTATATATGGGTGGTCAACAGCGCCATCATCATGGGTTTTCTGAGCTTCGGTCTATGGGTGCACCACATGTTCACCGTGGGCATACCGCACCTGAGCCTGTCGTTTTTCTCGGCGGCCAGCATGCTGATCGCCATTCCCACTGGAATCCAGTTCTTTGCGTGGATAGCGACCTTATGGTCGGGCAAAGTGGTTCTACGATTGCCCATGCTCTATATGGCCGGATTCTTCGTGATCTTTCTGATAGGCGGGCTGACCGGCGTCATGGTGGCGCTGGTTCCGTTTAATTTCCAGATTCACGATACCCACTTTGTGGTCGCACACTTCCATTATGTATTGGTCGGCGGCATGGTTTTCCCCATTCTGGCCGCCACATACTACTGGATGCCATTGATATGGGGTCGCGTCCCTTCTGGCCCTCTGGGCACGACTGCATTCTGGCTAATCTTTGCCGGCTTCAATCTGACGTTTTTTCCCATGCACCTGACGGGGCTCTTGGGCATGACGCGCCGCACTTACACCTACTCGCCCGAACTGGGCTGGGACGCGCTGAATCTGGCCTCGAGCATTGGCGGTTTCCTGCAAGCCATCGGCTTTGCCGTCTTTCTGTTGGACGTCGTCCTTCATGTGCGCCTGGGCCGAGGTGCGCCGCGCAACCCGTGGGGCGCAGGCACACTGGAATGGGCCATGGCGACGCCGCCCGCTCCGTACAATTTCTCCAGCATCGCACCGGTAGGCAGCAGGGAACCATTGTGGGAAAACCCGTCGCTGCCCGCGGAGATGGCGGCAGGTAAGCACTGGCTATCGAATGTGGAGCAACAGGGCCGCCAGACGTTGGGCGTGGATGTCCTGACGGGCAGGCCGACCATGGTCATATTCGTGCCGACTCCCGCTTGGCTGCCCTTGTACTCGGGTCTCGCCACGGGCGGTTTTTTTGTTTCGGTGCTGCTCAAATGGTATACGGTCAGCTTGCTGTTTGCGCTACTTACCGTGGCTCTTTTTGTGTGCTGGGCATGGACGCGCGCACCCCGCGAGCCGCATCTTCCTGTGGAAGCGTATCCCGGAGTCCAATTGCCCCACCACACCCAATGCCGCGGAGCGCCGGGGTGGTGGGGGACCATGTGCGCCATAGCGGGAGATGCCACCCTGGTCGCTTCTCTGGTGTTCGGCTGCATCTACCTGCGCTTGTTTGCGCCGAACTGGCCACCGCCTCAATTATTGGATTTATCCTGGCCTTGGGCGTTGTTACTTGGGGTGTGCCATGCGGCAATGGGCGCCAGCGCTGCCTGGTCACGTTCTGTGGGCGCGCAAGGAGCAACAGCAGCGTCCAGAACCGCCGTTGCGATCTGCGGCGCGGCGTCCACGGCCGGACTTCTGGGCATCGCTTTTCTTATAGCTCAAGCCCCTCCTGCCACGGACCACGCGTACGCAGCCGCCGTGCTGGTAACGCTTGTTTATTTGGCTATACACCTTTTCATTGTCCTATTGATGGCGGCGTTCGTCTTGTGCAGAAGTTACGTCAATCAAGGACGCGCGCCCCTCTTGCTGGACACTTCCGTACTGGCGGCGTGGGGGGTGTATTCGGCTTTGGCGGCCGTACTGCTCCTGGCAGGCCTCTTGTTTATGGGAGCGCGACCATGACTCCAGCAACCACGGACAGCCAGCAGCGGCACTCGAAGACGGGCCCCGATAGATCGGGCCGTTATCGGTTGTGGCGAGTCTTTATGGGCCCCATTATCTGGACCTTGTGTTTTGTTGCACTGTACGGGGCGCACGGTTTGGCTTGCCTGTGGCTTGCACCCACTGATACAGGTACTGTCGGCGTTAAAACAGCGCTCCTGATTATCTGGCTGGCCTCTTTACTGCTCGTGGGCTTTTTGGCGTGGCGCAGCCTGCTGCGCGTGCGCGGTCAATCCAGCCCTCGGCATAACCCTTCACCCACGTCGGGGAACGCCCCAAGCGGTTCGCATCCCGACGAGCGCGCGTCCTCTACGCGGGGCGCTTTCCTTCCAAGGCTGACGATCATGCTGGATGTGTCGTCCTGGATTGCCGTCCTGGGCACGGGCTTACCTGTGATTTTTCTGCGCATCTGCGCAGGGCCGTTATTTTCTAGTTAAAGGAGACGATGTGGAGCATATCCATACTGAACCTCGACGCAGATTGCGCATCCTGACTTGGCACGTACACGGCAATTACCTATATGCCCTGACACAGGTGCCGCATGACTTTGTCATACCCGTATGTCAGGACGGCCGCCCAGGCTACTCTCCACTGGGTACCAAAATTCCCTGGGGCGACAATGTCACCGAGATCCCAGCCGAAGAAATTGCGTCTCAGCAGTTTGACTGCATCATCTATCAATCTCAGGCGGTATACGAGAATGATGCGCCCCACTTGTTGACTCCGGCCCAACGCGCCCTGCCCAGCATCTTCATCGAGCACGACCCGCCGCGCCCCTATCCGGTTGACACGCCTCACTGCTTCAAGCACGACCGGGGCATACTGGTGCACGTCACTCACTACAACGACTTGAACTGGGATGCGGGAGACATGCCCACACGTGTGGTGGAACATGGGGTGCCGGTATCGCCGTCTATCGCCTATACCGGCGAGTACGCAAAAGGGATCACCGTCATAAACGGGCTGGCCAAGCGGGGCCGGCGCATGGGCGCAGACCTTTTCGAATGGAGCCGGGAACGTGTGCCCCTGGATCTCATCGGTATGCAAAGCGAAGCCATGGGGGGCCTCGGGGAAGTTCCCAACCTCGAGGTCGGCGCTACCATGGCGCGTTACCGTTTCTTCTATACACCTATTCGCTACACCAGCTTGGGCCTAGCTCTGGTGGAAGCGATGTTGCTGGGAGTGCCGGTCGTAGGGGTGGCCGCCACAGAGCTGCCCACTGTTATCGTCAACGGCGTCAACGGCTTCGTGCATACCGACAAAGAGCTTCTTGTGGATGTGATGCGCCAATTGATTGCCGAGCCCGACTTGGCTCGAGCCTGGGGCGCTGCCGGACGTCAGACTGCGCTCGAGCGATTCAGCATGGATCGCTACATCGCGGACTGGCTGGACGTCATTGAAGAAGTCATGGGCACAGGACCGTCGCTTAATCTATCGCCGGGCACAGTGGAGGCGACTGGCTCGATGTCCGTTTAAGGCGGCGAACATAGGACGGCACAAAGCGGCGCACCGCGCCGTCCGGAAACCGAATATCCACCCGCTCGCGAGTTACAGCCTGCACCACTCCGCGCCCATACCGCTTCACTGCGACCTCGTCACCATGAGTGAATCGCAGAGGGGCGGCCTTTTCAGGCGCCTCGGTATCCGGCGGGTTCTCTTGTACGAGCGTTTCGGCTTCTTCCGCCATATGGCAGCTATCGCAGTGGCCGCAACGCTGCCATTCCGGCTCATCACCAAAATGCTCCAGCAAGGTACGCCAACGACAGGCGCCGCCCCGCGCGTAGCCCACCATGGCCGCCAACGTCTCGCGATCGCGCTGCGCTCGCATTTCGTACTGGTTCAGCGCCTCGTCCAAGAGGCGATCACTGTGCTCACCAAGCTCATCGTGACCTGCAAACTCATGCCGCGGTTTTTGAGCTTGGGCGCCATTAGTGCGGCGGCGTAATCCTATCCTTTTGCCCTTGCGCTCTATAACCTCAGCCTGCTCCAACATCTTTACCGCCACCTGGAGTTTTCGCCGCGAGATCTCCGGCACCGCCTCGCACAACTCATCAAAGGTCAGACGCGAGTGAGCGTCGGTTCCAAAAGCTTTGACTATGCGCGTCACGGTCTCTCTGGACGGATAACGGTTACTTTGAAAGAACTGCTGGATGAGCTTGTCTTTTTCGTGATGTATGAGAACACAGTCGGAGGGCTTGCCGTCTCGCCCTGCTCGACCGGACTCTTGATAATACGCGTCGAGGCTTCCGGGAAGCTGCGCGTGGACGACCAGGCGCACGTCCGGTTTGTCTATACCCATGCCGAAGGCGTTGGTGGCCACCATAACGCGAATGCGGCCTTCCATGAACTCGTCCTGGTTCTGGTTGCGCGCCTTCTGGCTCAGGCGGCCATGATAAAGGGTGACGCTTTCATCGTGCTCTTTGAGAAGCTCGTACAACACCTCGGCTTCTTTCACTGTCGATGTGTAGACGATGACTGCGCCCTCACAAGCTCGAAGCAATTCCAGCAAGACGCGTTGCTTATCCTCCTCGTCGCTGACCTGCCGCACCGCATAGGAGAGGTTCTCGCGATACACGCCCACCTTTATCACACACAGTGACGCTAATCCCAGCTGCTCCGCAATATCTTGTATGACCTCATCTGTGGCTGTGGCAGTCAGGGCCAGCAAAGGGGGCGAGCCCAGTTCACGGCGTGCGTCCGGGATGTCCAGAAAAGCCGGGCGAAAATCGTGTCCCCACTGAGAAATGCAGTGGGCTTCATCAATGACGAACAACGATATTTGTTGGCTCCGCAGCCATTGCCGAAATTCGGCACTCGATAACTGCTCGGGCGTCGTCATGAAGATGGGGTGGCGGCAGCTGGCCACGGCCTCGCGCAATGCCGATTCGTCGGTGGTGCTATTGAAAACCGCAACATCCACGCCCAGCTCATTCAGCTTCTCTTCCTGATCGTGCATCAGAGAGATGAGCGGCGACACAACAACCGTTATGCCCGGCTCACATAGGGCCGGCAACTGGTAGCACAAGGATTTGCCGCTACCCGTGGGCATGACAGCTAAAGTATCGTGGCCGGCCAATACGCTGGCTATGACTTCTTCCTGGCCCGGTCGAAGTTGCTTGATGTGGAATGTATCCTTCAACAAACGACGGGCTTTGCGTTGGGTGGCGTTCATGCGGCACACGAAATTCAGTGGGGTGCTCTATTGAGCAAACCCCATGCCGCGTTGCTTCCTGCGCACCTTGTCATGAACTAGGGACGCATCGCAGCGCCGAACCTCGCGGGCCAAGGCGCTTTCCACATCGCAGTGTTCTTAATCAAGCCAGACTGTGAATTCTTCGCCAGGTACTCGCGGTGTGCGAAAGGTGTTGACCGGATCAGTCTCGTCGGCATAACCCAGGGCCATGCCGCACACCAGCATTTCGTCTTCGCCCGCGCCTATGTGCGGAAGAATGATGCTTCCAAAACTGTTCCAGGCGGCTTGCGGGCAGGTGTCCAGGCCCCGTGCTCTTGCTGCAACCATGATGTTTTGCATGAAGCCGCCGCAATCGAGCAAGGCGCCTTGCCCCATGACGGTGTTGACCGTGAACATCAAACCGACCGGCGCATCGAAAAATCGGAAATTCCGTTGATGCTGCGCGTGCATCTTGTCCTTCTCGCCTTTTTCTATGCCCAACAAACCGTATAAGCCCCAGCCATTCTCGCGACGCCTATCCAGATAAGGGCTGATCCACTGACGTGGATAGTAGTCGTAACTCTCTTGATATACCTGCGCCAAGCTTGGGTCGGCGCGCAAGTCGTCATGGGCCTTGCACACCTTTTTTACCAGAGCGTCTTTTGATTGCCCTTGCAGAACATACACCTTCCAGGGCTGCGCATTGGCGCCCGACGGCGCCCGCGCAGCAAGATCCAGAATCTCCTTCAAGGTGTCACGAGGAACAGGGCGCTGGCTGAAGGCGCGAATAGACTGACGGCTCTCGATGGCGTCGTCCACATTCGTCACCGCGAGGGTTCGCGAAAGAACATCACAGGCGGGAAGGCTCATACTTGCATGCTCCTGGAAACTCACAACAATAGGCCAGTTTAATCGAGACCCGCTTTTTTGATAGTGAACCGCTTATCCGGCGTTCCCGCGCCTTGGTCCCCGCCCGCCATCACTCCGGCAGCGCCGCAGGAAGGATCGAAGGCCGGAGGCCAAGCGGCCCGTTTCACAGAGGTTGAGTCCTTTGGGGGCCCTTGAAATAGGGGCGACCGTCCTTATATTGAAGGTAAAGGTATTAACCGTGCCGAATTTCACCAGAGAGGCTCATACCCTTCTGGGCGGTTCGGTATATGGCACCGAACCGCATTTCGGCCAACTTGTTATTCAAGGAGGTTAAAAATGAGTGTTCGCAATATCGTACCTTGGGGTCCTCGCAACGCTGTCCCCGCAACTTCCGAAAATGCGCAGCATCCCGTCATGTCCTTGCAGCGGGAAATGAACCGCTTGTTCGACGACGTCTTCAGAGGCTTCGACACCGGTTTCCCAACCCTGTTTGGGTCGGACGCCGTACGTGCCACTTGGCCTCGGCTTGAAGTCACGGACGACGACAAGGAAGTCCGAATTGTCGCTGAACTCCCGGGCATGGATAAAAAAGATGTTGAGCTACTGCTGGACGACGGCGTTCTAACGATACGCGGAGAGAAGCGCTCTGAAAACGAAGACGCTAAACGTCAGTTCTCGGAACGCTACTACGGCAAGTTCGAGCGCCGCGTGCAACTTGGCTACGACATCGACGAAGACAATATACGCGCCAACTACAAAGATGGCTTGCTTGAAGTCGTACTGCCCAAGAACCAGGACACGCAATCGCGAGTGAAGCGCATTACTTTGGATGAATAAGGGCGGGCTCGGGCAGCTTGCCCACGATTCTGGTGGTTTCATGACCAGTCAGATCGACAAAATCGGCCGGAGCATCAGCTGCCTCCGGCTTTTTTTTACTGCACGCTCTGCCTTTCAGGCCTCGATAAACGTGGCGAGCGCCTGACGCACTTGTGGCAGGTCTTCGGCAGAAAATTCGGCTACCACCAGTTCATCTACAACCAAGCAAGCCTGCTCATCGCGAGTGGAAATAAACGCGTCGGGGTCCCCCGTTTGCAGCTGCTTGATGACGGCCCCTGCTTCTTTCGGGTTGCCGAACTGAATGGATAACAATAACTGTTGTCCCGTTTCGTCAAGAAGCCGAAAACGGAACTGCCCTGCTTCGTCGCGAAAGTTCACAAATCGCGGCTTCTTGCGCCCTGCCTTACCCTCGGAGGTTCCGGCAGAGGCGTCCCTGCCAGTAGTAACGCTCAGAGCCGCCGAGCTGGTTTTAAGGCCGACCGCTTCGCGCAGGCGCTCCATGAAAGGAGCCGATAATGCGCGCGCCTTATCGGCGCCCGCCTGCAAGGCGTCTTCAATCCGTTGCGGAGCCGCCATCAACTCCATATAACGTTCTCGCATAGGCGCGATGTCTTGCTCGAGGCGCTCGAAAAGACGCTGCTTGGCGTCTCCCCATCCCATGCCGTCTTCCAGTTCACGTCGGAAGACAGCGGATTCTTCGGGTGTAGCAAACGCGCGGTACAACATGTACAGATGCGAGCTTTCCGCGTCTTTCGGTTCACCAGGCTCTTTGGAATCGGTGACTATGCGCATGATGGCCGATTTCATGGCCTTCGCCCCACCCTCGAAGAGCGGAATAGTGTTGTTGTAGCTCTTGGACATTTTCCGTCCGTCCAGCCCGGGCAAGGTAGCCACTTCGTCATCTACCTGCGCCTCGGGCAGGACGAAGAAATCGTTGCCCCGACCATATAAATGGTTGAAACGCTGGGCGATATCCCGCGTCATCTCAAGATGTTGGATCTGGTCGCGTCCCACGGGCACCTTGTGGGCGTTGAACATCAGTATGTCGGCCGCCATAAGCACGGGGTAGGAGAACAGCCCCAAGGTAATGCCGTCATCAGGCTCGATATCGCGTGCCTCGTTCTGATCGACGGCGGCTTTGTAAGCATGCGCTCTGTTCATCAGGCCCTTGGGCGTGACACACGTCAACATCCAGCATAGCTCCGGAATCTCGGGTATGTCCGACTGCCGATAAAAAGTGACCCGCTCTACGTCCAACCCACCCGCCAGCCAGGTGGCTGCAATTTCAAGGCGAGAACGAGCTATACGTTGCGGATCTTCGCACTTGATCAGGGCGTGGTAGTCGGCCATGAAGAAATACGCATCCACCCCAGGCTGCGTACTCGCTTCGATGGCGGGACGAATCGCGCCGGCATAGTTGCCCAGATGAGGCGTTCCAGTGGTGGTGATGCCGGTGAGTACTCGGGTAGTCATATATGGCAGAAGTGGAGTTACAAGGTTGCCGCAACGCGACGTTCGGATTCAAGATATTCGCGCGACTGCATCTCGAGCAGACGCGACACCGTACGGTGAAATTCATTGGCCATGGGGCCTTCAGTATATAGCTGCTCGGCTTCGCACTCTGCCGACAACACCAGCTTGACGCGGTGATCGTAAAACACATCCACCAACCATGTGAAGCGTCGGGCCTCTGAGGCTTGGCGCGCACTCATACACGGCACGTTCGATACGATGACGCTTTGAAAACGGCTGGCCAGCTCAAGGTAGTCGTTTTGCGACCGGGGCCCGCCGCATAATGTAGCGAAGTCGAACCATACTACCGAGCCGCTCAAGGCTATCGCTTGCAATGTCCTGTTTTCAACCGTGAGTACCGGCTTCATGGCGGCAGTGTCGGACAACCGGTCAAAAATGGTGCGCAGCTCGGCGTCGGTGTCATCGGTAAGCGGCGTCAGGTACAGACGCACCTGCTCCAGCGTGCGCCGCCGGTAATCAGTTCCGGTGTCCACATTGAGCACATCCATGCGCTCTTGTATCAACTTGATGGCCGGCAAGATGCGATCTCGATGCAGGCCGTCGGGGTACAGTGTGGAGGGCTCGTAGTTGGAGGTCATGACAAAGGACGTACCATGCTCGAACAACTTCAGCAATAGCCGGTACAAGATCATGGCGTCCGCCACGTCCGACACATGAAATTCGTCGAAGCAAATAAGCCGGTACCGCTTGGCAACACGACGAGCGACTTCGTCCAAGGGGTCGGACAGCCCCTTTACTTCCTGTAGCTCACGATGCACCCCGCGCATGAACTCGTGAAAGTGCAGCCGCGCCTTGCGTTTGACCGGCACCGTCAGGTAGAACGCATCCATGAGGAAGCTTTTTCCGCGGCCGACCCCGCCCCACATGTAGACGCCTTTAGGCACTGCCGGCCGCTTGAAAATGCGACGCAAAGGTGCAGAGCGCGCCGCTTTATAGCTGACCCACTCATCATAAAAAACCTGCAGGCGCTGGATGGCCGCTTCTTGCGCAGCGTCCGGATGATAGCCACGCTCTTGCAGGGCTTGGTGGTAATACTCGCGTACGTTCATGTAAAGCGGATCGGTTGTTCGAAAAAAAAGGGGCTACTCGCCCCTTTTCAAAAGGCAGCAAACCCGCCAATTAGAAGTTAAGCGTGCGCTTATCCACCGCCAGTGCCGCTTCCTTCATGGACTCGGACAGCGTCGGATGCGCATGGCAAATGCGGGCGATATCTTCAGCCGCGCCACGGAACTCCATAATGGTCACCGCTTCGGCGATAAGCTCGGAGGCCATGGGACCGACGATATGCACCCCGAGCACTTCGTCTGTCTTTGCGTCGGCCAGGACTTTAACGAAGCCGGTCGTATCGCCCAGAGCGCGAGCGCGACCGTTGGCCATGAAGGGGAAGCTGCCGGCCTTGTAATCAACACCTTCGGTCTTAAGCTGCTGCTCGGTGCGACCCACCCATGCAATTTCGGGAGAGGTGTAGATGACGTTGGGAATGGTGCCGAAGTTAACGTGACCAAACTGACCAGCAATACGCTCGGCCACCGCAACGCCCTCTTCCTCGGCCTTATGGGCCAACATCGGACCCCGCACGACATCGCCCACCGCCCAGACGTTGGGCAAGTTGGTTTTGCAATCGTCGTCTACCGCGACGAAACCGCGCTCGTCGAGTTTGAGGCCCACGGTTTCCACGCCCAGGCCCTCTGTGTGGGGGACGCGGCCGATGGAGACGATGAGATTGTCGACTTCGATCGATTGCTCGGCGCCGGACGAGTCTGTATACGGTACTTTGACTGTTTTGCCAGATGCCTTGATTTCACCAATTTTGACGCCGGTGACAATCTTGAGGCCTTGCTTGGTGAACGCCTTAAGCGCTTCTTTGGCCACTTGCTGGTCGGCAGCCGGCAGGAAGTCCGGCATGGCTTCCAACACGGTCACTTCGGCACCCAGGCGACGCCATACGCTGCCCAGCTCCAGACCTATGACGCCCGCGCCAATCACGCCCAATTTCTTGGGCACACTTGTGAGGCTCAGCGCTCCGTCGTTGGAAAGGATTTTTTTCTCGTCAAACGCCAGGCCCGGCAAGGCACGCGGTGAGGAACCGGTTGCCACGATGACGTGCTTCGCGACAAGATCTTCTTCTGCTGGACCGGAAACCTTGATGTTCCAGCCGCCATCCACATAGGCAGAGAAGGAACCGATGCCGTTAAAGAAAGTGACCTTGTTCTTCTTGAACAAGTAAAGGATGCCTTCGTTGTTTTGCTTGACCACCTGGTCTTTACGGCCTACCAACGTCTGCAGGTCGAGATCGACGCCCTTGACCTTGATGCCATGATCGGCAAAGTGATGGTTGACCTGCTCGAAATGCTCGGACGACTGCAATAAAGCCTTGGAAGGTATGCATCCCACGTTAGTGCAGGTGCCGCCAGGGGCCGGTTTACCGTCAGCAGTACGCCACGCGTCAATGCAGGCGACTGTCATACCCAATTGAGCAGCACGGATAGCGGCAATATACCCGCCAGGACCGGCGCCGATGACCACTACGTCGAATTGTTTTGCCATTGCGATTCACTCGATAAAAGGATTCCAGCCGGCAGATTACCGGCTGCGAAAGCACAGCGCCATCAAGCAAACGATTGCGAGACGCTGCGCGCTGAAGCAAGCAGCCCCGGCAAACGGTACCCCTTTGGTCGGTACGATTTGCCGGGGCTGGGTGTTCCATGCTTAACGCCGCTACTTAGACGTCGAGCAGCAAGCGTTGCGGATCTTCCAGTGCTTCTTTCATGGCCACCAAGGACAACACCGCCTCGCGGCCATCAATGATGCGATGGTCGTAGGACAGGGCCAGGTAGTTCATGGGCCGGATGACGATTTGGCCATTTTCCACCACCGGACGGTCTTTGGTAGCGTGAATGCCCAGAATGGCCGATTGGGGTGGATTGATGATGGGCGTCGACAGCATGGAGCCGAACACACCGCCATTGGAAATGGAGAACGTACCGCCGGTCAACTCGTCCAGCGTCAGCTTGCCGTCACGGGCTCGCGCACCAAAATCAGCGATTTGCTTTTCGATTTCGGCAATGGACAGCTGGTCGGCGTTACGCAGGATGGGCACGACCAGTCCACGCGGACTGCCTACGGCAATACCAATATCGAAGTAGCCATGGTAAATGATGTCTTTGCCATCTACCGAAGCGTTGACGATGGGGTATTTCTTGAGAGCAGCTACTGCGGCTTTTACAAAGAACGAGGTAAAGCCAAGCTTAACGCCATGCTCTTTCTCGAACTTGTCCTTGTAGCGGGCGCGCAGGTCGAGAATGCCCTGCATGTTCACTTCGTTAAAGGTAGTGAGAATGGCGTTCTCGGCCTGAGACTGCAACAGGCGCTCGGCGACACGGGCGCGCAAGCGGCTCATTGGCACGCGCTGCTCTGGACGGCCGTCCAGAGACAGGCTGGGCGGGGCAACCGGAGCCGCCGGTTTCTTGGCAGCACCCGCTTCCGCCTGCAAGGCGTCGCCCTTGGTAATGCGACCGCCGCGCCCTGTGCCTTCCACCGACGAGGGGTCTACGCCTTTCTCGGCAAGTATTTTGCCGGCCGCGGGCGATGCCACGGCGGTAACGGAAGCCGAAGGGGCAGCCGCGGGCGCAGCCGCGGGGGCAGATGCTGGATGCGGCGCGGTTGCGCCCGCGGCTGCAGGAGCTGCAGCGGCCGAAGCCTT
>JAJUGB010000067.1 GCA_029268595.1 Alcaligenaceae bacterium | reverse complement strand
GTTCCTGCAAAATCTGGCCGCACATCACTTGGGCAATTCCGCGGCGAGTGGTTTCGACTTCTGGTAATTCAGGCATGTAAAAAGATAAGACGACTTTGCAAGAGGCTTAAGTTAGAGCTCGGCAAAACAGCTCGGTAAAACGCGGACATGGCATTAGAACTGGAAGCCGGCGCTGATGCCCGCCACCCAGTTGCGGCCGGGGGCCGGTTCGTAATACCGGCCTTGACCTTGGTTTACGATGGCCGAACCCGCATAGTGGCGGTCGAACAGGTTGTTGAGCCGTCCAAACGCGTCTAGTTGCCATTGCTTGCCCTGCCAGCGGTAACCCACATGAGCACCGGCCACAAAATATGAAGGGGCTGTGGCGTCATTGCGATCGTTGACATAAAGCTTACTTAAATAACGGCCCTCGACGCCCGCGCGCCAGCCCTCTGGCGGCGCCCAATCCAGTGAAGCGTAAGCCGCATGCGCAGCGGTACCGGCGATCCGGTTGCCACCGGGTATGAGATTTTCGGGGATGGGCGCCCCGTCGTAGAAGCTATCCCGGTAACGGGCATCAAGCCAGCCATAACTCAGGCGCGCCTGTAAGTGGCGGCGAAAAGATGTGGACCACGACAACTCCACACCTTGACGCCGGGTGCGACCGGCGTTGCGATACACCGTGCGCCCTCCCTGCGATTCGGCCGTCACGATCTCGTCCTTGGTGTATGTGCGGAAATAGGCGAGGGTCATCATGCCGCCCGCTACGCGCGTTTTAGAGCCGACCTCAATGGTGTCGTTCACCGATGGTTGCAGGTCTAGATTAAGGCCTTGCTGGCCGTCGGTACGGTAGGAAATTTCGTTGAAGGTGGGGGTTTCAAAGCCGCGTCCCGCTGTGGCGTAAAAAGAGAGGTTTTCAGTGGGTTGATACCGCAAGGCGCCAACGGGTAGCAGCTTGTTATGTCGGGTAGTCCCGCTGTCGTCGCCGTTGCCCGATGCCAGATACTGGTCGTCCGATTTGAAATGCACCGTGCTGTATCGCAACCCCGCTTCGGCCGTCCAGTGTGGAGCAAACTCCCAGGACGCTTGAATATAAGGGTCGAGGTTCCAGATCTGGTTGGTTTCGTCCCGTCTGAGTCGGCCCTTTACGCCTAGCTGCCTGCCTTGTGGCCCGTCGACAAAATTTTCATACCCTTGGCGATCCTCCGTGACCAGGTCGTAAGCCAAGCCGGTACTGAGAGTTAGCGGCGCACCGGCCAGCGACCATTCGGACGTCCAGCGCAGGTCGACACCACCGTAATCGCGTTGCAGATCGACCACTCCACCAGCATGGCCTGGCGCTAGTTGGGGGGCGACGGGTATGCCCAGATACTGAACAGTAGAGCGTTGGCCATAGTAAGTCATGAGGCGCAATTGATTTCTATCGTTCAGTTCCCGCTCGTACACCAGACCGCCTTGTGTCTGACGCACGGTTTTACGTGTATTGAACTGCAGAGCGCCTGGAGAGGCAGAACGAGGCGAGTTTGTAAATTCTTCGTATGTAAGGCCTTGAGGGTCATGGGCGCGAATGTCCACATGATTCAAGATAAGGCTGAACCGGCTTTGCGAGTCTGGTTGCCACGTGAGCTTTGCGTTGGCAAGGGTTTTACGCGCGTCGCTATGGTCGCGGTAGCCGTCGGTGGAGTAACGGTTTACGCTCAAGACATAGCCAAGTTCGCCGGGCGATTCTCCGGTGGCGCCAGTGGCTTTCAGACTGTAGCGGCGCTGGTTATAACTGCCCGCAATGAAGCCGGGCGACACCGTCAACGGCCCCACGCCGTCTTCAGTGAAGATTTGCACCACACCACCCGAAGAGTTGCCGTACAAAGCCGAAAATGGCCCTCTCAGCACCTCTACCCGATCAATAGAGGCGATATCTATGTTTGACGTCTGGCCTTGGCCGTCGGGCATCGTGGCCGGTATCCCGTCAACGTATAGCCGAATTCCGCGCACCCCGAAGGTCGATCGCGAGCCGAAACCACGTATGGATAATTGCTCGTCCTGGGCGAAGTTTTGCCGGTCCTGGATGAGCAGCCCCGGTACGGCGGCCAGACCTTCTGAGAGCGTCGCCTGCATGCGGTCGCGCCGCATATCTTCGCCTTCGATGAGATCGCCCGAGGCAGGCAACAGGAACATTGGGCGCTCAATATAGGTCGAACTAACACGCACCGTATCGAGGACAGGAACGTTGTCGGGATTTGACGCAGGCGGCACGGGCTGCTGAGCTAGTGCTGCCACGGAAAACGCCCCGCAAAAGGATGTGAAGGCTAGACGTTGCACATTTCCCTCCAGTGGCGTCAAGGCATCGGTTGTCACGCAAGCGTAGCAATTCTGCGACGTGGATTTTGCCTTGGGGCCGTTCGCCCGAACCGGGCGGCAGTTTAGTCGAATCTTTATGTTATCTTGCCATTTTGCGCTGGGGCACCGGCGCGGCGGCGATGGTCCTGATGAATGAAACGTTCACTACTCTTCTGTTTGGCAGCGTCTCTGGCGATTGGCTTGCATGGGCACGCGTCGGCTGCCGCCGCCGCTCAGCCGTACGATGACTATGAGCAGATACATCTACGTTCGGGGCAGCTTCCAAAAGTAAATCTCACGGCCGAACTACTGTACCGCATACTCGCTTCCGAAATCGCCGCGCAAAGGGGTGAGTTCAGAGCCGCCGGCCAGGGTTTCTTCGAGCTTGCTCGCGATACGTCCGATCCGCGCCTGGCAAAGAAGGCGTTTCAGCTGGCTGTGATGAGCCGCGATATGGACAGCGCCTTGCAAGCGGCGCAACAGTGGGTTCTGCTTGCTCCCACCGATCCGGAAGCCGTTGCCGCTTCCCTGGCGTTGTCTGCCTCCAACGGTGAAACGGCTGGCTTGGCATCGGCGCTTTGGGAGCGCATCGAGAAAGCTGAAGACAAGGAGACGGCCGTCGCACAAGCCGCAGCCATCGTTTCCAAAATGAACGACAAGCAAGTGGCTTTCGATGTGCTCGAGAAGGCCTTGCGCGAACCGGTGCACAGCTTGCCGATTACCCGTATGGCGCTAGCAGATGCCGCCTGGGCCGCTGGTGACGCAGATCGCGCCCTGGCCGAAGCGCAAAAAGCGTTGGCGCTCGAGCCGGATTCGGAACCGGCAGCCCAGCGAGCGCTCGAATACGGCATGAAGGTGGATCCCGAGGCCGCTATACGCGATGCACGGGTTTTTATCCGCCACCATCCGGATGCCGCAAAAGTGCAGTTGCTGTTGGCCAATCACCTGGTGGTGCGTGGCGACCATGGCGGCGCCCTGCAAATTGTTGACGCCATGCGCGAGCGCAACCCGGAAGATTTCGATCTGCTGTATACGGAAGCCGAAATCAATTATCGTGCGCAGCAATACGAACAGGCCAGCAAACTGCTGCACCAATATATTGCCGTGCAGACTCAACGTCGCCAGGCCATGCCCGATAACGCAACCAATGCGGTTGCCGACGCTTCCGACGCACGCCTGCTTCTGGTGCGCATTGCCGAAAAGCAGGGAAAGTTGGACGAAGCAATAGAACAATTGCGTCTCATCGACGATCCAGCTGTCACTTTTCAGGCGCAAATTCATATGGCAGTGCTGCAAGGCCGCCAGGGCAATTTGCGACAGGCCCTCGAAACCATCAACTCAATCAAGCCTCGTCATAAGCAAGAGAGCGCCGTCATTGCCTTGACTAAAGCGTCCATCTACCGCGAGGCTGGCCGGACCGAGCAGGCTCTACAGGTTTTGATTGAGGCGGACAAGGCTCTTCCTGGTACGCCTGAAATCAAGTACGACCTGGGGATGCTATACGAGACCCAAGGTCGTTTCGACGAATTCGAGCGCTTGATGCTGGAGGTCATTGATTTGGCTCCTGATAACGCGAATGCGTATAACGCCCTCGGCTATACCTTTGCAGATCAAAACATCCGGCTGGAAGAGGCGCAAGAGCTGCTTGACCGCGCCTTGGAGCTTGAGCCGGACAGTCCATTCATTCTGGACAGTGTGGGATGGTATCTCTATCGCACCGGAGACCACGAGGCGGCCCTCGAGTTTCTCGAGCGCTCGTACGAGCTGATGCCTCTGGCCGATGTGGCTGCTCATTTAGGCGAGGTCCTGTGGACGGTGGGACGGCGTACTGAAGCATTACGCATCTGGCGCGAGGCCCTGGCTAAAGAGCCAGACAATCCGACCTTGGTCCGCACGCTTGAACGTTTCGGAGTTCGCCCATGATTCGCTGTGTTTCTTGGGTGCGGCAGGCCGCGCGCCTGTTGACTGTTGCCACTGTGCTGGGTTTGGTAGCGTGCGCGTCTCCTCCCACCATGCAAGGACAGGTCGAGGGAGCCTTCGAGCGGGCCGGCCGCTTTGCAGTCCATGTCGAGAATCGTCACGGCGAGCCGGATGCCGTGCAGGGCGGCTTTGCGTGGCGGGATACCGGGAAGGTGCTGTGGCTGGATCTGGCCAACCCTCTGGGCAGCACTTTGGCGCGGGTAGAGGTACGGCCGGGCCAGGCCGTCTTGACTCGAAGCAACGGAGAAACCGAGGCAGCGCCAAACCCCGACGCCCTGGTTGCCCAAGTGCTGGGCAGCCCTATCCCGGTTTCGGGCCTGCGCGATTGGTTGCGGGGCCAGCCAGGACGTAATGTAGGCGCTATAGCGGAAACAGATTCGCAAGGGCGCGCCACGCGTTTCGAACAGCAGGGCTGGCAGGTTAATTTGTCGCGTTACGACGAGTTGGGCCCGCGCCTGTTGCAACTGAAGCGAAGCGAAGCCGATCGCACCATCAACGTGCGGCTGGTAATCGACAGTAATTAGCCCCATAGCAGCAACTCGTGGCACTTTACGACGTACCCGCCCCTGCCAAGCTCAATCTCTTCCTGCACGTGGTGGGCCGCCGCAGCGATGGCTATCACCTTCTTCAAACCGCCTTTCGATTTGTTGATTTGCAAGACTTCCTGGACTTCGATGTCCGCGCCGATGGTCAGATAGCGCTCGAGCGAAGTCTGGAAGGCGTGTCTCCGCAAGATGATCTGGTCGTGCGCGCGGCACGCGCCCTGCAGCAGGCCACGGGATGCAGCCGGGGCGCGCAAATCATCTATAGAAAAAGCATTCCTACTGGCGCAGGGCTGGGTGGCGGCTCCAGCGATGCGGCAAGCACCCTGGTGGCGCTGAATCGGTTGTGGAAGACCGGCCTCAGCCGCCGCGAATTGATGACCCTTGCCTTGCCCTTGGGGGCCGACGTGCCTGTATTTATATTTGGGCAAGCGGCTCTGGCAGAAGGGGTGGGAGAAGTCCTGTCGCCGCTAACGGTGCCTGACCGTAGCTATGTCGTTGTGCAACCGCCACAGCACGTGGCAACGCAAATGGCATTTTCTGATCCCAATTTGACAAGAGATACGAAACCCTTCAAAATAACGGTCTTTACTGATTGGCAACAAGTTCAAGCCACCCAAAAGGTTGGCAACGACTTACAGGCCGTTATTTATGCTAGGTACCCCAAAGTGGCTCAAGCCCATAATTGGCTTAGTCAACAAGGGATGGCAGTGCAAATGACAGGTTCTGGCTCGTGTCTATTCGCGGAATTTGTAACTCACGAACAGGCACAGGTGATGCATCAGAAAATTGCCGTTAAAATAGCTCATTGTCCAAATGGGAAAGCGGTTATCAAAGATTCCTGGGTTTGTCGGGGGTTGCATGATCATCCGTTACGGCACTGGACAACCGAATAATTGGGGAATAGCCAAGTTGGTTAAGGCACCGGATTTTGATTCCGGCATGCGAAGGTTCGAATCCTTCTTCCCCAGCCACTTTTCAGGCCTTTGCAGGCTCTGCTTCTACACAAGCTGTTGAGTCGGCCACCGTGTCCGGTGGGCTGGTCAACAGCTTTGTTGTTTAGGGCCACGGAATCTGACCATTCATCATGGCAAACGATAGATTCATGATCTTCACCGGTACCGCCAACCCCCGTCTGGCGGTCGATGTCGTCAATCATTTAGATATGACGCTCGGAAAAATGACGGTAGGCCGATTTTCCGACGGCGAAGTCATGGTAGAGATCAACGAAAACGTCCGGGGTAAAGACGTTTTTGTGCTCCAGCCCACTTGTGCACCCACCAACGACAACCTGATGGAAGTCATGGTCATGGTGGATGCTTTGCGCCGAGCTTCCGCCGGCCGTATCACAGCCGCCATGCCGTATTTTGGCTATGCCCGGCAAGACCGTCGGCCTCGCTCTGCACGTGTGGCCATCTCGGCCAAGGTCGTTGCCAACATGCTGCAAGTGGTGGGTGTCGATCGGGTCATGACCATGGATTTGCACGCGGACCAGATTCAGGGGTTTTTCGATATCCCGGTCGATAACGTGTACGCGGGCCCCATTCTGCTTAGCGACATCTGGCGCCGTAACTATAAAGATGTTGTGGTCGTGTCGCCCGATATTGGCGGTGTGGTTCGGGCCCGAGCGCTGGCCAAGCAGCTTGAGGCCGACCTGGCCATTATCGACAAGCGCCGCCCGCGTGCCAATGTGTCCGAGGTCATGAACATCATCGGGGAAATCGAGGGCCGCACCTGCATCATCATGGACGATATGGTGGACACGGCTGGCACCCTCTGCAAGGCGGCGTCTGCGCTAAAAGACCGCGGCGCCACAGCGGTGTACGCTTACTGCACCCACCCCGTGTTGTCCGGGCCTGCGGTAAGTCGGGTCGCCGAATCGGCGTTGGACGAACTTGTCGTCACAGACACGATTCCGCTTTCCGAGGCAGGACGAGCTTGCAGCAAAATCAGGCAGCTATCCTGTGCTTCCTTGCTTGGCGAGACCATTTTGCGGATCTCCAACGCCGAGTCGGTCAGCTCGCTTTTTGTTGAATGATTTTTTACTGCTGGCTGCTGGTCGCGGCAGTCAGCAGGCTGACGCAGCGCCGTAAGGCGCTGCCTGTTTAACCGGACCAAAGGTCCAACACACCGGAGTTTTCCATGAAATTTACCGCCACTCAGCGTAGCGTACAGGGTACGAGTGCGAGCCGCCGCCTGCGCCGCGCTGGCCGGGTTCCCGCCATTGTCTATGGCGGCACCGAGCAGCCCGCAAACATCGAGCTCGACCACAACGAAATTTTCCATGCCCTGCGCAAGGAAGCCTTCCATGCATCCATCCTCGACATGGATCTCGAAGGGAAAACCCAGCAAGTCTTGCTGCGCGCTGTGCAATGGCACCCCTACAAGCCCCAGGTACTGCACGTCGACTTCCAACGTGTGGCCGCCTCTGAGGCCATCACCACCAAGGTTCCCCTGCATTTCGTTAACGGAGAGACCTCGCCGGCAGTCAAACTGGGCGGCGCCGTCATTACGCACGTATTGACCGAGCTGGAAATCCACTGCTTGCCCAAAGATCTGCCCACCGGCATCGAAGTCGACTTGGCCAACCTGGAAGCAGGCGCCACGGTTCACCTCAACGACATCACTCTGCCAGCCGGTGTGACTTTCGTGCCTCAGGGCGCCGAAACCAACCCCGCATTGGCCACCGCGCTGGTTCGCGGACCAGCCGCTAGCGGCGGTGAAGAGGGTGGCGACGAAGGCGGTGAAGAAGCAGCCGAGTAATTCTGCTTCAAGGTGGTTATCGGCCACCTATCCCCCTTGCAACCCCTGCCGGCTTGGGCCCGCAGGGGTTTTAATTTAGCGACTTGCCCTGCTTCTCATCCACTTGCCGCATGAAACCTCCTATTCGATTGATTCTCGGACTGGGCAACCCTGGGCCCGAATATGAAGCCACTCGGCACAACGCCGGGTTTTGGCTGGCGGATCACGTTGCCGACGATTTAGGCGGTCGGTTCTCGCTGGAGAAAAACTTTTTCGGCTGGGTGGCCAAGGGACGCTTTGAGGGTGAAGCCATCATTGTGGCAAAACCGTCCACCTTTATGAATCGTTCTGGACAAGCTGCCGGAGCCCTCATGCGTTTCTACAAGCTCGAGCCGCAGCAAGTACTTGTTCTGCATGACGAACTAGACCTATTGCCCGGCCAGGTGAAGCTGAAGCAGGGCGGAGGCCATGCAGGCCATAACGGATTGCGCGACATCCAGTCTGCCCTTTCCAGTCCGAACTTCTGGCGGCTGCGCATAGGAATCGGACACCCTCGGACGCTGGGGCTAAATCAGCAGGTGGTGGGATTTGTGTTGCAGCCGCCTCGACGAGAGGAACTCATCCACATCGAGGAGGGAATTCGCCGGTCTCAGCAAGCAATTCCCCACTTATTGCGCGGCGATTACGACAAGGCCATACAGCAGCTTCATGCAGGAAATGGCGGTGCCCAAGCAGAAGGCGCCACGGCTGGCGCCCAGACCGGCGGGGCCAGTTCCAAGCGCAACCCAAGCACCAAGAGCAGCAATGGCGGCTAAAAAGACCGTCCGCTTCGGGCAAGAGTTTCGCGACTTCCTCAGTTTTGTACGGCGTCCGACGGTGGCGCCCAGACTTCCCGGCAGGGTGGCTGGCAGCGGATGGTGGCAAGACTGGTTTGCACCCCTTTCCTTGAGCCGGCTGCTGCAATGGGCAGCGTTGCTGTGGGCCATTAATTTGCTGTTTCTCGGCCCCATTGCCGTGGCGGCTGCAGGGGCGGGCGGCGCACAGCATCGGCTGGATATAAGCAACGTGCCTTTTCTGCAGGCCCTGATATGGGCGCCCATTGTTGAAGAACTGGTATTCCGCTATGGGTTGCGAAATGTGGGCAAAGCCTTGTGGCTTTTGCCGCTTACCGCCGTCGCGCTACTGACGGGCCCCAGCGGCATGGGGGTGGCTTTACTGGCCCTGGCCCTGCTCTTGTGCTGGCAGCCCTATATGCGACGGCCACCTTCGGCCATCAAGCCGCTGCCCTGGGCGTGGCGCCAGCAATATCTGCGGGTGTTTCCCTGGGTTGTCCACTTATCGTGCATAGCCTTTGCCGCTGTGCATCTTAATAACTTCTCGCTGAACCAGATGCCCTACTGGCTTATGCCTTTGCTGGTGCTGCCGCAATGGTTGACCGGCCTGGTATTGGCCTGGCTACGCGTTCGCCGGGGCATTGGAGCCTCTATTTTGCTGCACGGCATCTTCAATGGTGGTCCACTACTTATCGTATGGATCGTATTGCAAAGCGGCGTAGAGCTGGCTATATAAAAGTTAGAATACCGGTCTTAATAAACGGCCGCTTGGCATCATAAAGAATCGCGATTGCGGGTTTATGGCAACCCGATATTTTCAGGAACATCATGGCATTGCAATGTGGCATCGTTGGCTTGCCCAACGTCGGAAAATCAACACTCTTCAACGCGCTGACCAAGGCTGGCATTGCGGCCGAGAACTACCCGTTCTGTACCATCGAGCCCAATGTCGGGGTTGTGGAAGTGCCGGATCCGCGTCTTGCGGCCCTGGCCGAAATCGTAAAACCCGAACGTGTACTGCCGGCCGTCGTCGAGTTCGTCGACATTGCGGGTTTAGTCGCAGGCGCGTCCAAGGGAGAAGGCCTGGGCAACCAGTTCCTGGCCAACATTCGCGAGACCGATGCCATTGTGCATGTGGTGCGTTGCTTTGAAGACGACAACGTGGTGCACGTGGCCGGCCGCGTCGACCCCATCTCCGATATAGAAGTCATCAACACTGAATTGGCACTGGCCGATCTGGCCACGGCCGAGAAGGCTCTGCAGCGCCACCAAAAAACGGCGCGTTCCGGCGACAAAGAGGCCATAAAAGTTTGCGGGGCGCTTGAAAAAGTCATTCCTGTGCTGAACGAGGCACGCCCCATTCGCTCTGTGGCGCTGGACGAAGAAGAGTTGGCGCTTCTGAAGCCCTACTGCTTTATCACGGCCAAGCGCTGCATGTATGTGGCCAACGTACGTGAAGATGGTTTCACCGATAACCCGCACCTGGAGGCCGTGCAGCAGTACGCTGCGGCCGAGAACTCACCTGTTGTGGCGGTGTGCGCCGCGGTCGAAGCCGAAATTGCCGAACTAGATGACGAAGATAAGGGCGAATTCCTTGCCGATATGGGCATGGACGAGCCGGGCCTGGATCGTGTCATCCGTGCCGCCTATTCGCTATTAGGTCTGCAAACCTACTTCACAGCCGGCGTCAAAGAGGTGCGCGCCTGGACAATACGTATTGGTGACACCGCTCCACAAGCGGCCGGAGTCATCCACACGGACTTTGAACGGGGCTTTATCCGCGCACAGACGATCGCCTACGACGACTTCATCGCCTATAAGGGCGAGCAGGGCGCCAAGGAGGCGGGCAAGATGCGAGCAGAAGGCAAGGAATACGTGGTTAAAGACGGTGATGTACTGAACTTCCTGTTCAACGTCTGACGATCTGCCGGCATTTCGAGACGTCTCAGTTCAGAGGCGTCTTATTTTCCGAGTGGTCTCATTGACCTGACGAAAGAGCCGTCTTACTGTCTCACCCCTTACGCCTTCGCCACGCGGTTTCGGCCGGTTTGCTTCGCTTCATATAAGGCAAGGTCCGCCAGCTTCAGTACCTCGTCCACGGACGCGTGGTCTTCCGGCCATAAGGCCACACCCAGGGAAACGGTAATATGTCCGACATGGGGCATGTCCTCAATCTCGACTTGTTTGCGCAATCGCTCGGCAACCGCTACTGCCAGTTCTATGGGGGTTTCAGGCAATAGCATGAGGAACTCCTCACCCCCGTTTCGGCAGAGTACATCGTCGGGCCTCGAATGCGCCTTCATGACCGCGCCGAGCTTTTTCAGCACAAGATCGCCTACATCGTGGCCGTAGGTGTCGTTCACACGTTTGAAGTGGTCGATGTCCACCGCAACCACGGCAAAACCGCGTTGCTGGGCGGTAAAGTGCTGAATTGCCAGGTTAAGCCCCCTGCGGTTTACCAGGCCGGTCAAGGGATCGGTTTGCGCGTCCAGATTAGCCGCTCCCAGCTTTTGCTGGAGTAAACCAATGCCTATCAGCATGGCTCTTTTCAGTTCGGCCGCTTCAAAATACCAGGACCTGATCTTTTCGATATTGCTGGCTGCGTGAGGCACATCCATTTGGTGAGCGTGTCCAGCCAGCAGGGAAAGCGGACGCGAAATGAAATAGGCCAGCGCCCAGACACTCAGCAAAGCCACCAGCGCGATAGGCGCCGTCCGGGCCAGTACATTCAACATAAGCCCTTTTAGGGGCTCTAGTGTCGCCTCCAGAGGGCGTTGCGACACAATGCCCCATCCTGCGGAATGCACTGGTGCATAGCCGGCCAGCATCTCTATGCCGCGGCTATTGCGCACTGGCGAACTACCGGTTTTTCCTGCCAGAACTTCGTCCACCACCTTGTTTTCAGGAACGAGGGTGCCGATGCGGTTTGGGTCGGGGTGATAGAGAAGGCGGCGTGACTGGTCCACCACATACAGGTACGAGCCGTCGCGGTAATAATGGCGGCCCAGGAGCATGTTGAGAATGTTTTTTTGCTTCAAGTACACCGCGCCGCCTATATAGCCCAGGTATTCGTCATCGGGCGAGAAAATAGGATGTGATATGAAAACAATCAGGTTACCGGCCGGAGAAAGAAAGGGGGCGCTTACCAAGGGTTTGCGCTCGAGCAAGGCCATCTGGCCGCCAATGCTCTCATTCAAGGTGCCCACAATGGGAAGATTGGCGGGCGCAGCCGCCCGAATGACGCCGCTTGCGTCAGTAATGCCTACCGCGTTGAAGCTGTCGGTTTGAACCCGCAGGCGCTCCGTTTCTTCCTCTAATATGCCCGGCTCATGGAAGCGGGACCCCAATATGTTCGCGCTGTGCGCCAGCTGCTGTTGTGCCGAATCGAGAAACCCTTCGGCGCCTTCAGCCAGCTTGGACGAGTACGACAAGTTGGCCTCCATCGCCGCGTCAATCAGCATCTGGCGTTGTACGCTATAGGAGGCATGAAATGCTGTCGCCAACATCACCAAGGCAGTCAAAACCACTACGTCTAGAATCAGCCGTCGAAGATTTGGCTGAAAAATCGTGCGAACGCGCATGCGTGAGACTCGGGGTCGACAAAACGCAATATTCTAGTTGACACCGGGCGGGTCGGACGCAGAACTTACCGTAGCACTTACCCTGCCATCCTGCTGTGAACGGAATTTTCTGGTTGTGCAGCGGTTGAGCATGCAACAATCTGCGCCATTTGACGGTTGCACCTTCTCGGAGGCAGGCCCAAAATCTATGCGTCACTCTTGCGGGGCGAGCTCATGCGGGTACTTGTGATCGGCGGAACAGGGTTTATTGGCAGGCATTTGGTGGCGCATCTGGTAGAACAGGGTCACGATGTCAGCGTCCCTACCCGTCGCTATGGAAAGGGACGCGATCTACTACTGCTACCCACAGTTACCCTGCTGGATTGCGATATTCATAAGGACGAACACCTTCACCACGCCATCAGCCAAAATGAGGTCGTGGTCAATCTTGTGGGCATTTTGCATGGGCAGCGGGGCGACCCTTATGGCGCCGATTTTGACCAAGTGCATGTGCAACTGCCACGCCGCATTGCCCGGGCCTGCCGCCAGTATGGAATTCGCCGCCTGCTGCACATCAGCGCCTTGGGTGCGGACAAGGCTGCTCCCAGCTCCTATTTGCGCTCCAAGGCCGCCGGAGAAGCAGCCATTATCGACGAGTACCGCGGCTATCCCCACGGTTCCTACACGTTATTCCGTCCGTCTGTGGTGTTCGGGCCGGACGACAACTTTATGAATTTGTTCGCCCGCCTGGCCCGCTGGTTTCCCGTGCTGCTTATCGCTAGCGCCCACGCCAAGATGCAACCCATCTATGTCGGCGATGTGGCCAAGGCAATGATTAATGCACTGGGTACGCCCAGGACTCGAGCGCAGACTTACGACTTGGTCGGGCCATCCGTCTACACGCTAGGTGAGCTGGTAAAGCTGGCCGCCCACTGGAGCGGGCATCCCCGTAGGGTAGTCTCTGTTCCGTACGGCTTGGGTGTAATTCAGGCGGCGCTCTTGTCCTTATTGCCTGGCGAGCCACTATTGTCGCGCGACAACCTCGATTCGCTTAAGGTGGACAGTATTTCGGACGCACCTCTGGCGCCGGAGCTCGGCTTGTTTGCCACGCCGCTCGAATCCGTGGCTCCGCGATATCTACGGAAGCTTTGACCATCAATAAAAAAGAAAGCTCTGGACGATGCGGCTTGCCCCGCACCTGTCCAGAGCTTTGTGGCTTCGGGCCAGTCTTTATTCGACCGCCTTCACCATGTCTTCCAGCACTTTCTTCGCGTCTCCGAACACCATCATGGTTTTGTCCATGTAGAAGAGCTCGTTGTCGAGTCCTGCATAACCGGCTGCCATCGATCGCTTGTTGACGATAACCGTACGCGCCTTGTAGGCCTCGAGTATGGGCATGCCGGCGATGGGCGAGTTCGGGTCGGTCTTGGCCGCGGGGTTCACCACATCGTTAGCACCAAGCACCAGGACAACATCCGTTTGCGAGAACTCGCTGTTAATGTCTTCCATTTCGAAGACCTGGTCGTAGGGGACTTCGGCTTCCGCCAACAGCACGTTCATATGCCCTGGCATCCGCCCGGCCACGGGGTGTATGGCGTACTTTACTGTGACGCCGTTGTCGGTCAGTTTTTCTGCCAATTCCTTCAAGGCATGTTGAGCTCGCGCGACCGCCAGACCGTAGCCCGGCACAATTACCACGGTCTCGGCATTGCTCATGAGGAACGCTGCATCGTCAGGGCTGCCCGACTTGACCGAACGCTGCGCCCCATCGGCCGCCTGCGCGGCCGAGGCGTCGGCCCCAAAACCGCCAAGTATCACGTTGAAGAAGGAGCGGTTCATTGCCCTGCACATGATGTAGGACAATATCGCACCCGAGGAGCCCACGAGCGACCCGGCAATGATAAGCATGGGGTTATTCAAGGAGAACCCGATGCCGGCTGCGGCCCAGCCGGAATAGCTGTTGAGCATGGACACGACCACCGGCATGTCGGCGCCCCCGATGGGGATAATAATGAGAACGCCCAGGATGAACGCCAGCACGGTCATGATAATGAAGGGCAGCCACTGTTGCGTCATCATGAACCAGATTCCGCAGGCCAGCATCAAGATCGCAATGAGCAGGTTGAGCATGTGCTGGCCCTTGAACACCACCGGCGCGCCCTGGAACAGCCGAAACTTATAACGGCCGGATAGTTTGCCAAAGGCAATCACAGAGCCCGAGAACGTAATGGCTCCGACAAACGTGCCAATGAATAGCTCTAGCCGGTTGCCCAGCGGTAGGGCTTCGCCCTCGGCAGCAATGTTGAAGGCGTGGGGTTCAGCAACGATTGCCACAGCAATGGCCACGGCGGCCAGGCCGATCATGCTGTGCATGAAGGCGACCAACTCGGGCATTTTGGTCATTTCGACGCGTTTTGCCATCACGGTGCCAATGGCGCCGCCTATGACCAATCCCGTCAGAATAAGACCCAGGCCGGTTCCGGCGGTGCCCTCGGTGGCCAGATCGATGATGAGGGCTCCGGTGGTCAACACGGCTATCGCCATGCCTACCATGCCAAAGAGGTTGCCACGGCGCGATGTAGTGGGGTGTGACAGGCCTTTTAGCGCCTGTATGAAGCACACCGAGGCAATGAGATACAGCAGGGTGACGGTATTGGCTGAAATCACGATTTGGCCTCCGGCTTCTTTTCTTTCTTCTTGAACATCTCAAGCATGCGCCGTGTCACCAGGAAGCCACCAAAGACGTTGACAGCAGCAAGCGCTACAGCAAATACACCCATGAAGCGGGCCAGATCGCCGGTGGTCAGGCCGGCCGCCAGCATGGCGCCGACGATGACGATGGCAGAAATGGCGTTGGTCACTGCCATCAGAGGAGTGTGCAAAGCGGGTGTCACGTTCCACACCACATGAAAGCCGACGTAGACGGCCAGCACAAAGATAATGAGGTTGATTAGGGTGGGGCTGACCGCTTCCATCAGGAACTCCTTAAGAGATTGCCATCCATGCTCATCAGGCAAGCGGCGACGATGTCGTCGTCGCGATCAATATGCAGATTGCCTTCTGCGGTGATGATGAGCTTGAGGAAATCCAGAACGTTGCGCGCGTACAGAGCTGAGGAGTCTGTTGCCACCATGGCCGGGAGGTTGCTATACCCGATGATCGCCACGCCGTGTTTGTCGACGACTTTATCCTTTTCCGACAATGGGCAGTTGCCGCCGCGCTCTACCGCTAAATCCACGATGACTGAGCCCGGCTTCATGGCCTGTACCACTTCTTCGCTAATCAGAGTGGGCGCGGGTCGGCCCGGGATTAGCGCGGTGGTGATGACAAT
>JAJUGB010000066.1 GCA_029268595.1 Alcaligenaceae bacterium | reverse complement strand
CCCGGGCGGTAATAGGCCGCGTGCATACGGGCGCCGGAAACGGCCTCGTAGCAATCCATGAGATCTTCCCGTTCGCGGAATGCATACAGGAAGACCGCCATGGCGCCGACATCGAGCGCATGCGAACCAATGGACATCAGATGGTTCAATATGCGGGTGATCTCGTCAAACATGACGCGAATATATTGCGCCCGCAAAGGCACCTCGACGCCCAGCAATTTCTCGATGGCCATGACATACGCATGCTCGTTGCACATCATGGACACGTAGTCGAGTCGATCCATGTAAGGCAAGGCCTGCAGAAAGGTCCGGTGCTCGGCCAGCTTCTCGGTAGCTCGATGCAGCAGGCCGATATGCGGGTCGGCGCGCTGAATGACCTCGCCATCCAGCTCGAGCACCAGACGCAGCACGCCGTGAGCGGCCGGGTGCTGAGGGCCGAAGTTCAGTGTGTAATTCTTGATTTCTGCCATGATTCTTAACGCTCTATTCCGTAGCCTTCCTCGCGTACTACTCGCGGCGTGATCTCGCGCGGCTCGATAGTGACGGGTTGGTACACGACACGTTTTTGCTCGGTGTCGTATCGCATTTCCACGTTACCGCTCACGGGGAAGTCTTTGCGGAACGGATGGCCGATGAAACCGTAATCGGTGAGGATGCGACGCAAGTCCGGGTGACCTTCGAAAACAATGCCGTATAAGTCGAAGGCTTCGCGCTCGAACCAGTTGACGGTCGGCCAGACGTCCACGAGACTGGGCAAGACAGGGAACTCGCCATTGGGAACCCAGACTCGCGCCCTCAGTCGCCAGTTATGACGGACCGAAAGCAGATGAATGACGACGGCAAATCGCTCGGGAAACGCGGGCGGCGGCGCCATGAACGCCGGCTGACCCCAGGTAGAGTAGTCGACGCCGCATAAGTCTATGCAGGTATCGAAACCCAAGGTATCGCTGTCGCGCAGGGCCAGACAGACGTCTATCCACTGTTCGAAAGGCACCTCAAGCGTGAGTTCGCCCAAAGCTTCGGTCAGTGCGGCGTCGCTCCACTGAGCCAGTAAATTCGTTTTAAGAGTGTCAAGCCGGGTCATAGTGCTAGGGGTTCAAGCGTGATGAATGGGATGCCGGCCATGCCTAGCGCGCAATAGTGTTGGTCAGGCGGATTTTGTTCTGCATTTGCAGCAGGCCATAAACCAGCGCTTCGGCTGTGGGCGGGCAACCCGGCACATAAACGTCTACGGGCACAATGCGGTCGCAGCCACGCACTACAGAATAGGAATAGTGGTAGTAGCCGCCACCATTGGCGCACGAACCCATGGACACCACCCAGCGAGGCTCGGGCATCTGGTCGTAGACCTTGCGCAGAGCCGGGGCCATCTTGTTGCACAGTGTGCCGGCCACAATCATGAGGTCGGACTGGCGCGGGCTGGGGCGAAAAATAATGCCGAACTGATCGAGGTCGTAACGCGCCGCACCGGCGTGCATCATCTCGACCGCACAGCAAGCCAGACCGAAGGTCATGGGCCACAAGGACCCGGTCTTGGCCCAGTTCAGAAACTTGTCCGCACTGGTGGTGATAAAACCTTCTTTGAGAATGCCGTCAATAGCCATGATTTAGCCTAAATCTGATATGCGCCATGCCGCACAGCTGCATTCGCCGCGCAACACAAAGAATGGGCGGCGCCCGACGCCCGCGGCCGCGGGGCGTTACTCACAGTCGAGAGCGCCCTTTCTCCATTCGTAAATGAAGCCAACCGTAAGGACCGCCAGGAACATCATTACGGTCCAGAAACCAACCAATCCGAGGGTTCCGCTGGCTATGGCCCAGGGAAACAGGAAGGCAATTTCAAGATCGAAGAGAATAAACAGGATGGCCACGAGGTAATAGCGCACGTCGAACTTCATGCGCGAATCGTCAAACGCCTCGAAACCGCACTCGTAAGTAGAGAGCTTTTCCTCATCTGGACGATGTGGCCCCAACACGCGGCCGACCACCAACAATGCAAAACCAATCAAGGTCGCAACAATAATGAATAGCAAGACGGGAAAATACTGTTGCAGGTTCATGCAAAGCGTCCAATCGCAATAAGTAAACTTTTCGATTGTAGCATTTTGAAGCTACCCTTCGACAGCCCGAGGCCGGTGCGAAGTTTGAGGGGAACGCGCTAAACGCGGGACTGGCAGGCCTTAAGCCATGGTGAAGAGATACCGCAAGGGACGCGGAGGCAACACACGAAATCCTTTTACTGCCTGCTCCAAGGATTCCTCATTATAGCGTTTTCCCGCATATCGAGCGGCTGTTTTTCGGCTTTTCAGAATCGATGCAGGAGGCCGACCGCAAACCAGTGAGCGGTCAGATTCCGGTGAAAAGCTACGTGACGAGTGTAGGCTGCGGCTGAATAGAAATTCGTGCGTGGCGATAGCGCATAGGTGTAGCCCAGGCTATAGACCTGCTGCGCTTTCAAGTCCCGCCCCGTAAAAGGTCCGGGTCGGACGGCATCAGCAAGGCCCCATGACATCATCACCCGGCCTTGACCTCCTATGGGGATGCCGACTCCCACCGTGTAGGAGTTGACGCGCAAGCCATCGGCAACGATGAACCCGTCACCCAGGTCGCGGCCCGAGGAAGAGAGCGGACCATAGTCGAATGTGGAGAACCAGCCATTGCTTGCCTGTCCCACCCCGCCGTGCAGGGTGGCCAAAGTAAAGTCATACTTTGCGCCGATATTCCAGGACTCTAGCACCACTCCTCCGCGCCCGCTTGGCAAGCTCTCGCGGCTGCGCAACCTATCGTAGCTGACGCCGGCCGCGAATCGTCCGGATTCGTATCGTAGGGCCGTCGTCAGCGCCCGGGTATCTTCAGTGTCGCCACCCTGGTCGAACTGCTGTTCGCCAGACGTGTTGAACGAATAGCCAAGCGCCAGTCGCAAGGGGCCAAGCCAGTTCGTCTGATAAAGCACCATATTGTCGTAGCGGGGACTATTTACCGCGCCGAATAGTCTTCCGAGAGCCGCGTGAGAAAAATCCGCTCCGAAGGGCCCGATAATGTCCGTCAGATACCAGGACGCCGCATTGATCTGCCGGCCGAAATCCACACTCCCCCAACGAAGAGAATGCAGACCGACCGTCGCATAACGGTTGAATAGCCGCCCTGTTCCCCCTTCACCGGTCAGCGCCGAAAAACCCGCCTCAAGATGAAAGCGCAGGAACAAGTCCTCCCATAACTGTTCTTTGCCCCGCAAACCAATACTATTGGGAGAGTTCACTCCGGTGGTCAAGCCGCCTTGACGCGCGTCAACCGGCTCACCAAGAAAGCTTCCCTCTACTGACTCGTAGCCGATGCCCGCGTCTATCGTGCCATACAGCCGCACTTCCGATTGCGCTACGACTGTAGTCGAGCAACACATCAATCCGCATAACAGCGCTTTGACTTTCATAGGCTGCTTCCATACTGTCCTGAACTTTTCCAGGTAGCGGACGGCAGTTAGCATGCCAGCGCCTGCATGGGCGCAAAAAAGGGCCGCCTTGCGGCGGCCCAAAGCCAAGTGCTATATAGCAGGCACAGCTTAGAACTGGTGACGCACACCTACACCGACCAAGGTCGAATCCAGGTCGTCCTGGAAGGCGACGTCTTTGGCATAGGAACCGATCGCGTACACGTTGGTGCGCTTGGACAAGGCATAGGTGTAGCCCAAGCTAAACGTCTGCTGCTTGTTGTCCATGACCGGGTAGCCGACCACTCCGTTCGGGCCGCCGGAGAACGCGCCGGAACCGGAATCGGTCGGGTCAGCAACACCCCAAGAAGCCATGAGGTTGCCGTTACCCAGCTGCGAGCTCAAACCAACGGTGTAGGAATTGACACGCATGCCATCGTTGTAAACCAGGGCGCCGGTCGTGTCGAGGTCGCCGAAGGGAATGCCTTGGAACCAGCCGTTACGGGTCTGACCCCAGCCAGCATGCAGGCGAACGACGTTGAAGTCGTAGCTTGCACCAATATTGTAAGAACGCACTGTCACGTCAACCGGAGAAGTGTCCGGCGAGCGGAACTGGTCGTATGTCAGGGCCACGTTCAAAGGACCACCCGTCCAACGCAGACCAGCGGTGACTGCATCGGTATTGGGGTCGCCGTCGCCAGTGTCAAAGCCCTGGTTACCGGACGCATTGAAGGAATAGCCGACACCTGCCTGGAAGCCGGAGAAGACCGGAGTCTGGTACATGACGAGGTTGTCATAGCGCAGGTCGCCGGCAGCGCTGAAGGTCGCTCCCGCTCCCGCTTGACCGAAGTCCACGCCGAATGGGCTGGCTACAGGTGCGAAATACTTGCTGGCAATATTGCTTTGGCGGCCAAAGTCGAGTCGGCCCCAGCTATTGGATTGCAGACCCACGGTTGCCTGACGGCCGAACAGGCGGTCAGTATCGTCAGCATAGCTGGCGCGGCCCGTGCCTGTTCCGAGGTCAAAACCGCTTTCCAGAACAAACACAGCCTGAAGATCTTCAGTCAGGTCTTCAGTGCCCCTCAAACCCCACCGACTGGCGGAATTGATGCCGCTGATCATGCCGGTGCGCTTGGAGTCGATATTAAGAGGCACGCCCGTAGTCGGATCGATCACCGTCCCTTCCACTTTTTGATAACCAATGCCGGCGTCCACGATACCGTAGAGCGTGACCGACGTTTCTGCATGAGCCGCGCCGGCAAAGCCGACCGCGAGAGCTGCAGCGAGCAGAGTTTTTTTCATTTGGGAGATCTCCGTAGATTTGAGTAATCAAGGGGCACCGGTGCAGATGTGTTCTCTGCTTGAGTTGACCCTGGACCAAATATGACCGCTTTATTAAAACGGCGGTGCATGCGGTTAATACTAATCCCGCGGAGAGAACAATAAAAGAAAAGCCACTCCGAGGAGTGGCTTTGAACACACAAAACGTAAGCTTGTGTTTCCCGCAAGCGTCGCTATGTAAGCGACGTTGCGATTTCGACCAGAAGTCGATTAGAACGAGTGACGCAGACCGACGCCGAACAGCTTCGAATCCAGGTCGTCCTGGAAGAGAACGTGTTTGCCGTAAGAAGCGATGGCGTAGACGCTGGTGCGCTTCGACAGAGCATGGTCGTAGCCAATGCTGTAAACGTGCTGCTTGTCAGCGTCGATATCGCCGATCAGGCCGCCGTTTTTCAAATCAGCCATACCCCAGGAAGCCATGACTTTGCCATTGGCGCCCACAGGTGCGCTCAGACCTACCGTGTAGGAGTTGACCTTCATGCCGTCGTTAGAGATGAAGCCGTTGCCAACACCTAGATCGTTCGTGGATGCGTCAGCATAGCTGATCGAAGTCATCCAGCCGTTGCGGGTTTGGCCGAAACCAGCGTGCAACTTCACGACTTCGAAGTCGTAGCTTGCACCCAAGTTCCAGGACTTGATCGTTACGTCGCCGAGGACGGGGCCCATCGTTTCAGCAGTTTTCAGCTGGTCGTAAGTAAGGGCAGCAGCCAAGGGGCCATTGCCATAGCGAAGACCAGTGGTCCAGGCGCGGGAGTTAGGCTCGCCAGTACCAACGTCAAACTGTTGGTTGCCGCTGTGGCGGAAAGAGTAGCCGACGCCGAGCTGGAAACCAGCAAAGTTGGGCGTCTGGTACATAATCATGTTGTCGTAACGAACGCTGTTAGCAGCGCCGAAAGTCGTACCAGCTTTAGCTTGACCCCAGCCTATGCCGAACGGGCTAGCTACACCAGCAAAGTACTTGCTGGCGATGTTGGTTTGACGACCGAAGTCCAGTTGACCCCACGCATCGGAGCGCAGACCAACGGTGGCTTGGCGGTGGAACAGACGGCCGGAAGAGGTGTTACCCGTACCGATATCAAAACCGCTTTCCAGAACGAACACGGCCTGGAGACCATTGCCCAGATCTTCGGTGCCTTTCAAGCCCCAGCGATTGCTTTTGCTCACGCCATCGATAAGACCAGTGCGCTTTGCGTCGACTTCTTGGCCCAAAAGGGTGCCGTCAACGCGCTCGTAACCGATACCACCATCAAGAATACCGTACAGCGTAACCGACGTTTCGGCATGGGCTGCGCCGGCGAAACCTGCGATCAGAGCAGCGGCAAGCAGACTCTTTTTCATGAATGAATCTCCGTAGATTTGAGTAATTCGGCGACGAAATCTAAAGCTTCGGCGCCTTTTCAACCCCGCTTGGGAAGTTGTTGCTATTGCATCAAAAAATTAGAGCAGTGGCTATTAAGACCGGTCCAAAACTCGTTCTTTTCTGGCGTCACGTTGCGGATTAGCAACGATATCGGGTGTTCAGAAGTCATCTAAGCCGGAATAGCGCCCTCTCTTGTAGGCGGGGAGAAACCCGGCTTGGCGACTGGAACCGCCCGTGAGAAAAGTTAACCTGATTTTACAGGTTCGATTATTAAACTTTTGTTTCCATTCATATTTCTACTTTCCGCTCTTCCGGCCATTTGGCATGAAACCTGCCTCCCAATGCTCTTCCCCGGGCAAAATCAGCTTTATTGATAAGGGTTTACATGTATGCATGAGACCGTTCGTTCGGGCGAGAATACTGCCTTCGCTGGACTTAGCGCTGGCGTCGGGTCCTGAAGGTAATGGAATAGCGCAGACTTTTCGTCGGGGCGACGCTATGTTGCCACTCCCACCTGGCCGGCCCACTCAGCAAATAGATTGAACGCGGCTCCATCTCGAGTTTGACCAGCGAGCGTACAGAGGGAGACTTCGGCGGATAGGGCCTGAAACGCATGATGGCGTGCCCTGCCAGCGACACTCCCACGATATCCTCGAAGTCGGGCACGTCTCGGTGCCAACCTAAAGGCGTCCCCGGCCGGTATTCTGCCACCAGCACCTGTGTGAAGACCTCGGGCGGCGCGCCGTACCAGGCGGCCACACGCTGTCGCAAGGCATGAAAGTCGGGCGGTAGCTCTTGTACGCTATGTAAAGAGTGAGTCTCGAAGTCGTATTGCCCGCCATAACTTACGATCCGTCGCCGCGCGGTATAGCTCTTGTAGCGCATTTCGGCCAGGGGCAAGCACTGTATCTCTTTAATTAGCGCCCCCTCCTCCCGCTCGTCAAGAAACTCCCGCTCATAACGCAAGCCTTGCGGCTCCGTGTCGGCCGGCGCTCCGAATAAAGGCAGCTGCTCTTGTCCCATATGCGTTGTGTGCCTGTATAGCTGAATCGATACCTGATTTTCGGGGAACAAACCCGACAGCGGCACCTGCCGGTTGTACTCGGCGAGGTGGCGTGGGCCGCGCTTGCTTCTCATCCACTTGGGCGGCCATCCAGGCAAGGGGTTTGGCGACCTCAAGCAGATACAATAAGACTATCCGTGGCAGTCGTCGTCATGGCTGCATTCTTAGGCGTCGTACCCAACTGCACCAGAACACTGCCTTAAAAGGCGCCCCCGCTTCGCAAGACCGCTGCCCACGCAGGGCTTAAGGTGGGAAAACACGCGTATATCGGACCTGGCAATACCCATGATCAAGTACAGCATTATCGCTCTGTGGGCAGTATCTTTGACGTATATCTATTTTCGCGGCAAGGTACGCACCAATTTCTTCCGCACCATCGCCAACCACTCTGCAGTCTTGGCGCCAGTCAACCTGTTCATGTATTTGTTCTCGGCTGTTCCCGAGCAACCGTATCTGCCTGCGCGTAGCATCAAGGGGCTGGAGAAACTGGACGAGAACTGGGAAACGATACGGGACGAAGCGCTTGCCCTCGCAGAAGCCGAGAAAATTCGTGCAGCGGCCAACAATGACGACGCAGGATTCAATTCATTTTTTAAAACCGGTTGGAAGCGCTTCTATCTGAAATGGTACGACGCGGAGCATCCGTCGGCGGCCGAGCTTTGCCCCGAAACCGTTCGACTACTGAAAGAGCTTCCCCAAGTCAAAGCCGCGCTTTTTGCCGTGCTACCGCCCGGGGCTAAGCTCAATCCGCATCGCGACCCCTTTGCCGGATCGCTGCGCTATCACCTGGGCCTGTCGACTCCCAACGACGATCGCTGCTTCATCGAGGTGGATGGCGAGCGCTACAGCTGGCGCGATGGCCAAAGCGTGGTGTTTGATGAAACCTATATACATTGGGCCGAAAACACCAGCGATCAGACGCGCACCATCTTGTTCTGCGATTTGGAGCGTCCGCTCAAGTACAACTGGGCGCAGCGATTCAACCAGTGGTTCTCCAGAGTCGTCATGACCGCCGCCAGCTCCCCGAACGAAGAAGGCGATCAGCTGGGCCTGGTGAATCGCCTGTTCAGGATTTCTTGGGTGTTGGGGCAGTACCGGCGCAGGCTGAAGCGCTGGAACCGCACCGTTTATCAGATTGTGCGCCTGCTTCTGATTGTGGCCGCTATTGCATTGATAATCTTCATCTAATCGCTATTCGCCTTGCCTAGATCGCTTCGCGTCGCTGCTGACTTGTATTGAGAAAGGGCTCTTGCGGCTCCCCGGCTCCAGAAGCAGCGCAACAACCCTGCCACTCGAGAGGGGGTTCTAGCTCCCGATCGATTCGAGATGGCTCATACGGAGTTCAATATGAAGACAGTGCTGATTACCGGAGCGAACCGCGGCATCGGCCTGGCGCTTGTCCAAGGCTTCAGTGCACGAGGTGACCACGTCATCGCGGTCTGCCGACGCAGCAGCCAGGCATTGGATAAGACCGGGGCCCAAGTGGAGGCCGGCATTGATGTGACTGACGACGACGCCTTGGCCCATTTGGCGCAACGCCTGGGCAAGTCACGTATCGACATTCTGGTATGCAATGCCGGCATCCTGACCAATGAAAAGCTGGGAGGAATTGACCAGGCTGCGCTTGAAAACATGCGCCGCCAGTTCGAGGTCAACACCCTTGGCCCATTGAGGGTGGTACAGGCCCTACTCAATCAGCTTAGCGAGCACGCCAAGATCGGCATCATAACCAGCCGCATGGGTTCTATGGCCGACAACGACTCTGGCGGTTATTACGGATATCGGGCGTCAAAGGCTGCGGTCAACGCGGTGGGCAAGTCGTTGGCGGCCGATCTTAAGCCGCGCGGCATCGCTGTCGTCCTGTTGCACCCGGGTTTTGTTTCTACCGACATGGTTAACCACGCTGGCGATGTCAGTCCTGAGCATGCTGGCACGCAGTTGATCGAGCGACTGGACAGGCTTAACTTGAAGGACAGCGGCACCTTCTGGCATGCCAACGGCACACCCTTGCCTTGGTAAATCACGTTTTACTCGCGGGTATAATGCCGCGATGCACATCAGTCTTTCTTGTACTTCCCGAGACTCCGTCCACGCCCGGGCGGGACTAGCTGTGCCATTTCTCGAAGCAGCGCCGACCCTTTCACGAGGTCGCCAAGTTTGCAGGTCAGTTCGGCAACGACTGAGTCCGCCATAACCCAACGGCTCGACCATGCCAGCGACACGCGCCGCTGGCTCTACCTGCTTCGTCTCCGTATATCTCATTCATGACGGCTTTGCGCATCTGAAGCGCAAAGCCACGCTTGTATTTGCTCATGCTTACTAAATCCCTGCACCAAGACTGGTTTTCCAATATTCGAGGCGACCTGCTCTCAGGCCTCGTTGTCGCGCTGGCACTAATACCTGAAGCGATCGCATTTTCAATCATCGCGGGCGTAGATCCCAAAGTGGGTTTGTACGCCTCGTTCTGTATTGCAGTCGTCATCGCTTTTGCCGGCGGACGACCGGGCATGATCTCAGCAGCGACGGGCGCCATGGCCCTCGTGATGGTTACGCTGGTGAAGGAACATGGTCTTGAATACTTATTGGCGGCTACGCTTCTGACCGGGGTATTCCAGATTTTGGCCGGAGTACTGAAGCTGGGAGGGCTGATGCGTTTCGTGTCGCGCTCGGTCGTGACCGGCTTCGTCAATGCGCTGGCTATTTTAATTTTCTTGGCTCAGCTACCAGAGCTCACTAATGTAAGCTGGGTGGTCTATGCCATGACGGTTGCCGGCTTGGGCATCATCTATCTTTTTCCCTACCTGACCAAGGCCGTCCCCTCGCCGCTTGTCTGTATTGTGCTGCTTACGGCGGTAGCCATCGTTCTGGATTTGGATATCCGCACGGTGGGACATATGGGAGAGCTTCCGGACAGCCTGCCGGTTTTCCTGTTGCCTCAGGTGCCGGTGAACTGGGAGACGCTGTCTATTATTTTGCCGTACTCACTGACTTTGGCCGTCGTAGGCCTGCTGGAGTCCATGATGACGGCCACTATCGTGGACGATCTCACTGACACGCCAAGCAACAAAAACCGTGAATGTGCAGGCCAGGGAGTTGCCAATATTGCCTCGGGCCTTCTGGGCGGCATGGCAGGCTGCGCCATGATAGGTCAGTCGGTCATTAACGTGAAATCCGGAGGACGCGGGAGGCTTTCCACACTGACCGCTGGAGTTGTCCTGCTTATTCTGGTGGTGTTCTTGGGCGAATGGGTAAAGCAGATTCCCATGGCGGCCCTCGTCGCGGTGATGATCATGGTGTCCATCGGCACCTTCAGCTGGGAGTCTGTCCGCAACTTGCGAACGCACCCAAAGAGCTCCAGCATCGTCATGGTGTCCACCGTTATCGTGGTTGTGGCGACACACGACTTAGCCAAGGGAGTGTTCGTCGGGGTACTGCTAAGCGCCCTATTCTTCGCCACTAAGGTCAGCCGTCTCTTTCAAGTTCAGTCCGAGCTGGCTGATGAGGGCAGGCGCCGTCGTTACACTGTTTCAGGGCAGGTTTTCTTTGCCTCGGCCGATCAATTTGTAGCGGCCTTCGATTTCAAGGAAGCGGTGGATCACGTCACGATTGATGTCAGCCGCGCTCACTTCTGGGATATCACCGCCATTAATGCGCTCGACAAAATAGTGCTGAAGTTTCGCAGGGAGGCCACCACCGTAGACATTGTCGGAATGAACGAGGCCAGCGCGACGATGGTGGATCGGTACGCCGTGCACGACAAAGCCGGCTCCGATGCCGACCTGCTCACACATTAAGGAGACAAGAATGAAAAACGTGATCGCCTGTATTGATGGGGCCAGCTACACCGAAAGTGTCTGCGACTACGGCATCTGGGCCGCCCGGCGACTAAACGTGCCGCTTGAGTTTCTTCATGTCCTTATCCGTCAAGATGATGTCAGGATCGATGCCAGCGGCAGTATCGGGCTGGGAGCTCAGGAGTCTCTTCTGCAGGAACTGTCTGATCTGGACGAGCGCCGCAGCGCTATTGCGCGCGAGCACGGCCGTCAATTGCTTGATGGTGCCAAGCAGCGCGCCACCGCCGCAGGCGCCCAAGAAGTCGGCACCCGCCAACGACACGGAGAACTGCTCGAGGCACTGCTGGAGCTGCAGCCAGACACCCGTTTATACGTGCTGGGCCAACATGATAATGAGTTCAAGCCCAAACGCTTTTTGCTCGATCACAATCTGGAAAGTGCGGTGCGCGCCCTGCATCGCCCGATTCTTGTGGCCAATGCGCGCTTCGTAGAACCGCAGCGCTTCATGATCGCTTTCGATGGTAGTGCGACTGGCCGCAAGACGGTCGAGATGGTTGCGGACAGCCCCCTATTGCGTGGCCTCGAATGTCACGTCGCAAAAGTAGGCGAAGAAGACGAGGCCTTGCGCTGGGCTTCCCAGCGTTTGACCAGCGCCGGGTTCCAACCGCGAACCCATCTGTTGGACGGGGAGCCCGCCATTGCCTTGACCCAATTCGCCGAGCAGCAAGGCATACACTTGCTGGTCATGGGCGCTTACGGACACTCTCGAATCCGGCAACTGGTTGTGGGCAGCACCACCACGACTATCTTGAGACGTAGCATAGTGCCGGTGCTAATCCTTCGTTAAGAATTGGCGACCCGGCGGGTAGTCTTTCATGCACGGTCGACCGCATGTTACTTCTTTCCGCGCCCCACTCCATAAGCAGCCAGGGCGCTGGCCAGTATTATATAAGCGGCACAGCCTAGCGCCTGGCTACTGAGTAATACGCCTCGGTCCACAAGCACGCCTAGCAGCATGGGCGAAGCGCCAGTCGAAATAACATTGAGTGCCTCGACACTGGCGCGGATACGCCCTAAATGCGCAGTGCCATAGAGTTCGGCCCACAATGCAGTTCCGACCGTTCCTGCCGCTGCCGAGGACACGCCGAAAAGGCATAGATACAAGGGTACTGTCCAGGCTCCCTGCCATAAGCCAAGCAATAAGAGCGCGATGGCCATGGGTGCAAGAAAGAACGGAAGGATGCGCTGCGCGCTCCAGCGATCCAATATGGGGCCGATGCCTAGCAAGGCCACAGCTCGGACAGCCGCGTACCCGACAAACCAGGTGGCCACCCAAGAGAGCGCCCAGCCCTTCTCTGACGCCAGACGCGCCTGATGAAAGAAAAAACCGGTCGCTATAAAGGGTACGGCGACGATGACCGGTAAAGCAGTAAGAAAACGAAAATCCCGCCAAGGGCGAACGATTTGAATTGCGGCCGCACCGTGAGCGTATGCCAGGTCTGGTGCCTGTGGCAGTGACGTGTCTCGCTGGTCAGGCTTGGAGCGCTCCAGAGTTAGTGCGACCCACCCGGCTACAGCTAATAGACAAGCCCCCACTGCCCAGGTAATGCGCCAATCGAACAAAGCGAGGCTGGCCACCACAATAATGGGAAACACAGCCTCGCCTAAAGGCAGCCCAAGTGAGACCAGACTCAAGGCCTTGCCGCGATGATCGGGGAAGGCACGCGCAGCAGCAGTGAGGCCCGTGTGCACCATCAGCCCCTGGCCGAAAAGACGCAGCAAATAAAAGCTGAAACCGAGCATCACGACATTGACGCTCGAGGCCATGCAAAGGCAAGCCACCACCAACATAAACAAGACGCCGGCTGCGAATCGGCCCACGGTGGTGTGGTCGATGAACCGACCGACGTAACCAAGCGTCAGGGCGCTACAAAAGGTGGCCAACGCATATACAGAGCCGAGAGTTCCGTCGGAGATGGAAAACGTCGTTCTGAGACTTTCACCAAACAAGGCGATGAAGAACGTCTGGCCAAAGCTGGACAGACACATCAGCAGCACGCCGAAGGCCAGATAACGCCTGTACTTTAATCCGAACAACCAATAGTCCTGCAACACCCGCGGTACTCCTATAAGGCGCAGCTTTCATCCTTTGCTGTACGTAGCACACTCGGCTTGCCAGCCAATATAGTTCACCGCCAACGCCCGGGCATAATACGCGCTCGTCCGCAGCTGCCAGGCGGCCATTCGGAATGCCAATTGCTTGGACTTCGCTCTGTCATCGACCGCACAGAGAAGAATGTATTGGTTGGAATTGGCCTCGGCAACGGGGCTGGCGATTATTCACATCTTTGCCGGCAAGCTTCGGTTCTTGGAGGGAACGCCTCGCAGTGGGTGGCTTTCTGCAGCGGCTGGTATTTCGGTCGCCTATGTTTTTCTCTATCTCTTACCCGAGCTGGCCACGAGACAAAGAATACTTCAGGAGGAGGAAAGCTTTCTGCCTTTCCTTCAGCACCATACTTATACCGCCGCACTCATTGGTCTGGCCCTGTTCTACGGCTTGGAACGGGCGGGCAAGACCAACACACAAAGCTCTGGGCCGGAACTTTCGCCGGAGAAGCAAGACGCCCGTGTCTTTTGGACCCACATGGGGCTGGTCTTCTTCTACAACCTGCTTGTGGGCTATCTGTTGATTAGAAACATAGATAGCCCGACCGAACTGGCCTTTTTCTTTACCGCAATGGCGCTTCACCTTTTAGTCTTGGACCGTAGCCTGCGGGATCAGTACAAAGAAATTTACCACCGGGTCGGTAGGTGGCTGCTCTCGGCCGCCCTGCTCATTGGCTCCGGCGTTGCCACTTTTGTTGAGATACCCTCGTCCGTCATGAGCCTGCTTATCGCCTTTATCGCCGGGGGCATAGTGCTGAACGTGCTTAAGGAGGAACTGCCGGAGCACCGCCAAAGCCGTTTCAGCGCATTTATAGTCGGCGCCCTCTTGTACTCAGCTTTGCTTCAGGCCTATGCATAAGCGGCCGCGCAATCATTCAAAAGATAAGGCTGAATACTCCCGTTAGAGTCAAAAGACCCACGATGAATATGATACCTACAATCCACAATAGTATTTTCATGTGCTTTGATCTCCAAATTTCATACAACCTTCTAAGCAAGACACGCGCCCAACGTGCCCAGTGAAGACAGCTCTCCACGGTCGCTCAAGGGAAAAGCCGTCTTTATGGCTCGAACTTCGCTCGCGCAACCAGCCACATTACAGAAGAGACCTACGACGCCGGATAGCGGTCTGCTCGAAGTATTCTTGCAAGATGAACACAGTTGGCCGCCAGGGTTTTTGTGGTCTGCGCCGTTTTCTCGGGGATTTCAGGCAGGTCTTTATAGTCCGTGCCTTGCATGGCCTCTCCGACCCAGTATGTCACCGCGCTGGCCGGCAGGGTGAACCCTACATCGTTCAGCCCCTGGAATAATTCGGCGCTGACATGATGCGCCCCGTCCTCGTTGCCTACGACGACCACGCCAGCCACCCGATCATATGAGATCATCCGTCCGGCCTCGTCAGTCTCCCCAAGAAAGGCGTCCAGGCGCTCGAGCACCCGCTGGCAGACACTGCTCGGGTGCCCTAGCCAGATAGGAGTCCCCAAAAGCAAGATGTCAGCGGCCAAAATTTTCTCGCGAATGCGCGGCCAGTCGTCCCCTTCTCCCTCATCCGACATGACCCCGGGCTTGATATTGTGGTCAACTGCCCGCACGATTTCACAAGATACGCCGTGCTGCTCCAAGGCGGCCGTCACCTGGGAAATCAGCAACTCGCACGAGGAAGGGGCTGGCGAAGCCTTTAAGGTGCAGTTGATTGCAAGGGCCTTGAGTGACATATGCATGCTCCTTTGCGCTAAAGCATGCAAGGCAGCAAATGATGAGCCGCGAATTCGCCCAGCTTATAGGTCGATCGACACAAGACAAAACAACGGGATGTTTATGGGGTCGGCCTGCGCAGCTCAGTGCATGCCAATACCACAACGCCATTCTTCGCCAGCCCCTAAGGGGCTCGCGCTTGCCTTACATCGGGTGTGCAGCGACTACGCAGTGCAAAGTATGGGCGAATTTTGGGTGCAAGCTACGCGGGACCACTAGAACGCAGCACAGACCACCGGAGCGACCCAACAACAAAAAACCCACACGACAAGAACGTCTGTGTGGGTTTTGAGTGCGTATCAGTCGTTTGAAGTTTATAAACGACTGGCTTTTAATCTTGGTGCCGACGGCGAGACTCGAACTCGCACAGCTCTCGCCACTACCCCCTCAAGATAGCGTGTCTACCAATTCCACCACGTCGGCTAACGTGTTGCAT
>JAJUGB010000065.1 GCA_029268595.1 Alcaligenaceae bacterium | reverse complement strand
GTTCCGGCCCGTTCAGGGGGTTGCGCAAAATGACGCCGGTGGTGGCTGGCAGGCGATCGGCCTCATACTCTTTAAGTGCTGCCTGTACATCGCGATGCCGGCCCCTTCCAAGTTCAACCAGACGGTCTGCAAGGGAGCGGGCGTCCAGAACAGCCTGCGCGGCCCCATTGGAGCCGATGGGATATAAAGGATGGCCAGCATCACCCATGAGAGTTGCCCGACCAAATGACCATCGCGGCAATGGGTCTTTATCCACCAGAGGAAACTCGTAGATGGCTTCGGCAGCGTCTATAAGGGCGGGTATGTCGATCCAGTCCCAGCGCCAGCTTTGGAAGGGCTGCTCGAACACCGATTTGTCCACTTGGCGGTTCCAGTCAGTGCTGGGACGATCAATGTCGCCGACTGTCAGTTCTGCGATCCAGTTGATGGGTGTCCGGCCTGGATGCCGACCGTCATCCGCAAGCGGGTAGGCGACGAACTTCTGGTCCTGGTGGCCAGCCATGAACATGGTGCGTCCGTCGAGGAAGGGCTGGGTGTAGGTTACCGCCCGCCAAAGTATGCGACCAGAAAAACGGAAGCTGTCGTTCTTGGGGTAGAAGTTCTTGCGGACGGCAGAATGGATACCGTCGGCACCGATGAGCACATCGCATTGAACAGTCCGGACTTGTCCTGTTGACCGCTCACGAAATTGTGCGCGTACTTTGCCTTCATCCTGCTCAAGCGATTCAAAGCTGAGCCCCGGGTGTACCTTGTCCTGGCCAAGTCGCGCGCGCACAGCATCAAGCAAGAGCAGCTGGAGGACGCCTCGATGAATGGACAACTGCGGCACCGGGTATCCCGCCGCCAGTCCGCGCGGCTCTTCCCAAATGGTTTTGCCGAATCGGTTGTAGTAGTGCAAGGCAGAGGTTTCTACTGCGTTTCGACGCAACGTCTCGAGCAAGCCCAGCGGCTCCAGGGTAGCCACCGCATGCGGCAGCAGATTGATGCCCACGCCCAAGGGCCTGATCTCTTGTACGCTTTCAAACACTTCGCAGGCGATGCCTTCTTTGTGCAGCATCAGCGCCAATGCCAGTCCGCCGATGCCCGCACCCACGATTACGACTTTCAATTCGGTTCTCCAAAAAGAGGCAAGGCATCATAACAAAGCAGTAATAATCCCGGTCATTTTTTTATCTCGTTGAGTCCTACAGGCCTTCATTGCGTTCCTAAGCTGTTGAATTTAAGGACGACATGTGACCGGAAGGCTTTGCATGCTGGCTGCGGTCCTGGCAACCGGGCTGGTGCAGTGCTTGCCCAAGATGCCGGACCGAAGCTTGTGGTTTGCTGTGCTTGTCATGGCGGGCCTGCTTGCGGCGTTCGCTCTATGCCTCCGTGCCTTGCGCGCCGCACGGTGGAGCGTTGTTGTGTGGCCTCTTTGTGTGGGCTTGCTGGCCGCCGCCGCCACCGTCACACGAATAGAGTCTCGCTTGGCTGACGCGCTTGATCCCATAAACGTCGACAAAGTGTCTCGAGTTGTGCTCCAAGTGGGTAGTCTGGTGCGGGTCAGGCCGGGCAGTCGTCAGTTCGAGGCACGTGTGCTGTCGTCCATACCGGAAGGGGTACCCGAATCCATAGTGGTCAACTGGAACGCGCCCGGTTATGCCGGTCCATATTCCCTGCCCACCGAGCCGGACGGATACTTTCCAGACCTTGAGCCGGGGCAGGTGTGGCGCATGGCTTTGAATCTTCGGCCCATACACGGCGCCAGAAATCCGCATGGTTTCGATTACGAAGGGCATATGTTTGCCCAGGGGCTAAGGGCAACAGGCAGCGTGCGGGGCAACCCCCGATACCAGCGTGACAAGTTCTGGAGCAGCTTGCGTATTGTTGCCGAGCGAGCCCGTCATCACGTCCGGCAAGCCATGCTTCCTTACACCGAAAGTAAGCGCTATGGGGCGGTTTTGCTTGCGCTGGCAATTGGCGATCAGGCTAGCGTTGAGGCAAGCGATTGGGAGGTTTTCAACCGCACGGGTATCAGCCATCTGGTCTCCATCAGCGGGTCCCACATCACAATGATTGCCGCCATGGCAGGAGTCTCGGCGTGGTGGGGCTGGCGGCGCATACGCTGGAGGCAACATGCGCTTGCAGAATATTTCCCCGCCCAGATTGCGTCGGCCTTGGCGGCGTTGTGCGTCGCTTGGCTTTACTGCTTGCTTGCTGGTTGGGGCGTGCCTGCACGCCGGACGTTTTTCATGTTGTGCGCTGGAGCGACAGTACATGCTCTCAGACTGCCTGTCTCCGGCATGACACTACTGTGCTGCGTAGCGTTTGTGGTCGTTCTGTTCGACCCCTGGGCTTTAATGGCCACCGGCTTCTGGTTGTCGTTTGGGGCGTTTACAGTGTTGTTGATCACCGGTTCCTGGTGGGGTAAAGAGTACGGCCATGCATCACGCCGTCCCAGTGCGGCTTGGCGACTAAGGTTGAGGCAGGCCTGTGCGATTCAGCTTGCAATCAGCGCGGGTCTCATGCCCATACTTGCCTTGCTTTTCCATGAAGTGTCCCTGGCTTCTCCATTGGCCAATAGTTATGCGATACCAGTAATCGGTGTAGTAGTGACGCCCTTGGCGCTATTGCTGGCCGGTTTATCACTGGTTCCGGGCCTGGACGCGGCCGCATCCGCTGTTGCTTGGCTCGCTCACGCCGCGTTGTCGATTGCGATGCTCCCCACAGTGTGGTTGGCCGAATGGGATCTCGCCAGTTTCGATGCAGCCTCCGCGCCTATATGGGCTACTGGAATCGGTCTGATAGGCTTGCTTATAGCGCTGGCTCCTCATGGGCTTCCATGGCGCCACGCGGGTTGGCTGCTTATGTTGCCCGGCTTGGCCTGGCGGCCAAACAGCCCACCGCAAGGCGGGTGGCTGCTACACGCGCTGGATGTCGGTCAGGCGGGCTCGATAGTTGTGCGCACCGCCCGCCATACCCTGGTGTTCGACGCGGGGTTGCGCAGCAGTCCCGTTTCCGATGGCGCCATGCGCACCATTATTCCTTTCTTACGGTCGCAAGGTGTGCGCCGTATTGATGCGCTGGTGGTATCTCATGCAGACATCGATCATGTGGGCGGGGTGCGCAGTTTGCTAGAGGCGTTTCCGGTGACTCAGACCTATAGCTCCTTCGACCTGCAGGCCTACCTTGAGCGCGAAAGCAGGATGCTGGGTCGGGAGCTTGTTCCCGTCACCGCATCAAGCGTTTCGTCCCGATGCCGTTATGGCAAACATTGGCATATTGACGGCGTGTCTTTCCAATTCCTGTGGCCTACACACACCGCGACAAGCCGGCGGCCTCCTTCCCGGAAGCGATCTGCGTCCCGTGAGAGAAATGCGCAAGGTTGCGTGCTGCTGGTCCAGGGGGCTTACCATTCGGCGTTGCTTACAGGCGATATCGGACAACCGGAAGAAAGGCAGCTGATCAAGCGGGGGCTCGACTCCGTTGCAGTCGTGATGGCTGCGCACCATGGGTCGAAATCGTCCTCCGATGCACAGTTCGTCCGGACGCTAGAGGCCTCGCATGTGGTCGCACAAGCGGGCCACTACAATCGTTACGGCCATCCGCATCCGGACGTGCAAAGGCGCTGGGAGCGCTCGGGAGCGACATTCTGGCGGACTGATCTGGGCGGCGCCGTTACCATACGCTCCGACAAGAAGGGGCTATCTGCGCGGAGCACTCGCGAAGCCAGCCCGCGTTATTGGCAGAGTCGGTAATGGCTCGGTTTACCATGCCACTTTCTTCTTCTTTTTGCTGGAACGATATGGAAGCTAGCAGCAATCATGCATCGCCGGAGCTGAAGTTTGTGACATGTGCCCATCCGGGAGGGATCCACCGAATGGCGTATTGGGAGTGGGGCGAGTCCAGCAATCCGGACATTGTGGTGTGTGTACACGGCCTGACCCGAACGGGCCGCGATTTTGACGCGTTGGGCCGTAGCCTGGCTGAGCGCTTTCGCGTGATTTGTCCCGACATCGCTGGACGGGGGCGCTCGGACTGGTTGACCAATCCAATGGCGTACACAGTTCCGCAATATGTATCAGATATTCTGACTCTGATTGCGCGTCTGGACACGTCCAAAGTTCACTGGGTGGGCACTTCCATGGGTGGGCTCATTGGCTTGGGGTTGGCTGGTGCCCTTGTCATGGCGCAAGAGCAGCAGGCGGCAGGCAATCCTCAGGCGCTCCCGCCCGAGGCGCAAATACAGCTGGGCCGAGTCGTGCTGAACGATATCGGTCCGGTCCTGGACATGGACGGGCTAAGCCGTATTGCTACCTATGTAGGGGAAGACGTCCAGTGCGCGACTTTCAAGGATGCCGTACACTACGTGCGCACGGTATCGGCCGGCTTTGGACCGCACACCGATGAACAATGGCAAGAGCTCACTCGCCATGTGTTTGTCCAGCGGCAAGGCAAATGGGTGCGGCATTACGATAAGCGCATTGCTGAGCCCATGTCGCTGTACAGTCCCGCCCTGTTACAGGCAACCGAGGCCATGCTTTGGCAGGCCTATGAAAGCATCCAGTCGCCGGTACTGGTTCTACGCGGCCAGGAGTCCGATTTGCTGTCAGCGCAAACGGCCCAAGAGATGCTGGAGCGCAACACAAACGCAAGCTTGGTGGAGTTCGAAGGCGTCGGACACGCACCCTCCATCATGGCGCGCGACCAGATTCAGGCGGTACAAGATTTTTTATCGGCCCGCCCGTAGTCGGGAGACCTATTTGACGAAAACATCCTTACAGTTCAATGCAGACTTGCATTGCCACTCCTGCATGTCGGATGGCGTATTGCAGCCGGCGCAAGTCGCCCAGCGCGCGGCAGACAACGGCGTTCAGCTTTGGTCCCTGACCGATCACGACGAGGTCAGGGGCTTGGCCCAGGCCCAGGAGGCCTCTCAGCAATTGGGGCTTCAGTTCATCAGTGGTGTAGAAATTTCGGCCGCTTGGGCCGGACAATCGGTGCACATTGTCGGGCTTAACATCGACCCCAACGAGGCCCGCCTTAATGCCGGTCTGGCTCGCATACGCGAATGTCGGGTAGATCGCGCGATCATCATGGGACGGCGACTGGAATCGCTTGGATGGCCCGGGGCGTACGAGGGCGCGTTGCGTTACGCGGGTAACCCGGCGCTGGTCAGCCGCACCCACTTTGCTCGCTTCCTGGTCGAACAGGGCGCTTGCGAGAATCTTCAGGAAGTATTCAACAAGTACTTGGCTGATGGAAAACCGGGTTACGTCAGGGGCCAGTGGGCCACTGTGCAGCAAGCAGTAGAGTGGATACACCGGGCGGGCGGAGTCGCCGTCATTGCGCATCCCGGTCGGTACAACTATACCGATACCCAAGAGCATGCTTTATTCGACGAGTTTCGTCAGCTGGGCGGCGAGGCCATCGAGGTGATAACCGGCAGTCACCGGCCCGAAGATTACGCCAAATATACGCAGTTGGCCCAGCATTACGGGTTTATGGCCTCACGTGGATCGGACTTTCATGCCCCGTCGGAAAGCAAGATCGATATGGGCGCCTTGCCACCTTTACCCGAGGGTTTGGTTCCGGTTTGGCGCGATTGGGTGTAAAGGTAAGTACGACGTTCGCTTGACCACTGGGCGAAGCACTACTGCTTTTCCGAATTTGGGTCGTCTATCGCTTCCGTATCAGCGCCGTAGCCAAACACGCTCATGTAGGTAGGATAGAAACTGCAGTACAAGACGGCCGCAATGGCGATATTGACGGGTGTCAACAAGATTTGAGACAGCCCTTGACCCAAGCCCATGGCAATAAGCAGGTCTCCTAGTGTCTGAACAAGCACAAAAATGGCGGCCCAGCTTACCCCGTACAGCAAAAACGGCCATTTATTGCGCCAGCACGCCACCATGGAGAAGAACAGGGCTTGGCTCAGTCGGATACCATGCCAGCCCACCAGGGCAGGAGCGTGCCAGAACAGTGCTGAGATCAGCAGATAGATCACCGCGAAGGTAAGGAAAGGCCCGCGAATGGCTTCGACAAAAGCCGCTTCGTCCACCTGGCCCTCCGTGCCGACTGCCTGCATTAAGGTGTCCATAAAGGGAAGGGTGGATAGCAGGCCTCCCAATAAGCAAACGCCCAGATAAGTAAAGCCAAGGCGCAATAAGCGCTTGCGCACACCAGCATCTCGCAGAGGTTGCAACCACATGCCCGGCTGCATGATTCGTCCGTGGGCGATATGACGACAGGCGTTGAGCGTGATGAAGGTGAGTAACGGTACGGAGGCGATCAAAGCCATTTGGCCGAACAGGGGGATGAGATAGGACGCCGTGATCAGCAGGCCCGTGACCAGGCTCCAGAAGAACATGGCCATGGGCTGGCGCTTGAAGAGCGCAAGGCCCTCTTGTATCCAGCGCCATCCGGCAGCAAACGGTAAAACGGCAGCTTGCATGATTGTGATTCCGCGATGATTCCAGATGCTATTGAACCGCGCCCTTTAAGGCAACGGATGCACGGTCGTTTCCCTGCGAAGTCGGAGTATGCGCTCGAAATGCCGTGGGTCGTGCGGTTTGAGGGTTTGCGCGGGCCGCGGCAGGTAAAAGTCGTACAACCGCGATACCCAGAACCGTAGGGCTGCAGCCTGCAGCATGAGGGGCCACGCTTGTCGCTCTTCTGCTGTAAAGGGCCGTACCGCAGCGTAAGCGTTAAGCCACGCCTGCAGTGTCTCTTCCTGGAATGTCCCAGTTTGTCGATCGATACACCAGTCGTTGACGCTGACGGCTACGTCAAAGAGCCAAGTATCCCAACCCGCAAAATAGAAGTCGATGAAACCGCCCATGCGCGGCGTCTCGTAAGTACCATCGAACAGAACGTTGTCGCGGAACAGATCGCAATGGGCCGGCCCAAAGGGCAGGTGCTCATAGGCGGCCGATTCTGCAAACGCAACTTGATCTTTCAAGGTGCTCTGGATAAGAGCCGACTGCTCGGCGTTCAGAAATGGTATCAGCTGGGGAATGGTGGCCTGCCACCAAGTAAGCCCGCGCAAATTCGGTTGTCGTATGCCGAAGTCTTGGCCGGCCAGATGCGCGCGAGCCAGCGTGGCTCCAGCCAAGCCGCAATGAACAGGGCCCGGATCGGGCTCGTATCCGCCCGACAATCGCGTGACGATCGCGCACGGCTTGCCGTGCAGTACCCCTAGGCGCTGGCCGTTGTGCTGGGTTTGTGGCTCGGGGACGGGGATGCCGGCCTTGGCCAGATGATGCATGAGCTCGATGTAGAACGGAAGTTGTTCGCGCGTAAGCACCTCAAACACCGTCAATACGTACTCGCCTTGCGTTGTGGTCAGGAAATAGTTGGTATTTTCTATGCCAGCAGTGATGCCTTGTAAAGAGACTAGCTCGCCCAAGTCATACTGACGCAAAAGCTGGTGGGCGTCGCCCTCGGTGACGGTGGTAAAGACGGCCATAGATTGATGTTGCTTGACGAATAAATAAAAAAGGCCGCAAGGCGGGCCACTGATTTTAGACTACTGCTCCGCGCCGAACCCCGGGCTGCAGCCCTGCAAAGGGGTAAAATCATGAGTTTATATCGCTGAACTGGCGCATACGCCGCCAGACTATACCCCAACGTGACTACCAGTCCTATCGAAGCGCAATTATGGCGCACCAGTGTCGCGCCCATGATTGATGTCACTGATCGCCACTGCCGGTATTTTCATCGCCTGCTGGCTCCCCGTATTCGTCTTTACACCGAAATGATCACCACGGGCGCTTTGTTGCATGGCGATGTAGCCCGGCATCTGGATTTTGATCCTGCGGAGTCGCCGGTGGCTCTGCAACTGGGCGGCAGTGAGCCAGAAGCCTTGGCCGCCAGTGCTCGTCTCGGACAACAATGGGGTTATCAGGAAATCAACCTGAATTGCGGTTGTCCTTCGGAGCGCGTGCAACGAGGCGCGTTTGGTGCTTGCCTGATGGCTGAACCGAAGCTGGTGGCGGACTGTATCAAGGCCATGCAGGACGCAGTCAGCGTACCGGTGACTGTCAAGCATCGCCTGGGCCTGGATTACAACGAGTCTTACGACTTTGTACGAGATTTTGTAGGGGCTTTATACGAGGTAGGTTGCCGTGTTTTCATCGTGCACGCCCGCAACGCCGTCCTGAAAGGGCTGTCGCCGAAGGACAACCGAGAGATTCCGCCCTTACGTTACGCCGTTGCGCAGCGACTGAAGGCCGATTTCCCAGAAGCTGTATTTGTGCTGAACGGAGGCGTGGCCACTGCAGAACAGGCGATGTCACTATTGGACGAACACGACGGCGTCATGCTGGGGCGCGCTGCGTGGCATACGCCAGGCGTTCTCTCTGAATTGTCGAGCCGGCTGCATCCCGATGTGGAGCACATGGAACCGGACGCCGTCGTCGAGGCCATGACCCGCTACGCAGAGACACAGGTTGAGCGCGGCACGCCGCTGCGCATGGTGGTGAAACCCATGTTGGGCTGGATGGCTGGGCAGCAGGGTGCGCGGCAATGGCGGCGTACGTTGTCTGATGCCCGTATCCTGAACACAAATGACCCGCTGATAATACAGCGGGCCTGGCGAGACCTTAAGCTGCGAATGCGTAAGGCGGCTTAAGTGGCGCGATCGGTCTGGTGGCTGTCGTCGACACCGGGCCAGTCGCGAATGTAAGCCTTGAGCATGCTGTTCTCGAACTGTTGAGCCGACACGATAGCCTGCGCCATATCGTAAAACGAAATAACGCCCTGTAGGACCGGGCCGTCCATGACGGGCATGTAACGCGCATGCTTATCGAGCATGAGCCGCTGCACTTCGTCGGCGCTGGTATTAGGTGTGACGCTGACGGGCGCATCGTCCATGATGCTTCGTATAGTGTAGTCGCCCGTATTGCCGTTGTTGGCATGCAGATGCCTAATGATTTCGCGGAAGGTGAGCATGCCGACCAGTTCGCCGTGCTCCATGATGACGAGCGAACCGATGTCCTGCAGCGCCATGGTTTCCAGCGCGCGCCGAATAGGCATATCAGGCGACGCCGTGTAAAGGGTGTGCCCTTTGACACGAAGGATTTCACTGACTTTAAGCATGGCGGTCTCCCGGTTCCACTATTGTTACTGGCCTATTTTGCCTCATTCGCCGATTTTCGAACAGGCGCAGGGGCCTCGGTGGTACCGCTGGCTTGAAGAACCTGAGCCAGCGTCAGGTGCGGACTGCGGTCTAATACCGCGGACACGGCTTTGAGCAACCCCGGCTCTTGTACGAGTCCCAGCTGAGTACGATCAATAAGAAATAGGTCAACAAGACGGCCCACTTCGACCTGGCTGGGGTCGCCTACCATAACCCATTGATCTATGCCGCGAGTCTGGCTGGGCACTACATACCCTAAGACGTGCAGGCGCTGCAATACAGCGAGCAGCTCGTCCGGATGCAATTGCAAGTGATCGCTAAGGAATCGGATGCTTCGCCCCGGCTCGGGGGTGCCCTGTGCACGATGCAATATGCGCAGTACTTGTATGGCGTCAACAAAACCGGCCCCGGGTTGACGTTTCTCGGCCCAGCGGCGCAGCCGTAGCGACGGTAAAGTGGCCGCCACGGTGGCGCCCAATAATATACCCAGCCAAGACAGGTAGATCCACAACAGGAATATGGGCAGGGTGGCGAATGCGCCATAGATCACTGTATAGGAAGGAAAGCGCGAGATATAAAAAGCAAACCCCGTCTTCATTATGGTCAGCACCAGCGCCGTGCCAACACCGCCCGCCAGGGCGTCCCGCCAATAAACCTGGCGATTAGGCACATACATGAACAAGGCGGCGAAGCCCAGGCTGGTAATGACAAATGGAATGAGGGCAAGCAGGAAGTCGAGCGCGGCGGGTATGGTCTGAAGCCGCTGCAGCGAGACCTGGGCCAGAAAAGAGGTCATCCAGAGACTGGCGCCGGCCAGTATCGGTCCTAAAGTGATGATGGCCCAATACACCAGCATGCGTTGCTTCAGCGGCCTCTGACGTTCGACATTCCATATGTCGTTGAAGGCCCCATCGATCGTCATGATCAGCATGATGGACGTCACCATCAGAAACACCGCGCCGATGGTCGTTAATCCGGCCGCCTTGGCAGCAAACTGGTTCAGATACTCCATGACAGTCTGCGATACCGCCGCCGGCATCAGGCTGGTCGTCATGAAGTTTTCGAGGGCCAGCTTGAACTCGTTGAATATGGGAAATGCGGTGAACAAGGCCAGGACGACCGCCAGGAACGGGACTAGAGCCAGTACGGTGGTGTAAGTGAGACTGGCCGCCACTTGAGGCAGCCTTTTTTCGGCAGCGCGCTGAACGGCGTAAGAAAGCACTTTGCCGGCGCTTGGGCGCCAGCTTCGCAACCGCGTGCGCCATGACGCGCCTTTCGAATTTACGGATTGATTTTGGGTCATGTTGTCAGGCCTGCCACTTGCAGTTTGGCCAGGTGACGAACCACGCGGTTTGCCATTCCGGGTAATAATACCAGTATGACTACGCCACTCAATCCTGCGCTGCGATACACGGCAGCGGCTACGCTTTTCGGCTTGATTATTCTTTGCCTTGCCTGGGAACTTAAAGTGGCGCCTCTACGGCCGGGCGGATCGTGGCTGGTATTGAAGGTTCTGCCACTGTTGCTGCCCTTGCGCGGCGTATTAAAAGGCAGCTTGTACACCATGCAATGGGCGGCAATGCTCATCCTTCTGTATTTCATGGAAGGGGTGGTGCGGGCTTATTCAGATCCTTCCCCTCTTTCCGCAACGATGGCGGTCATTGAGATCGCGCTGTCCCTCGTTTTTTACCTTTGCGCCATCTTGTATGTGCGCCCGGCCAAGCGAGCCGCACGGGCAGCCCGCTCGGCCGCACGAAATCAAGGAACATGACCATGCTGGTGGATTCCATACACGAGCTGCATGTGGTCAATCCCTATGCAGAGCTGCCTTCGGCCTTCTATACCGAGCTTTCGCCGCAACCGCTGACCCGGCCACGATTGCTGCACGCCAACCCACAGGCGGCACAGTTGCTCGGGCTGACAGAGGACGCCCTCAAGTCCAAGAGCTTTCTTGACGTATTCGCCGGTAATGCGCCTTTGCCCGGAGGGCGAACCCTCGCCTCTGTGTACAGCGGACACCAATTCGGGGTCTGGGCGGGGCAGCTGGGCGATGGGCGGGCCCATTTGCTGGGCGAGATCCAGGGGCCGTCTGGCAACTGGGAAGTCCAGTTGAAAGGTTCGGGGTTGACGCCGTACTCGCGTATGGGGGACGGCCGAGCAGTGATACGTTCATCTGTGCGAGAGTACCTGGCAAGCGAAGCCATGGCCGGACTGGGTATTCCCACCACGCGCGCCCTCGCTATAGTGGTGGGAGATGACCCGGTAAGGCGAGAAACAATCGAACGCGCCGCCATCGTCACACGACTTTCTCCGAGCTTTGTGCGCTTCGGGACGTTTGAGCACTTTATTCAGCAACCACACTATCTACAGCAGTTGCTGGACTACGTAGTAGACCGCTATTACCCCCATTTGCGCGAGCCGCGGGCGGATGGCAAAGACGTACACCTGTCCTTGCGCCTGCTTGACGAAGTCATGTTGCGCTCGGCTCAATTGGTGGCCGACTGGCAGACCGCCGGGTTTTGCCATGGGGTCATGAACACCGACAATATGTCGATATTGGGGCTGACCTTGGACTATGGCCCGTATGGGTTCATGGACACATTCCAGATTGGACACATTTGCAATCACACCGACGTGCACGGTCGTTATGCCTGGAATGCCCAACCTTCGGTCATGCACTGGAATTTGTTCCGGCTTGCCAATACCTTTGTAGCGTTGGGTGTCGAGGCAGACGACCTGCGAGACACCTTGCAAGGTTTCGAGCAGTATTTTCTGGACGCTTTCCACGGCAATTTGGTCAAGAAGTTCGGATGGTCAAGTTGGCGCGAAGGCGATGAAGTGCTGGTGGACGACTGGTGGCGGCTGCTGCACATCCAGCAAGCCGACTTCACTTTAAGCTTTAGACGGCTGGCACACGCGCTTGAGCGGCCCGAGCCGTGGCTGGAACTGTTCAATGACCCGGACGCAGCCGCACAGTGGCTTGAGCGCTACCGTCATCGCATTCAGGAGGACGCCGGCCCGGACGAAGAAAGGATAGCCGCCATGCTGGCTGCCAATCCGCTGTATGTGTTGCGCAATCATCTGGCCGAAATCGCGATCCGTGCTGCCGAACAAGACGACCCCAGCGAGATCGAGACACTACTGACTTTGCTGCGCGACCCCTACACCGAGCGTGCGGGCTACGAATCTTACGCGGGGCCGGCCCCCGATTGGGCGCAGGGTCTGTCCGTCAGCTGCTCCTCCTAGTGCCATAATTGCGCTTTTCTCAGATTTTCCTTTCCCCCCATTATGTCCGGTAACTCTATAGGCAAATTGTTTTGCGTCACCAACTTTGGCGAATCGCACGGTCCCGCAATAGGGGCTGTGATTGACGGCTGTCCGCCAGGGTTGGCGCTCAACGAAGAGGACATCCAGGTAGAGCTGGATCGCCGGCGGCCGGGCACCTCTCGCCATGTCACACAACGGCAAGAGGCCGACCGCGTGGAGGTGCTATCCGGCGTGTACGAAGGCGTCACCACCGGTGCACCCATTGGTTTGCTGATCCGCAATACCGATGCTCGCAGCAAGGACTACAGCAATATCGAAGACACCTTCCGGCCGGGTCATGCCGACTATGCTTACTGGCAAAAGTATGGCATTCGCGACCCGCGCGGAGGAGGGCGCTCGTCCGCTCGACTGACGGCCCCTACTGTGGCCGCGGGCGCCATCGCCAAAAAGTGGCTGGCCCAGCAGTTTGGAATTCGAGTGCGTGGCTACATGAGCCAATTGGGACCCATCACCATTCCCTTTGAATCATGGGACGAGGTGTCGAACAACCCCTTCTTCGCTCCGAATGCCACCGTTGTGGCGCAGCTTGAAGCGTATATGGATCAGCTGCGTCGCGATGGAGACTCCATCGGCGCCCGTATCGAAGTCGTGGCTGAAGGGGTGCCCGCCGGCTGGGGCGAACCTGTCTACGACCGGTTGGACGCGGATATCGCCCATGCGATGATGGGGTTGAACGCCGTGAAGGGCGTATCGATCGGCGCCGGGTTCGACTCCATCGCCCAAAGAGGCTCGGAACACGGAGACGAAATCACGCCTGACGGCTTCCTCAGCAATAATGCCGGTGGCGTATTGGGCGGCATTTCATCCGGCCAGCCGGTTACCGTGTCCCTGGCGATCAAGCCAACCTCCAGCATTCGCGTCGAGCGTCGTTCAGTGAACCGGGCGAACGAGCCGGTACAAGTACAAACCTTGGGTCGGCATGATCCCTGTGTGGGAATACGCGCAACGCCCATAGCAGAGGCCCTCCTGGCCATTGTCCTGATGGACCATGGCTTGCGGCAGCGGGGGCAGTGCGGCGCTTAACAAAAAGGAACACCTCTTGCTGCTTCGCTTGGGTACTCTTGGCCTATTTTTAAGCCAACACCCTGGCTGATTCACACTTTGGAGTTAATACATGATTCGTTCCGGCTTTCCTCGACGCGCCCTTGGCGTCGCATTGCTCTCCATTGCTGCCGTGACCGTGGGCTGCACGGCGGTGCAGACCACTCAGTCGGGCGCAGTCGGCGTGGATCGAAAGCAATACATGTCGGGATTAGTGTCAGAAGCGGCTCTGCAGCAGGAGGCCAATGCACAATACAGCCAACTGATTGCTCAAGCTCGTCAGCAAGGCGTTCTGGACGTGAACAGTGCTCAAGTTAGCCGGGTGCGCACCATTACACAGAAGCTGATCCAGCAGGTGGGTGTATTCCGTCCCGATGCTGCGAACTGGAATTGGGAGGTCCATGTTCTGAACGTGGACGAGGCCAACGCCTGGTGCATGCCAGGGGGCAAGATTGCCGTCTATGCCGGCCTCATCGAGCGGCTCAAGCTGTCCGACGACGAGCTTGCGGCCGTGATTGGCCATGAAATTGCACACGCACTTCGCGAGCATGCGCGGGAACAAGTCTCACGCCAGATGGCCACCGAGATGGGGCTTACCGTGCTTTCCGCCGTGACCGGAAGCCAGGCCACTTCCCAGCTGGGCAGCAAGCTGAGCGAGGTGATGTTTACCTTACCGCACAGCCGGTCGAATGAAACGGAGGCTGACCAGATCGGCGTTGAGCTCGCCGCACGTGCCGGATACGACCCGAGAGCGGCCATTACCCTCTGGCAAAAGATGGAGTCGCTCGGAGGCGGAGCACCACCGGAGTTTCTATCCACTCATCCCTCGGCGCAGTCTCGCATGGCCGATTTAAAAGTTGCTGCTGATAAGGTCATGCCGCTGTATCAAAAGCAGTAAGGCCAACCGTTTAAGGCCTGGCACCCGCCTGCCATCACGACTCAGTCTTTTTCGGTTTTGAGGAACTTGATGACCAGCTGACGGAGCCATTTATTGGCTTCGTCATGCTCGAACCTGGGATGCCAGTGCACAGCCACCTCGCTGGGCGGCACATGCATGGGCAGTGAGAAGATTTTGAAGTTGCCGTAACGGTTGAAGCGTACGGCGATCTGGTGCGGTATTGAGCAGATCATATTACTGCGCTCGATGATATCGGGCACCACCGTGAAATGCGGCACTTGCAAAGCAATATGGCGGCGCACGCCCTGGCTTACCAGAATCTCTTCAAAACTACGGTGCGCATTGGAGCTGGACGAGACAAAAATATGAGGCCAGGACAGAAAGTCGTGCAGAGACAGCTCTTCTTGCGTGGCTATCGGATGGTCGGCCCGCACCATGCAAGCGTAGTCTTCATGAAACAGGGTCACTCGGTGCGTAAACGGGTTCAGCTGAACCAGGTTGCCAATGGCCAGATCAATATTGCCTTGCCTTAAGGCGTCGGCCAGGGTGTCTAGCGAGCCGGGGTCGACCTCCAGACGTATACCGGGAGCATGTTGGCCGATAAATTCGATGAGTGGGGGCAGGAACACGATTTCGCCGATGTCCGACATACTCAGTCGAAAAACCCGCTTGCTGGATTCAGGATCGAAGACCTGATGGTCTTGGATGGCGTCCTGCAATAGCAGCAAGGCTTCTTGTATGGGCGGGGCCAGCCTTTGAGCAACCGGAGTCGGCTCCATGCGCTGATTGGTCCGTACAAACAGCGGGTCGCCCAAGACGTCTCGCAAGCGCCGCAGCGAATAACTGACGGCGGGCTGCGTCAGATTCAAACGCTCGGCCACCGTCGTCAGGTTGCCTTCTTCATAAATCGACTGAAATACCCTCATCAAATTCAGATCGACGTCCGCTAGCGGTATCTTTTTGCTCATCACATTGT
>JAJUGB010000064.1 GCA_029268595.1 Alcaligenaceae bacterium | reverse complement strand
TATGGTTTTGGTCGTCGTCACGGTTTGCAGAACCTTTCCCGTGCGGATGTCCACACTACGCAGACCTACCGTGACCTGATCCATTCGGTACTGCGTGGATAGCCCGACCCCCAGGAAGCGAGCGCCCAAACCGCCAGTCCTCACATTGCTTTCGTAGGCGATGATTCCGCCGTCAACCAGAATCGATGCGGGCAGCAACGCTGGGATCTGGATACTGGGTGGCGAGTTCTCTTGCGATCCATCCAGGGCACGAACAATGCGACGCTCCGTTAAAAGCTCCTGCAAACTTTCGCGCTCCACTGGGGTAAACCAGTTCGAGTCCATGAGCGCCTTCACTAATAAAGTGGCTGCACCCTGGGTGACGGAGGTGGAGAATGAGCTGTCTGGCGAGGGTTTGTATTGTCCGGTCTGGTCTCGAAAGCCGTAGACTGCAGCGACAATCTTCCCTTTGGGCTCCGGCAGGCTGCGAAGGTCATGCGTGGAAGGGCTGGGCGGCGTCAGCACGGCTTGGGTCTCGACCTCCTTTGGAGGAAGAGCGCAGGCAGCCATTACCGAGCATGCGACGGTCGCCACGGCCAGCCTGCTAGCGCGCTGAACCCAAGCGTTCGAGAGAACTGCGCGACGACTAATCATTGCTGTACCTCGAAAGTGTTGGTGTTGCCGGTCAACTTGTCGGTGGTCGTGATGCTTATGCGGCCGCCTCCGGCACTGACAATGTTGATGTAGAAGTTCTCCGTTTCCAGGTTGCCCGGAACCAGGCGCCCATCCTGGCCGATGATTCGGCTAGTGGCGGCTCCGGCTAGCTGGCTCAGGACTGCCCGCTCAAGCGTCTCGTTGAAAATGTCGAGCGGAGTCTGGTCTTCGAGCCTTCCGTCATCGATATTCGGGTCTTTGTGTTTATTGGTGGCTAGCGCCGAATTGAGCAGGACTTGGCCATTCAACGGGCTGCCGCCAAAAGATGGATTCAACGGGAAATACACCAGTTCGGTAGCCTGTACGCTGACGGTGGCTAGACAGCTGGCCAACGCCAAGCTCAGCCCTCGAGCCAGCTTGCTACGTTTTACGGTGTGCACTAGTCTCATTTTTTAAAGCTCCTCTTTGCCAAGATCCTGGCTTTGCACCAGCATCCGCTGGATTTCGTTGCGAACAACGTTTTCGTGGACCATTTCGGCGGCCTGTTCACTGACTTCACGAGCAGCCTGCCGCGCGGGGGACAAGAAAGTGCGAAACATGGTTTCGTGGCGGTAATCCACCCACACTTCGCTTCCCCACCGGGCGGAAGGACGTTCGTAAACGGTGATGGAGTACTTGTTGGCGACGTCTTTTTGCCTCCATGCGGTGGCAAAGTATTGGTAGAAGTCGTTACCAAGCACAGTCACTGTGCGGTTGATGACGATGCCGGACAGCGGGTCCTTCAACAGGTGTTGCTGACCCGATTCCGCTGTCTTGTCCGCCTGCATCTGTTCGGCTACCTGTGACTCCAGGCTGGCTTGCGGATCGTCAGGGACTTTCGGTTGTCCGGCATGCGCGGGCAACCAGCCGGCTACTGCCAAGCACACGAGGCAATTGCTAATTCGTTTCACTGCTTCCCCTCATCGATTACAAAGCGCCTGTTTTTTTACTTCTGGACACTTCGTCTGTTACGTGGGATCAATCTTAGATACAGGGAAGGCCGCTCACATGCGGCGTATAACCTAAGCCCGACTGTCTTTACGTCCTAGGCTTTTCTTCGAGCCGGACCTGTTTGCTCAAGCAGAATCCGTAAGCGAAACGTCGTAGGTCAGCAGGCCGAGGCGGCCGGAAGTTGTTACACAGACTGCCTTCGGTCAAAACTTGCTTAGGCCACGTGGAGGAGGGGCACTACGCAGCATCTTGCGCTGTCAGAAATAATCGTGCTAGAATTTATGTCTTCGGGGCGTAGCGCAGCCTGGTAGCGCACTTGCATGGGGTGCAAGGGGTCGAGTGTTCGAATCACTCCGTCCCGACCAATTCGGTCGTAGAAAGAGGGCTTACAGATATAGATGCTGTAAGCCCTCTTTTGTGCGTGGTCGATACGGGTCAAGCAAAATCTTTACTGTGTTAGCCGACAGTTGAACCATTTGGATTCTGACTTCGGCAGGCGAAGGTTGGAGGGGCGGTGTTACCCTTTAGGACTTCCCTTTTGGACAAGGGCCTCGGGAATGGGGGCCCAGCTTGAACGATATGGATCGCAAAGTTACTGCCGAAAAAGCCATGCCTGGCTTCGCCCGGTGCGCTCGATTGCTGCTAGCCGCCTGGGCCTTGAGCGTTGCCCCTTTTGCCATGGGTCAGGCTGCCTCCTCCCTCAAGACCAGCTCGCCTCCACAGGACACCGTCCAGACCGACCCGCAGAGGGCGCAAGAGGGCGCGTCGGCATCCGCGGAGCCTCAAGGCTCTGTAGGCATGAATCCATCCACGGCTCCGTCTTACGCGGCTTTGGCGGATTTGCTGCAGGACCCGGCGGCCCGAGATGCATTGATTGCACAACTGCGTGAGCTGGCAGGGACGGGAGCATCGGCTCCTTCTACCCCTCCTTCTTCTACCGCTTCTAATTCTTCTACTGCTCAGAATAGTCCTTCACAAGCCGCTGGCGACAGCGTAACGGCGTCGACCGTCGCTTCCAGGCAAGGAGCGGCGGGCACGACGGACGCACCGTCGGCACGGCCCCAGGGAATCGGCGGACACGCCCAAGCTTTTGCTGCAGGGCTGGGGCGAGACTTTTCAGAAGCCGCTCGCTTAGTGCGCGATGTCTTTACTGGTCGTCAGGTTGCCGATGACGTCCAGCATCGTTGGTCGGAGCTCTCCGGCTTTCTAATGGTGCTGGCGGCGCTACTCGTAGCCTACGGCGTTTTTCGTTCTATTGCGGTGCGCATGTTCCGTCGTCTGGATACCTGGGTAGGTCAGCTTCCAGCTGGAAAGGCGGACGAATTGCGCGTACTCCACGGCCGCTTCGGTCCATTAGCCTTCAACGTCGACAAACTCAGTTTTTACCGGAAAGCCGGAGGAGTGCTCGGTGCGCTCCTGATCGATGCGGCCGCTATTGTCCTGGCCGGTTTTGCAGGTTATCTGGCCGCCGGCGCTTTGCCGTTTCCGTTTGACCGAGGAGAGCGCCTGGGCCTCGCGATGGTGAATGCCTTTCTAGCCGTCGAGCTGGTGAAGACCATTAGTCGGGCCGTGTTCGCGAAGCGTCATCCCAAACTGCGCTTGTGGCCTATGTCGGAGGAGAGTGCGGCGTATTGGTATGGATGGTTGGCCCGTATTATTACGGTCACTGGTTACGGCCTCATGGTGGTCGCGCCCCTCATTCAGCAAATGATTGCGCCGTCGGTGGGCCGCCTTGTCGGCTTGTTCATAATGTTGGGTGTGTACATCTACGCCATCCGCGTTGTGTGGTCTCGCCATCGGAGTGTGCGTGCTACGCTCATGCTCCACGCCAATGCCATGCAAACCACGGTCTTCGGCACACTTGTGCGCGTGTTTGCGCGCATCTGGCATGTGTTGGCGATTGCCTACTTCACGGTACTGCTTGTAGTGACTCAGGTGGATCAGAGTGACGCTCTGAGTTTTATGGCCAACGCGACTGTGCAGACGTTGGCGGCGGTCGCGGTAGGGGCATTCATTCTGGCCATATTGTCTTCCATGCTGGCGCGTCGAATACGGCTCTCGGACGATCTGAAGCAGCGCCTGCCCTTGCTGGAAGACCGAATCAACTCTTATGTGCCGGCCGTTATTCAAGCCTTGCGCATCGCCGTTGTAATTGCAGCGGCCTTAGTGGTGTTGGACGCGTGGCGCGCGTTCAACTTGGCCGAGTGGGTGTATTCCGACCAAGGACGTTCGGTGATTGCCACGGTGGTGCATGTCGCAATTATTTTGCTGGTGGCCGCGGCTGCCTGGACCGTCGTGGCCAGCATCATAGAGAGCCGGCTCAACGCTAAAGCAGGTGATCACGGTCCCAGCGAGCGTGAGAAGACTCTGCTGTCGCTGTTTCGCAATGCCGCCCTCGTCACCATCGCCACCTTGACCGTACTTATCGTGCTTTCCCAGATAGGCATCGACATTGGCCCTCTTATCGCGGGCGCAGGAGTGGTGGGTCTGGCTATTGGCTTCGGGGCCCAGAAGTTGGTGCAAGATGTAATTACCGGAGTCTTCATCCAGCTGGAAAACGGCATGAACCAGAACGATGTCGTCGAATTGGTCGGCCTGTTCGGCACCGTCGAGAAAATCACTATCCGCTCAGTAGTTCTGAGGACACTGGACGGTGGCTACCATTTGATCCCGTTTTCGTCGATCGATCGGGTATCCAACCACATGCGCGGCTTTGGGTACCACTACGGTGAGTACGCCATTGCCTACCGCGAAGACGTGGATCAGGCCATCCAGGCGCTGCGCAGCGCATTCGACGAGTTCATGCAGGATCCAGAGCTGGCCAAACTTGTCATGGAGGATATTTCCATTCCTGGCGTGACATCCCTGCATGAACGCGGTTTCAATGTGCGAGTGCTTATCAAGACCTTGCCGGGCATGCAGTGGGAGGTGCAACGCGGATTCAACCGGCTGGTCAAAAAGCATTTCGATGCTGCGGGCATCGAGCTGCCTTATCCGCAATCCGTGGTGCACTTCGCGCAGGACAAGAAAGGCGATCACGCCTTGGTCAACGTCCACGTGGAAGGAGAACCAGCGGTATCGGAGGGACGCGAGTCTGGCCGCGCCGCCCCTCAATAAATGCTTACCCGACCTGGAAAGGGGCCTCCGGGTAACGTATGCGGCTGCGTCTTTGCGTGCTGAGGTTGTACACGAGAGTTAGAGGCCCCAGCCGACCAATGAACATAAGAGCCACCAGCAAGGTCTGGCTGGCAGTAGACAGTTCTGAGGTAAGCCCACGCGTGAGTCCGGTAGTAGTAAAGGCGGATACCACCTCGAACGCGAGGTCAAGCAAGGGCCTCTTTTCGAACAGCGAAAGCAGGAAAACGCCGATAAAGATTAGCCCGCTTGCCAAAAGCAGAATGGCCAACGCCTTTTGCACAGTATCAGCCGAAATAGTTCTTTTAAGAACGACGATATCCGACCGCTGACGTATATAGGAATAGGCGGCAGCAAACAGGACCACGGCGGTCCCTATCTTTATTCCGCTAGCCGTGCTGAGGGAACCGCCCCCAATAAACATCAGCAGCATAATCAATAAGGTGCTGCTGTCTGTCAGGTGACCGACGTCTATCGAGGTGAAGCCGGCCGTACGAGTGGTGACGCTTTGCATCCACGCGGCGAATCCCTGCTGCCAGGGTGAAAGGCTGCCCAAAGTTAGCGGATTTGATGCTTCGAGCGCCCAGATCATCGCGAAACCACCCAAGTTGAGCACCAGGGCGGCAAGCACAATAATGCGCGTGTACGGTGTGAGGGGCGTCCAACGCCATTTATGTCGTACATCGTTCAAGACCGTAAAACCTATACCGCCTAAAGTGATGAGAGTGGTGGTCAGCAGAATGATGAACGGATCGACGGCCGATAAGGCGGCTTGAGTAGGCCGCAAGGTGAAGCCGGCGTTATTGAACGCCATAATGGAGTGGAATATGGCTTCATACAAAGCGCGGGCGATACCGAGCTCGGGTATCCACCATATAAACAGCATCACCATGGCGATGCCCTCGATAACGGCAGTCAATTTGAATACAGTAAAGGCCGTTTGCCGAATCTTGGAAACGCTGGTCTGGTTAAAAGCTTCGAGCGCCACAGCTTGTTGTTGCATGCTGATGCGCTTGCCTAAAGCAAGCATCGAAACCACCGCCAAGGTGACAAAGCCCAGTCCGCCTATTTGTACCAGTAGCGCCAACACCACTTGGCCAAACCAGGTAAACGAGGTGGCCGGATCCACGACTGCCAGGCCGGTTACCGTGACTGCCGAGGCGGACATGAAAAACGCCGAAAACAGCCCGATAGGTCGGGTCGTGGCAATGGGCAAAGCCAGCAATACGGTGCCGATAAATATCAGAAGCAGGAAGCCGCCGCCCAAAACAATTGGTGGACTGGCGCTGAATCGACCAGTACGGGCAAACCGCTTATAGACGTCCATGCCGCGAGGGGAGCGCATACGCATGCAGTCAGACCAGCTTGGGAGCGATAGTCTTTAGCGCTTCCAGTTGTCCCAACAGAACCAGAACGTCGTTTGCCGCCAGTTCGAAGTCGCGGTCGGGATGGACGAAGAGTTCCGATTTACGTCGAATCACCAAAGCGTGTACCGGGCTTCTTGGCCCATCGATGAACCGGCTTAGCGGGGCGCCCTGCAGCGTTTGACTGACATGGATCTCAACGACAAATTCGCCGTTACCCAAGGAGATATAGTCGTTGACCATGGGGTAACTAAGCGCTTGCGCAACACGCAAACCCATTTCTTCTTCTGGGTGGATGATGCGAGCAACGCCGAGCTTGTTGAGGATCAGGTGGTGGGCCGTGGTGGATGCCTTGACCCAGATGGTTTTCACGCCAAGGCTCTTTAAGTGCACGACGCAGACCAGACTGGTCTCGATATCGCTGCCGATAGCGACAAGAACCACGTCGTAGTTTTCAAGTGCAAGCTCTTCTAATGCGTGTTTGTCTGTGGCGTCGACAATGACTGCTTGAGTCAGTTCGTCGGCGTACTGGGTGACATTTTTGGCGTTATGGTCAACACCCAGGACGGCATGGCCCAGGCGAATCAATTCAAGCGAAGCACTGGAACCGAAGCGGCCCAAACCGATGACGGCAAACTGACCCATAGAACGTATCTGATAACTGTAGCGAGCGGCTTAGCCCTTGGTGGTTCGCGAGGCCGTATATTGGATCGGGCAAGACCAAGGTGGGCCGATTCGCCCAAAAAGACGAGTATATCTGTGCATAATGTGGTAATTTGTTGACCTAGGGTTTACCTTGATATTTTACGTTCTCTATCCATGCCAAGTCTGTTCGATCCCGTGCAAATGGGAGCGGTGACGCTCAAAAACCGCATTGTCATGGCGCCGTTGACTCGAACTCGCGCCGCACCGGGGCGCGTACCCAACGAGCTCATGCGCCAGTATTATTGTCAACGAGCCAGCGCCGGCCTGATCATTTCGGAAGCCACGTCGGTCTCACCCCAGGGGGTGGGTTATCCCAATACGCCGGGCATCTGGTGCACGGCGCAAGTCCAGGGCTGGAGAGCCATCACCGATGCTGTGCATGCCAAAGGGGGCAAGATCTTCTTGCAGCTTTGGCATGTGGGCAGGGTGTCCGACCCCGAATACCTGAACGGTGAAATTCCCGTCGCGCCGAGCGCCATTGCATGTAGCGGCCATGTCAGCCTCTTGCGGCCCAAGCGCGATTACGTCACCCCCCGTGCCTTGCGTACCGAGGAAATCGCCGGGATTGTCGCCGACTTTGCTCAAGCCGCGCGTAATGCCAAAGAGGCGGGGTTTGACGGGGTAGAGGTGCATGGCGCCAATGGCTACCTTATCGACCAGTTTCTTCACGACGGGTCCAATCAACGACGTGACGAGTATGGTGGTTCAATACCCAATCGCGCTCGGCTTCTCATGGAAATCGTTGATGCCTGTATAGGCATTTGGTGTGAAGATAGGGTGGGCGTGCATTTGTCGCCTCGAGGCCAATCCCACTCCATGCACGATTCGGATCCTGCTCGGTTGTTTGGCTATGTTGCCGAGCAACTTGGCCAGCGTAAAATCGCATTTATCTTTACACGAGAGTCGCCCCGGCCTGATAACCTGCTGACCGACATTAAACGCAGGTTCGGGGGCCCAGTCATTGCCAACGAGGGGCACGATCTGGAAAGCGCGCAGCGCTTACTCGATTCCGGAGTGGCCGATGCAGTGGCCTTTGGCCGGGCATTCATAGCCAACCCCGACCTGGTCCACCGTCTGCAACAAGGCGCGCCTCTCAACGAGTGGGACCCTTCCACCTTTTACGGGGACGGGCCCAAGGGTTATACCGATTACCCCACACTGGGCGCCTGCGAATCCGCCCTGCAAGCAGGCTAGGTCAGGCGGTTTCTGGTGTGGTGCACTGGAGACCGTATGCAGAAGCCACTGATCAGCCTGAGCGTCCTATTTGCTTTAACGGGTTGCGCCGGCGGCATCCAGAGCGACGGCAGCTCGCCCAGTCTTTCGTATACGGTTCCGCGCCATTATCAGATGGTCTACCTGAGGGCCCAGAACCAGGCCGAGCAATGCCTGCGTGGCGAAGGCCATATGGTGGTCAGGGTGAACATAGACCCCACTGCTCAATCGGGGGTGGTTTCCGTGCAAGATCCCATTTCGGGAACCGAAGTAGCCCGTACGGAGCTAAAGGCGGTGGATGTGCGCCATACTGAAGTGAAGCACACGGTCTGGGGCCGTCATCCATGGGATATTGACGCCTTGAACGCCATGCGTCAGTCGGTGCGCATGGATATATCTACGTGTTTTGCTTACCGCTAAGCGATAAGGGCGCGCGGCAGGTGTCTGCGGGTGGCCAGGGCTAATCGCTTCCTTTATTTCGTACTATCTTGAAGGTGGCCGCGGCGGTAGCAAGCAGTCTGCCTTCTTCGTCCAATACCCGACCCTCGCAAAATGCCAGTGAACCACCCATGCGAAGACAGGTGGTTTCTATGACTACGGTAGAGCGGGCGGGGGCCAGGAAGTGCGTAGTCATGTCGATGGTGGCCATGCCGCTTCCGGGCTCGTTAGCGCGGGCCGCCGCACTTAGGGTGAAGTCCAGCGCCGCCATAAGGGCACCGCCGTGCACATCGCCGCGACTGTTTAACAGCTGTGGTCGATAGGGCAGGCGCGTGCGCGTTAGCTGCGGAGACCAGGATTCCGGTATTAGACCGAGGTGGTCCATTAAAGGGATATCCAGGCCGAAGTAATCGGTAGGCGTGGAATGAGTAGACGCCGTTTGCGAGCCGGAGTCCTGAGTGGTCATGGAGTCAGGCGTGCCTTTACCTGGGCTGACACGGCAGACATATCGGCCCGGCCCGCGAGCGAGGCTTTTAACAGACCCATGACTTTACCCATGGCAGGAGCGCCGCTGACGCCTTGTGCATTGACTGTGGCAATGGCGGCCTCGATGGCAGCGCTGATTTCTTCGGCACTGGCTTGCTGGGGCAGGAACTCTTGCAGGATTTCCAACTCGGCCTTTTCTTGTTCGGCCGAATCGGTGCGGCCCGCTTGCTCGAAAGCGGCGATGGATTCACGGCGCTGCTTGACCTGTTTTTCGATAATGGCCAAGACTTGCTCGTCCGTGAGCTCGATGCGTTCGTCGACTTCCTTTTGTTTGATGGCGGCCTGCAAGAAGCGCAAGGCGCCAAGTCGTACGCTTTGCTTGGCGCGCATGGCTGCCTTGATTTCTTCGGCGAGCTGTTCTTTGAGCGAATTGCTCATGGTGATTGTCCTGATGCTTGGCGCCAAAAGCGCCTTGGTGAATATGGTTTTTTATTTTAACTGCTAGTGGAAATTGCGGCTTTGAATGGGTAACTGTCCCAGGAGGTCGTTCAGGTTGACTAATCGGCTGGCCAAAAGATGGCAGACGCCTTTTTGATGCTGCCACACGCCATAGACGCCTAAGAGCCGCGACTGGATTAGTTCGTTGCGCTGGCGTTCGACCAGCTCGGGCCGGACAATTACATTGATGATGCCCGTCTCGTCTTCCAGACTGACAAAAACAATGCCTTTGGCTGTAGAAGGACGTTGCCGCATAGTGACCAGGCCGCAAGCTCGGGCTAACCGTCTGTCTGGATAACTGGCGAGCTGCCTGGCGCTGGCATAGCTATGTAAATCGGGTAGCTTGCGAAGCAAGGTCAATGGATGGCGCCCCAAGGTCAGGCCCAAAGAACGGTAATCCGCGATGATTTCCTGCCCCTCGGTAGGCGCAGTCAATTGAGGAGCTTCCGATTCCATGACGGGCGCTTCTCGCAACAAGCCTTTAAAGGGCAGGTTGGCCGCCTGCCAATGTGCTTGGCGCCGGTGGCCGCTCAACGCCGCTAAAGCGTTGGCCCCTGCCAAAGCGTCCATATCACGTCGGTCCAGGCTGGCTCGAAGCGCCAAATCGTGAATGGACTTGAAAGGAGCTTCGGCTCGCGCAGTTTCAATGCGCAGTCCTGCTTGTTCTGACAGGCCTGACACCTGGTTCAAACCCATGCGAACGGCCGGCCTCGTCCCAAAGGAGTCGCTGGACGAAACCAGTGTTGCTTCCCAATGGCTGGCCGTGACGTCTACAGGCAAGACCTGGACGTCGTGGCGTCGGGCATCCTGGACAAGCTGGCTGGGCGAATAAAACCCCATGGGTTGGGAGTTAAGCAGTGCCACTAAAAAAGCTTCTGGCTCGTGGCATTTAATCCAGGCACTTATATAAGCCAGTTTGGCAAAGCTGGCCGCGTGACTTTCTGGAAAGCCGTATTCTCCAAAGCCTTCGAGCTGCTTGAAAATGGATTCCGCATAGTCTTTGCTATAGCCCCGCGCCATCATGCCATCGACAAGCTTTGCATGAAAGTGATTGATTCCGCCCTTGCGCCGCCAAGCGGCCATGGAGCGACGAAGCTGATCGGCTTCGTCGGGTGTGAAGCCGCCTGCCTTGACCGCGATTTGCATGGCCTGCTCCTGAAAAATGGGAACGCCCAACGTGCGTTTGAGCACGGCCTTGATTTCAGGACTGGGATAGGTGGTTTTTTCATCGCCCTGGCGTCGCCGTAGATAAGGGTGAACCATGCCGCCTTGAATGGGCCCAGGCCGCACAATGGCTACTTGAATGACGAGGTCGTAGAACTGCCGGGGCTGCATGCGTGGAAGCATGCTCATCTGAGCCCGAGATTCGATCTGGAATACGCCCACTGTATCGGCGCGGCTGATCATTTCGAATGTGGCGGCATCGTGATGAGGCACGTCCTGCATGGAAAACGGCACTCCTCGGCGCAGGGCGACACCCTCAAGGGCGCGGCGTATGACAGACAGCATGCCCAAGCCCAGGATATCCACCTTGAGCAAGCGCATGGCGTCCAGGTCGTCCTTGTCCCATTGCACGACGCTGCGCTGTGCCATGGCGGCGTTTTCGATAGGCACGAGGCGTGACAACTTGCCATGACACATGACAAAGCCGCCCGGATGCTGAGAGAGATGGCGAGGAAAGCCGCGTAGCCCCTGTGCGAGACCGGCCCACAGGCGCACAATACGTGCATTGCGATCCAGCCCTTGTTGCGCAATCTTGTCGAGCAAATCGTTTTTGTCGTCCCAGTATTGGCACGATTTGGCCACCCGGTCTATGAGGTCTAAGTCCAGACCCAGAGCTTTACCGGTATCACGTAATACGCTGCGGGTACGGTAGGTGGTTACCACCGCCGTGAGAGCGGCTTTTTCACGTCCATATTTTTGATAGATGTATTGAATGACTTCTTCACGACGTTGGTGTTCGAAGTCGACGTCAATGTCGGGCGGCTCGTTACGAGCGGTGCTGATGAACCGGGCAAACAAGGAGTTGCCGTTTTCGGGGTCGACCTCTGTTATGCCCAGGCAATAACATCCGGCCGAGTTGGCCGCTGAGCCTCGTCCTTGACACAAAATGCCCTGACGACGTGCGAACAGGACAATGTCGTACACCGTCAAGAAATACGGTTCGTACTGCAAGGATGCAATGATTTCCAGCTCGGACTCTAACTGCGCTTGCACCTTAGGACTGATGCCGCGGGGATAGCGGCGCTGTGCGCCAGCATAGGTTTCTTGTCGTAAATACTGACTGGGCGTCAGTCCTGCAGGAACAATGTCGCCCGGATACTGATACTTGATTTCTTCTAAATCGAAAGAACACAGGTCGCTGAGCACCAAGGTTTCCCGAAGACTCTCAGGGGGGTATAGCTGGGCCAGGCGCGAGCGCCTGCGTAGATAGTGCTCGGCGTTGCAGGCCAGGGCATAGCCGCATTCAGCAATGGGGCGGCCCAGACGTATGGCCGTCAGTGCATCGTGCAAAGGCTGTTTAGAGCGTGTATGCATCTGCACACCCCCCAAAGCCACGACGTTGACATCATGAACTTGAGCGGCCTGGTTAAGCAAGGCGATGTGCTGAACGTCATCCTGATGATGATGAAGGGCCAGTCCGAGCCATAGTCGCCCCTTAAAAAGCGGCGTCAAGGTATGGAGGTGATGTTCAAGCGCTGTGGCGGACGTCCCGTAAGGGGGCTTGAGAATAACCAGGCAGTGGGGAAGGCCCTGCAGATGGACATGAGTGGGCGGAGGCTGAAGCAGATCGTCCAAGGTCAATAAATACTGGCCTTTTTTGCTTTCGCGCGTGCGAGCCAAGGTAATGAGCTCGGAAAGATTGCCATAACCTTCTAAATTGGTAGCCAGGACGATAAGCTCTATAGAGCCCTGGTCTGAGTCGATCTTGAAGCGGCTGCCTACAATCAATTTAAGCCCATGCTCGCGCGCCGCCAAATGAGCGCGAACCATGCCGGCCAATGAGCAATCATCGGACAAGGCCAAGGCTTTGTAGCCCAATTGCGAGGCGCGACTGACCAAGTCTTCAGGATGAGAAGCGCCAGTCAGAAAAGTAAAGTTTGATATGCAATCCAATTCGGCATAGGGCTGGAGCAAGGTATGCATAGCGTCTCCTTAGCCAAACAAGCCATGTAAAAACCATGTCGCATCAAGCGTTCCGCGCTGGCGGTAGATCCAGTAACGTACGAAATGGGCATCCTGGGCGATGAAGTAATCGCGCTGCTGATGACCTGCATCGGTCCACCACCCACTTTCGACCCGCTCAGGACCTTGTATCAGGCGTAAAGCTTGGCCCCGATACATCGGCCGGTTATTACGTACGGATAGGGCCTGGGGGGTAGGTAATAACCAGAAAGGCCGCGTACAAGAAGTAGGGGGCAGTTCGTCGGCCGCAAGGCTTGTGGGCTTTTTATTTGCCTGGACGGCAACCCATTGGTTGGCTTGCTCGGGGAGATGGCTGGCGTAGGGGCTGGCTTGCAATACACAATGATCACCCAGACGGGCCTGGAGCAAATCGAGCAACTTGCCCTGCTGCCGAGCCCACTGCTGTGGTTCTGGAAACAAGCCCTGATTGGGCGGGAGGCGGTCTTGAACCTGTTGCACGGCCAAATCTATGATTCGGACGGGCGCGGGCAACTCGAGACGATTGAGTTTCTCGTTAAGTACCGGCAAAAAATCCTCTGGACGCCATCCGGGCTGCGATAAGCTCAGGGTAAGCATTGTGGGAGGACGAGCATGGCGGCCTTTTTCGTGGTGCAAAGTAAATTGCAAAGTATCTGTTGCGCCGTGACGGTTCTGCAGCCAACCGCAAAGAGGCTCGATAAGGCGGCTGGCAATAGTAAAGACGGCTTGAATGTGTTCCAGCCTTTGGCTGGTTTCATAGCGGCGACTGAACTGGGCAGGGGCTTCGAACCACGTGTGATGATCGGCGGCATGGCCATAGGCTGCATCCAGCGCTTGCACCAAAGCCGGAGCGCAGCGCTGTTGCAGCCCTTTTCGAGGCAATTGGCGTAGTTGCTGCAAGGTCTGACATCCAATGCCGTCCAGCCATGCTTGCCAATCGTGGGTGGCAGGTAAGGCACTTAAAGGCAGGGCGTCCAGCCTGTGCTGTAGCGTAGTGAGCTTCAGCACCCGTCGAAACCGATTATGAGTATGACGTGCCAGCGCCCAGGCTCCTTGAGCAGTAGGGGCCATACCCAGGCAAACCTGCAGCCCTAAACCTTGCAACGCGGCAAGGACACGACGCCATAGAGCTCGGGGCCCGCCGAACAGTTTGAGGCTGGCGCTGACCTCCATGGCTAAAGAGTGCGGGTCCAGAAAGGTGAGCTGAGGCGTGAACGACAACAGACTCAGTGCTGCCTGCTCGAGGCGAAGGCGCTCGGCCTGCAGATCGCGCTGCTTGAGCTCGACCCCTGGCGCTGTGCTTAAGGCTGTGCTGTACCGTAGGCCTGGCTCTATACCCAATTGGCGTGCGGCCGGCGTGGCATCAAGAATGCGTTCGTGTTGCAGCACGGCTCCAGCCAGATTGTGACTGAACCACTGAGGAAACAGGACGTCCAGGCTGTGAGAAGGCAGATAAAGGCTGATCCAGAGATACTGCATGGTAAGCCTGCGATTTGAATGGCAAACGGGGACGATGTAGAGCAATGGGCAGGGGCTGACTGCAAGCGGGACCCTGACGCTTGATGATGGATAGCTCGAGTCCGTATTCGGCGGGAACCAGACTTAAACGCAAAGGGGCCGCACTGGCTTGTTGCAAGGCGGCCTGCGGACGCATTAAAACGAAGAGGGTGTCGCTTTGCTGAGCTACCCGGTGCAAGCGGCGCACGGCTTCAGGTCGTATGCTGTTTACCCAGACCAGCAGAGCTGCACTGGTGTTGTGCTTGAGGATTTGCTCGCAAGCCCATAAGGTGTCGGCGGGGCAGGGCGGGTTGACCCAAAGCAAAGGGTGGTTCAGCAATTGCCAACCAGCCCAACATTGGAAGAAGGGCGTATGCGGCGGCTGCACCAGCACAATGCTGCGCCCGGCCTCGAGACGAGTCAGGGCGGGGCGCAGCAGGCTGATTTCACCAATGCCGTACTGAGCTAGGGTGAATTCAATAGCAGCGCCCAAAGGCCAGCCCTGACCCGGAAGTTGCCGATCAAGGTGAGCAAAGCCCGTGGACAAGGTGGGCCGGGACGATTGGGCCAATTGCGAACCTCGCCACAGGGCGCTATGGATGCGCTCGGGGTGCTGAAAGAGAGTGGAGCGGGAAAGGTTCATGGCAAATTAAGTACTGTATCTTTGTACAGTATATGCTAATCGAAACCCGCTTCCTCTTCAAAACAAATTCCCGTTTTCCTCCATAATGAACTTAAGTCCCGGTTTTGAAGGTTTAGTTTTATGTCCGATACCCACCACGCTATCCCGGCGCCTTTGATCTTTGTGCCGGCCTCCGGCCAGCCGCAGCAGCTATTCGTGCTGTTTCACGACGATGCCGCCGCTCCGCAGCAACTCGAGCGCCTGGCTCAAGCTCTCAAACAGGCGTTTCCTCAGAGCATGCTCGTATTGCCTTACGGGCCGCTGTTTACTCCCAACGAGGCTTACCACTGGTTTCAGCAATCTGATTTGGATGAGTCCAATTATGTCCAGCGCGTAGACGCCGCTTTGCCTGCCATTGTGGCATTGGTTGAATTGATGCAAAGGCAATATGGCCTGGAAGGCAAACACACTGCTTTGGCCGGTTTTGGGCAAGGCGCAACAATTGCTCTGGAAGCCAGCAACAGCCGTCACGATTTGGCTGGCAGGGTCATTGCTTTTTCGGGCAGCTTTGCCCGCTTGCCCGCCATGGCGCCTCCGGCCACCACTCTGCACTTA
>JAJUGB010000063.1 GCA_029268595.1 Alcaligenaceae bacterium | reverse complement strand
CGCCGGTGCCCAAATCGGTAATGAGGCGCCACAGTCCTAGAAACTGAGTCCGCCCGTCTCTAGGCGAGGCGTCTGCGCCAATAGTCATGATGAGGCCGGAGCCAATGCCATTGCCAAAGCCCAAGAGCATGCTGGCCAGCAGCAAGGTGAACATGCCATGGGTAAGAGGCATCAGCATGAGCGCCAGCGCCATGATGAGCATGGAGGGGATGGCGACCGCTCGGCGCCCTCGGCTATCCATCACCTTGCCGGCAGGGTAGAACAGCAGCATATCCACAGCGCCCATCAGTCCATAGATGACCGATGTGGTCGCCGCGTCCAGGCCGATATGCGCTGCCCATAAGGGGATGACCACTTGTCGGCAGGCCCGTATGGCGGCCACCAGCGCGCAGGCAGTTCCCAGAGTCGCGTAGCTGCGCCCGTGAGCGCGTAGGATGGCAACGGTCTTGCTGCGCGGGCGTGCCGCATTTTGCGTGCGGTTGTCGGATGTGAGTTCGGGAATGGCAAACGACAGCAGGCCGGTGCCCGCCATGGCGACGATACCCACCCAATACGCCCCAGGCAGGTCCACGAACTGCATGGCCGCTGCACCTGCGAAGGGTCCGGCGAACAAGCCCACTCGCATGGTGCCCCCGAGGGTGGATAGGGCCCGGGCCCGCATTCGGAGGGGCACCGCTTCGATAAGATAGGTCTGGCGCGCCAACAGAAAGACCGATGTGGCCATGCCTATCATAAATACACCCACAGCCAGGACCCACGGGCTCGCTGCGCTGATGCACAAGAGCAGCGCCACAATGCTGAAAAGGGCCGCACCTATCATTGATCGTCTTTCGCCATAGCGCGACGTGACCCAGGCTGCCGGTAAATTGCTGACTAACGAACCTATGCCAACCAACGCGACAATAAAGCCTGACAAGGCGAAGGAAGCGCCGAGCTCTTTAGCGCTGAGCGCGATCACCGGCAATATGGCTCCTTCTCCGAGACCAAATAGCAACGAGGGCCCAAATGCCGCAACGGCAATTTTTCGAAGACTGAAAGAGTCGGGATGGGAGGGCACGGCAATGGCTGTGGCAGGCAAAGGAGTATTCTGACAGCGGTAAGCCCGCTTGTCGATTTGACGCGGTTGGCGGCCCGATATACCTTGCACGACTGTGCGCCCACCTTGCCGCTGGATAGGCTTTCAACTTCTTATGCTTCACCCACTCGCATGCCCGTACTCAAAGCCATCGCCGTATTGCTTTTAATGCAGTTGGCCGGAGAAGCCTTGGTGAAGGTCACTGGTCTGCCTTTTCCTGGCTCACTAATTGGTCTGCTGTTGCTGTTTGCTGCCTTGGCGTACCGGGGCGGAGTCCCAAAGGGCTTGCGCGACACCTCGGGGCATTTACTTCAGCATTTGCTGCTGCTGTTCATCCCTCCGGTGGCCGGAATCATGATGTACTTCGATCGAATCGCCCGCGAATGGTTGCCTTTTCTGGCCGCCTGCATCGGTGGGGCGGCCTTGACGGTCATGGTGACGGCTTTCGTTTTTCAGTGGGCTTTGCGGCGTTTTTATAAAGAGACCGAAGCATGAGCACTCATGTCGATAATGCAGCCGCCTACTTCGCCGCAGCGCCCATACTATGGTTGACGGTAACCCTGCTGGTCTACATTGTCGCGCTCTCTTTGTATAGGCATTTCAATAGCCATCCTCTGCTACTTCCCGTTTTGACTTCAGTCGTGGTCATCGTGGCCTTGCTGATGGCCACAGGCACCTCTTACCAAGATTACGCCAGGGCTACCGCAGTGCTCACCTTTCTTATCGGGCCGGCCACAGTGGCGTTGGCCGTCCCTTTATACGGGCAAATGGGGCGTCTCAAACGCATGTGGCGCCCGATCGTCATAGCGCTGCTCGCCGGCTCGATTACTGCAATTGTGACCGCCATTGGCATAGGATGGCTGCTGGGTGCGTCCATTGAAACCATGGTGTCCCTTGCGCCCAAATCATCCACCATGCCCATCGCCATAGAAGTGGCTCGAGTTACCGGGGGCCTGCCGTCGTTCACTACAGTGGCGGTCGCCATCACTGGTATTTTCGGCGCCGTGGCAGCAATGGGTCTGTTGCGCCTTTTACGTATCCGAGATCCGGCTGTCCAGGGTTTTGCGTTAGGACTTACGTCGCACGCCATCGGCACCGCGCGCGGCTTTCAGACCAGCGAAACTACCGGCGCATTTTCTGCCCTGGCGATGAGCCTGAACGGGGTCGCCACCGCAATTCTTGTTCCACTAATTTTGTACTTGTTGGGATGGTTTCCCGGTGGTTTAAACTGACCCTTTATTTTGTAACGAGGATGTATCATGCCTTCTTTTGATGTTGTTTCCGAAGTCGATAAGCATGAATTGTCCAACGCCGTGGACCAAGCCAATCGCGAGCTTTCGACACGCTTTGACTTCAAGGGGGTGGACGCCCGCTTCGAGCTCGAGGGCTTCGTCATCACCCAAAGCGCGCCCAGCGCCTTTCAGCTGAAGCAAATGCTCGACATATTGCGAGGGCGGCTATCGGCTCGCAATATCGATGTGCGGTGCCTGGAGCTCGGCGATATCAACGAAAACGTCGCCGGTGCTCGACAGAAAGTGACGGTGCGACAGGGATTGGAACAGCCCATCTCCAAGAAGCTTATCGCCGCCTTGAAACAGGCCAAGCTCAAGGTCGAAGCGCAAATCAACGGCGACAAATTGCGCGTCAGTGGCAAAAAGCGCGATGACTTGCAAGAGGCCATTGCCTTGCTGCGAAAAACAGATGTCGATCTGCCCTTGCAGTTCAATAACTTTCGCGACTAGGCGAGCCCTGGGTGTCTATGGCAGGCTAGTTTCGTAAGCGATACCCGGTGCGAAAGATCCATGCAATGATGCCCAGGCACACCAGTAAAAATACTAGTGTCATGGCCAGGCTCAGGTAAACGCTGACATCGGCCAGGCTGTAAAAGCTCCACCGAAATCCACTAATCAGGTAGACAACCGGATTCAACAAGGTGACCTTTTGCCACAACGGGGGCAGCATGTCGATGGAGTAGAAGCTTCCGCCCAGGAAGGTAAGGGGGGTGACGATTAGCAAAGGCACCAGCTGCAATTTTTCAAAGCCGTCGGCCCATATTCCGATAATGAATCCGAAAAGGCTGAAGGTCAGGGCGGTCAACAGCAAAAAGAGCAGCATCGCAAAGGGGTGGTCGACACGTACCGGTACAAATAGCCACGATGTCAACAGAATGATGAAGGCAACGACCAGCGATTTGGTCGCCGCCGCTCCGACGTACCCGATGGTGATCTCCATATACGAGACGGGCGCCGACAGTACTTCGTATATGGTGCCCGTGAACCGCGGGAAGAAGATGCCAAACGACGCGTTCGAGATGCTTTGAGTCAATAGCGAAAGCATGATCAAACCGGGGACGATGAACGCGCCGTAGCTGACTCCTTCCACTTCGCTGATGCGATGCCCAATCGCGGCGCCAAACACCACAAAGTACAAAGAAGTGGAAATCACGGGTGCAACGATGCTTTGCGAAATGGTGCGCCAGCTTCGGGCCATTTCAAAACGATAGATTGCGCGTATGGCTCGCCAGTTCATGTGTTACTCCGAAACCAGGCTTACAAAAATCTCTTCCAGAGAGCTTTCCCGCGTTTGCAAATCGCGAAAAGCGATGCCGGCATCATTCAGGCTTTGCAGGAATACAGTGATGTCTGTTGCCTCTTCCTGGACATCGTAGGTGTAGACTAGCTCGGTGCCGTCTTGCGACAACGTCAATGGAAATCCCTCCAGGGTGTCTGGCAAGGCGCTCAAAGGGTGGCTCAACTGCAAAGTCAGTTGCTTCTTACCCAGCTTGCGCATCAGGGTGACCTTGTCTTCAACGAGTATCAGTTCTCCTTGCCGAATGACGCCGATCCGGTCGGCCATTTCCTCCGCTTCCTCGATGTAGTGGGTGGTCAATATAATGGTCACCCCGGTTTCACGTAGTGACCGCACCATCTTCCACATGTCTTGGCGCAGTTCTACGTCAACGCCCGCAGTCGGTTCATCCAGAAATAGAATTTGGGGCTCATGAGAAAGCGCTTTGGCGATGAGCACGCGTCGTTTCATGCCCCCGGACAAGGTCATCAGTTTGTTGTCCCGCTTATCCCATAGCGATAAGTCGCGCAGTATTTTTTCTATCAGCGCCGGGTTGGGCGGCTTGCCAAATAGCCCGCGGCTGAACGTTACGGTGCCCCACACGCTTTCAAACGCGTCTCGAGTCAGTTCTTGAGGCACCAGGCCGATCAGTTCCCGCGCCTGCCGATACTGTTTGACAATGTCAAAGCCGCCGGCCGAGACGGAGCCTTTTGTTGCCGTGACCAATCCGCAGACTATGCTGATTAAAGTAGTCTTTCCGGCGCCGTTGGGACCCAGTAGTGCGAATATTTCACCGCGGTCAATTTGCAGATTAATGTTCTTCAGAGCCCGAAAACCGGATGCGTAGGTTTTTTCGAGGTTCGATATGGAAATCACTGCAGCCATGTATGCTCCGTGTTCTGTTTAAGCTGCCATTGTTCAGCCTACTATTGCGGTGCTGGTAACTTTGCGGAGGACTGATGAGCCTGGACAACAATAACGCATTGCTGACACCCTCGCAGATGGTGCGCGCGGACGCGGCGGCGATTGCACTAGGAATAACTGGCCCGACCTTGATGGAAGCAGCAGGCGCTGCGGTCGCGGCGACAGTAGCAAGGCGCTGGCCCGATGGCGTGGTGGTGGTCTTATGCGGCCCCGGCAACAATGGCGGCGATGGCTTTGTAGCAGCTCGTCACCTGGCGGCAAGCGGACGTACGGTGCGGCTGGCGCTTTTGGGGGATCGACACTCTCTCAGTCCGGACGCGGCGCATCACGCCGCATACTGGGAAGGCGATATTCTGCCCATGCAACCATCCGTATTTGAGGGGGCCGCCGTCGTCATTGATGCTTTATTCGGTGCTGGGCTGTCTCGCCCGATTAAGGGCGAAGCCGCGCAGGTGCTGGCGCAGCTAGCACAATGTGGCGTGCCGGTCTGTGCCGTCGACATGCCTTCCGGCGTGCACGGCGATACTGGCGAGTTATGGGGGCCGTCTGTCCAGGCCGATTGCACGGTGACGTTCTTCCGCAAAAAACCGGGACACCTGCTTATGCCTGGCAGAGCTCTGTGCGGAGAGCTGCTTGTTGCTGATATCGGCATCCCGGCAGACGTGCTGAATGGCATAGAACCGGCCGCATTCGAGAACGGGCCCGCTCATTGGTTAGCCGACTTCCCCCGGCCAACGGCCAACGCTCACAAGTATCAGCGTGGCCATGTGCTGGTAGTGGGCGGTGCGGTGATGACAGGGGCGGCGCGGTTAGCTGCGATGGCGGCTGCGCGGGCAGGCGCTGGCCTGGTGTCGATCGCAGCGCCGCAAGATGCGTGGGCAGTCTATGCGGCTTCGCTCACCACCGTCATGGTGCACCCCTTCCAATCTTTAGCCAGCTTTCAGGACATTTTGGATGACGAGCGAAAGAACTGCATAGTGATTGGCCCGGGCGCCGGCGTGTCGGGCCAAACGCGCGCTCAGGTGCTTCAAGCGCTTTGCACTCGCCGGCCGGTGGTATTGGATGCAGACGGCATTACCGTTTTTCGCGACGACCCCGATGAGCTTTTTTCCCAGCTTTCTTCTCAGTGCGTGCTGACACCCCACGAGGGCGAGTTTGGCCGGCTCTTCTCGCAAGGTGGATCAAAACTCGATCGCGCGTGCGCAGCCGCCCGTCAGAGTGGCGCTGTCGTGCTGCTCAAGGGGCCCGATACGGTTATTGCGCATCCCGACGGCCGGGCCATCATAAACAGCAACGCGCCTTCCAGCTTGGCCACAGGCGGAACAGGTGACGTGCTGGCAGGGTTCATAGGCGGTCTCATTGCTCAAGGCATGGATAGTTTTCTTGCCGCCGCAGCCGCGGTATGGCTTCACGGAGAAGCTGCGGCGGCATTTGGTCCGGGTCTCATTGCGTCAGACCTTCCAGAGCAGCTGCCAGTGGTCTTTCGCGACTTGCTGTCCCCGACGTTGCCGGCGTGTCTCCCGGGCAGCAGCCCACGAAAATGACGCCGGCAGCTGAGAGCATCGAGGACGAACAAGTGCTTGTGCGTCGCGCTCAAGCGCGGGGTTAAACTGGCGCCTTTCTTTACTTATTTGCTTTCGTCATGGCCCAGCCCAGCGACAATGGATCCCCTAAGCCGCCCTCGTCAAAGCAAATCGAGACGTCCACAGCCTTTGCGCCTGCCGATATCCGAGCAATGCATCTTGCCCTGGAACAGGCCCGTTTGGCAGAACAGGCCGGCGAAGTGCCTGTCGGTGCGGTCATACTGGATGCGCAGGGGAGGTTACTGTCAGTCGGCCATAACCTTGTCATCTCGCATAACGACCCGACTGCTCATGCTGAAATCGTCGCGCTTCGTGCTGCCACGCGGTCTATCGGCAACTACCGTCTGCCTGGCGCCACCCTGTTTGTAACTTTGGAGCCATGCGCGATGTGCGTCGGCGCCTGATTGCACGCACGCCTCGCTCGTGTCGTCTATGGAGCCGCTGACCCCAAGACAGGCGCTTGCGCAAGCGTGTTGTGTATTCCCTCGCATGTCGGTCTGAATCACCAGACCGAATTCACTGGCGGCTTATTGGCAGACGAATGCGGGAATCTGTTGCGCGGGTTCTTCCGCGAAAAGCGACTTAAGTCACGGCTGGCGAAAGCTGGCGACGGCGCACCCCCAATATCATGACGGCGGCCACCATGCAGGCCGCCCCGGCGGCGTACAGGGCAGGCGTGTAGGTCAATAGAACGGTTCGCGTCAGCCCCGCTCCGTAAGCAGCGAGGGCCGCCCCGAGCTGGTGCCCGGCGAATATCCATCCAAACAACATGCCGGCCCGTTCCTTACCGAAAGCGGCAGTGGCGAGCTTGACCGTAGGCGGCACGGTCGCGATCCAGTCCATGCCATAGAACATGGCAAAAAAGGCAAGGCCGTAGAACGTGAAGTCCGAGTGAGGCAGCCAGAAAAGCGATAGCCCGCGCAGTCCGTAGTACCAAAACAGTAACTTGCGATTGTCGTAACGGTCTGCCAGCCAACCGGACAATATGGTGCCAACAAAGTCAAAGGCGCCCATCATGGCCAGCACTGAAGCAGCGGGAACGGCTGCCATGCCGAAATCCCCGCACAGAGAGATGAAGTGGGTTTGAATAAGCCCGTTGGTGCTCAGCCCGCACACAAAAAAGGTGCCAAACAAGATCCAGAAAGTGCTGTTGGTACCCACCTCGCGCAGCATGCGCAGCGGGTCAAGGAAAGACGTCAGAGCCGCGTTTGGAGGCGTTGCGGCGACGGTTTGCGTGGCGGCTGCGCCATAGGGCCGTAGTCCGATCTCTTGCGGGCTATCGCGCATCAAAAGCAATACCAACACCGCCACGGCCAAGGCCAGCAAGGCGAGTGGAACCAGCGCCATGCGCCAGCCATGTTGCTCTACCAACCATGCGGCAAGCGGCAGGAAAGCCAACTGGCCCGTCGCCGTGCTGGCCATCAACATGCCCACCACCAGGCCTCGTCGGCTTTCAAACCAACGGTTGGTGGTAATGGCGCCCAACACTAAAGCAGTGAGACCGGAAGCCACTCCCAGGACCACGCCCCATAGAGCGAACAGCTGCCAGTAGGCGGTCATGCCTGAGCTGAGCAACAAGCCGGCAGCGAGCAAGGTGAGGGCAGTGGACATCACCGCACGCAAGCCGTGGCGATTGATGAACACGGCTGCAAAGGGCCCCAATAAGCCGTAGAGCAGGAAGCGCAAGGCCAGTGCCGAAGACACCTCGCTTGTGTCCCAACCGTACTCGGCGCCCAGCGGCTGCAATAGCACCCCTGGCAAGCCCAGGGCGGCTGACGAGGTCAGCATCGTGAGGAAGGTGACTGCCGCGATGACCCAGGAGTAATGCACGCTGCGTTTATGCAACCAATGGGATACGGCTTGAGCAAACATGAGTCATCCAGAAGAGGGCGGTCAACTATACTGGGCGTTTTTCGCCAACGTGAGCGGTTTTCGCAAGTCAGCCTTGCGAATCGTTTGAGCGCAGCCGGGCTATTTTACGCGCCGCCGTTCACCTTCACTACTACCGCATCCATGAGCCACATACCGCACCCTGATCCTCGGGGCATATACCTGATCTCGCCCTCAGGAGCTGTCGCTGATCCGTCCACCATCGAGGTGGCTTGCCAACGCTTGGGCGAATTGGGCTTCGCGACCGCAGTGGATCCTGCGGCCCTGCTTGTTCACGAGCGCTTTGCGGGCACGGACGAACAACGCTTGGAAGGTATACAGCGGGCTCTGAAGCAAGAGCACCCCGTCGTAATGGCGACGCGCGGCGGCTATGGTCTGAGTCGATTACTAGGAGCAATTGACTGGCAAGCGGTGGCCGACAGCGGCAAGACCTTCATAGGTCATAGCGACTTTACCGTCTTCAATCTGGCTTTGCTGGCTCGCACAGGCGCCACCAGTTTGTCCGGCCCTAGCGCCGTCTTCGATTTTGGCGGCAAGAAGATGGACGACTTGACGGCCGACTTGTGTGTCGAGGTGCTGCGCGGCGAGTTGGAGATTCTCAGTTTTGAATCGCCCGACTCCGACCCTGTGGATGCACGTGGCGTGCTGTGGGGCGGGAACCTCGCCATGGTGGCCTCGCTGGTGGGCACACCCTATTTGCCCAGAATTCGCGGCGGCATCCTGTTCCTCGAGGATATCAGCGAGCATCCTTTTCGCATCGAACGCATGCTGACGCAGCTATGGCATGCCGGGGTACTCGAGCGTCAGAAAGCCATCGTGCTGGGCAGGTTCACCGATTACCGGCTTGCCCCCCACGACAATGGCTACGACCTGGACTCTGTGGTGAACTGGCTGCGCCAGACAGTGAAAGTGCCCGTCGTGACTGGCCTGCCTTATGGTCATGTGAAGGTCAAGGCTACGCTGCCCGTGGGCAAGAAAGTGGGATTGGCTACTGAAGACGGCATGGCGTACCTGGTGCTTCACGAGCACGCCTAATCCATACTTGATAAACTAGCGGGTTACCCGCAACGCATTATTTTTTAAGCACTTTCTGTGATCACCACCTCAAATCTCACCATTCAGTTTGGTCCCAAACCCCTGTTTGAAAACGTCAGCGTCAAATTTGGCGAAGGCAACCGCTACGGCCTTATTGGCGCCAACGGGTCGGGCAAATCGACCCTCATGAAAATTCTGGGGGGCGATCTGGAGCCCAGCGCGGGTAGCGTATCGCTGGAGCCGGGTGTGCGGCTGGGTAAGCTGCGCCAGGACCAGTTCGCCTACGAAGACCAACGGGTGATAGACGTGGTGATGATGGGTCACGAAGAAATGTGGCAGGTCATGGCCGAGCGCGACGCCATCTACGCCAACCCCGAGTCCACTGACGAAGATTACATGAGGGCCGCCGATCTCGAGGCGCGCTTCGCCGAGTACGATGGCTACACCGCCGAAGCGCGCGCCGGTGAACTGCTGCTGGGACTGGAGTTTCCCGTCGACCAGCATCAGTTGCCCATGAGCGAAATTGCCCCGGGCTGGAAGCTGCGCGTATTGCTTGCGCAGGCACTGTTCTCCAACCCGGACGTACTGCTGCTGGACGAACCCACCAACAACCTGGACATCAACACCATACGTTGGTTGGAAGGCGTGCTGAATAGCTACCAGAGCACCATGATCATCATCAGCCATGACCGCCACTTCTTGAATGCAGTGTGCACTCACATGGCCGACCTGGATTACCGCGAATTGCGCATATATCCGGGCAACTATGACGACTACATGATGGCCTCGGCGCAGGCCCGCGAACGCGTCGCTGCTGTCAACGCCAAGGCCAAGGAGCGTGTTGCAGAACTACAAGACTTCGTACGTCGCTTTGCGGCCAACAAGTCGAAGTCGCGCCAAGCCACTTCGCGTCTTAAGCAAATTGACCGCATCAAGGCGGAAACCATCGAGGTCAAACCTTCCTCGCGCCAAAGCCCGTATATCCGTTTCACTCAGAACAAAGCCATGCATCGTCTGGCTGTGACCGTCGATTCCATTTCCAAGGCGTACGACCATCCCGTCATCCGATCGTTTTCCGCCATGATTGAAGCAGGTCAGAAAGTGGCCATCATCGGCGCCAACGGTGTTGGTAAAACTACCTTGCTTCGTTTGCTGGGTCAGCGCATCCAACCCGATTCAGGCACCATCAAATGGTCTGACAATGCCGACATTGGCTATATGGATCAGGACGTCTCCGACGACTTCGATTCCAGCGCGAATCTGTTTGACTGGCTCTCAGAATATCGGCAGCCCGGTGATGATGATCAAGCAATGAGGTCGGTGCTGGGGCGGCTACTGTTTTCCAGTGACGACATTGTCAAACAGGTGAATGTGCTATCGGGGGGCGAGAAGAACCGCATGAGTTTTGGCCGCCTAATGTTGGGCCGCCATAATGTCATGCTCATGGACGAGCCCACCAACCACCTCGACATGGAGTCTATCGAGTCACTGCAATACGGGCTTGAAAAGTACGAGGGCACTTTAATTTTCGTATCGCACGACCGCCAGTTCGTTTCCGGCCTTGCAGACCGCATAATCGAAATTTTGCCCGACGGGGAAATCGTCGACTATCTGGGCGGCTACGACGACTACCTCGCTTCGCGCGGCATCGAAGACTGACGCGAGGCCGGAGGAAAGCGGCGTAATGCCTTTTACGCTCCAAGAAGTCTTTCATTACCGCGAAGAAATAAAAAAGAGCCGGTTCGAGGTCGTCGCATCGCCAGTCGGTTCGCCAGATCAGGCCCTGGCATTCTTCGCCCAGCATGCCGTTGCTACGGCCACGCACAATTGCTGGGCTTATCGTATCGGTCAACAATATCGGTTCAACGACGACGGCGAGCCGGGTGGCACAGCAGGTCGCCCCATACTGCAAGCCATAGAAGGACAAGACTGTGACAAGGTGGCGGTACTCGTGGTGCGCTGGTTTGGCGGCATCAAGCTGGGTGCGGGAGGCCTCGTGCGTGCGTACGGAGGCACCGCCGCACAATGTCTGCGCCTGGCGCCAAAAATAGAACTTGTGGATGAGGTCGAACTGCAATGTCACTGTGGTTTTGGTGATATGGCGCGAGTTCAATCCCGGTTCATCGCCTTCGACGCCTCCGTCGTGGCGGAGAGCTTCAGTGCAGACGGGGTGGACTGGACGCTGCGCTTGCCACGGATTCGTGCAGAAGAATTCCGGCAGGAGTTCACCAATCTTACGCGCGGGCAGGGCACAGTCAACGTTGTCGAACAGCTTTGAAAGGGCTGCTGCTGCCGAGCCCAACTTCCAAAAACCTCATTCTGCATGCCCTTCGCAGCGGGCCGCCGGAAGCGATCACGCAGTGTCGCTGCTTCGCATCAATTGAAGAGCCGTTCATGGCCACGATGTAAAAGGTGTTTACGAATTGAATAGATTAAGTTTCAATTTGTAGCGCTAATAACATCGCTGACATCATGAATAAACTGAATCGCACCGCTCTGGCCCTCGCCTTCGCCTTTGGCAGCACGACCGTCCATGCGTTTGAAAGTCACCTGATCCGCAATAGCGAGGGGACAGCCATTTTTGACCTCCGGTTCTTCGACCCGGGCGACGGACAATATTTCCCCGAGCAGGGGCCGTCGACCTGGTCCTTGAATGCCGACCAGAAGAACAAAATCTTGCAGGGTATGGAGTACTGGGCGGAGGTCATCAGGCCTGCACCGGGTTTCCTGCCCGCTGCCATTAATGTGGGAACCATGGAGGACGAGAACGCCTATGGTTATAGCTCGCCGCTGTTCGATGACGAGTCGGGCCTGCGGGTATCACAGCTTTTTGCTGCATTGAATGGCATGGATCCGGACGAGCCCACCTTTGGCGCGGTGTCGCATTTTTCCATGGGGCGCCTCGATTGGGACACGGTAGAGTTTCTGCCCAGCCAGTTGCCTACATCAGGAAAATTCGAGGTGATGAGTACAGCCATGCACGAGCTGGCTCACGGGCTAGGCATTATGTCCACGGCCAATATGATTGGCGAGGATGAGACAAAGCCGATTTTTGAAGAGTATCCGGACCCCTGGACCGAGCATTTGCGTGACGACAACGGTAATCCCGCGCGTCCGCTACAGAAGATACTGTGTCAGGGATGCACGCACGAGTACGATCCCACCGCTTTCGATGTGCGAAAGGACCAAGGATACTTCACCGGACCCAATGTCGATGAGGTGCTCGAGGGCGGGCTGAGAGGGGTGCCCGTGCGCATACTCGGGTCGTCGGGCCGCATCGATCCAAACTATATGAGCCACATCGAGCTTGAGAACAGCGTGATGAGCCATCAGCTGTTCCGTAATTACACGGTGTTCATGGAAGCGGAACTGGCCGTCTTGCAAGATGTGGGATATGACATCGATCGGCGCAAGTTCTTTGGCTATTCGGTTTATGGCAACAACCGGGTGATTTATAACGACAACGGCTATTTCCAGCGCAATGGCGCCGGCACCGCGTACTTGACCGGTCAGCATAGCGACACGGCTTTGGGGCTTGGCCTGCACATATACGGAAGCCACAACACGGTACATCAGCGGGCCGACTTGTTGAGCCGGGGTGCGGGGGGCGCCGGTATACGTGTGGACGGTCAGGGCAATACTGTTGAAATTCCCGAAGGTGTTCGCATCCATGCGGATGGGTATAACGGGCGTGGCCTGATGGTCGCTTATGGCCGCAATCACACCATCCGCCACCATGGCGATATTCAGGCCCTGGGCGATTTAGGGGTAGGCGCCAGCTTTGATTTTGGAACCAGCGCTTTAGGCGATGACCAGAGCGTACGCGGATCGTACATCCATCGCCAGTTCAAAAGAGAAGCGCCTTTACTTGACGAGCTTAACGGCCCGCTTGTCAGCCAGTTTGACGTCTCCGGCCGTATTGCCGGCACGGCGGCCTCCATCTATATGTCCCCCAACGCGTACGTCAAGGATTTCAACTTCCTGCAAGGCGCCCAGTTGCAGGGGGACATTTATTCGCTTTATCGCGAGCGGGACGAGCAAGGCCGTCTACGGCTGACCCACCTGAACTTTGGGCAGGGCGCGGACGCAGCTGGCCATGCAACCGGCGAAGCAGACGCCGATTTCCGCATGCAATACCAGGGCAATATCCAGGGAGCGAACCTGGCGCTGCGTGCACAGGGCGGCCACACGTCTTTGAACGGCCAGCACGTTCTACATGACGTACGGATCGACCGGGGCGCGACCTTGTCGGGCAATAGCCGTTATGTGGTTGACTCCTCACAGGCCGTGGTCAACGAAGGGACGCTTGCTCCGGGCAATTCAATAGGCCGTGTTGAAATCCAAGGGAATTATGTACAAACGCCTCGGGGTAGCCTGGTGATCGACGTGGACGGGGCCGGGGCACACGATATATTGGCTGTCAGTGGTCAGGCGCAGTTGGACGGTCAACTGCTTGTTGTGCCACAAGCGCAGTGGTATGGCAGCGATTGGGCTGTTCCCCTGAGCAATATCGTGGCTGCGGGAACCATATCCGGAAGCTTCAGCAGCACCGCAAGCGCCATCGCGTCCCCCACTCTGTCTGTCAGTCTGGCGCCAGCAGCCAGCGGCACTCAATTACGTATCCAGCGTGCAGTCGATGCGTATAGTCAGTACGCAGAATCGGGCAATACAGGGGCTGCCGGGCAGGCACTCTACGCGTTGGCTGGTTCTGCCGAAGGTGACGCACGCGAGCTTTTGACGAACTTGGATTTTTCAGCGGCTGATGGCAGTGCTGTCAGCCGGGCTTTAGACCAGCTATCGCCCGACGGGTACTCGGCTCTCTTCGCCGCGTCCTTGCAACGCGAGCAGCAGATCAGCTCGTTTTTCATGGGTCCCGGCGCTGCTGTAGCAGCCAGCCCGACCACAGAGGAGCAGTGGACGGGCTTTGCCGTGCCCTTCGGCAGCCATATCAATCAAGACTCGCACGGTTCCATCGTTGGTCATAAAAGCAATACCTACGGTTTGCTCTTTGGTGTGCAACGCGCAAGTGCAGCCCACGCAGGTTTACGCTATGGCTTGCACGCAGCGGCCAGCAATCAACGCGTTCGCCTGAGCGACGGTATGGATGCCAAGGGCGACACTACTGCATTCAGCCTGGGTGCGCATTTTGACTACGCTGCGAACCAGAATGCAGGGCTGCACTTCTTTGGGATCGGCCGTATTGGTGTGGAACAAGGGGACATAAAACGCACCATCAGTGTCGGCAGTTATCAGTCTCGCAACACTGCCGACTGGACTGGCAAGTATGCAAGCGTGGGCGCTGGTGCGGGCTACCGTTTTGCTCTGAGCGAGTCGTTCAGCTTAGGACCGGTGGCCTCGCTCCACTACACGAGGTTGTCTCGCCCTTCGCTTACCGAGGACGGGCGTGATGGTAGTCGATTAGAGCTTGCGTCGGCTAAGCTCGATTCGTTGCGCAGCAGCCTGGGAGTAGCAGGCACTGTCCGGCATGAGCTGGAGAACGGCAAAGCGATTTCGGGTCGTGTTCAAGTCAGCTGGGACCGCGAGCTTCTGCACAACGATCTCAAGCAAGACGCGCAATTTGCCGGATACGCTGATACAGCGTTTGGTATTCGCAACCGTGTGATGGGGCGGGATGCGCTAAGCGTCAGTGGAAGCGTGGCTTATCAAGCCAGCGACCGCTTGTCGGTGGGGGCTCAAGTAGCCAGTGAGCTGTTCCGAGCCGGGCAGAAATCGTTCTCGGGCAATTTGTTTGCACAATGGCGCTTCTAGTCGAAGTGTGCGCTTGTTGCCCTTTTGGGTAGCAAGCTGCTCGTAACGACCTGAAGGCCGCACGGCGTCCTAGCCACCGCCTGCCGCCCATATTCGGGCCGCAGGCGATGGAAAGAACCGTAGTGCCTGAATGTACAAGCCAAGCCGCGGTGGGCAGTTGACCCACCACTTCTAGGCCCGACGGCGGTTGTCAGGCCTGACCGCCCGACTCTTGCTGCTGTTGCTGCTGAGCAATCTCGGCGTGAACCTGTTGCATGTCCACCGCCTTCACTTGCGTGATGAGCTCGTTCAGCTGTGCTGCCGACAGTGCACCGGCCTGGTTGAACAGCAGAACCTGTTCGCGAAACACCATAAGAGTCGGAATCGACCGTATGCCCAAGGCGCCAGCCAGCTCTTCCTGCTCTTCTGTGTTCACCTTGGCAAAGGTGATGTCGTCATGTTCAGCCGCTGCCTTGTCAAATACTGGGGCAAATTGGCGGCACGGCCCACACCAAGGCGCCCAGAAGTCGACGATCAGGGGCTTGCCAT
>JAJUGB010000062.1 GCA_029268595.1 Alcaligenaceae bacterium | reverse complement strand
CCGGTCATTGCCACGTCAGCCCGTACGGGGATTTCGGTAAGCGCCGAGACCATTGCCGTTGTAATGGCGATACCCGCCGACGGACCATCCTTGGGTGTGGCGCCTTCAGGGAAGTGCACGTGCAAATCGCGTTTTTCGAAGGCGGTGTTAGGTATGCCCCACTTCTGAGCACGAGCCCGTACCACAGTGCGTGCGGCTTCGACCGACTCCTTCATGACATCGCCCAACGAACCGGTACGCTGTACCTGCCCCTTACCCGGCATGTCGGCGACCTCGATGGTGAGAAGGTCTCCGCCCACTTCCGTCCAGGCCAGGCCAGTGACCTGACCGACCTTGTTCTCTTCCTCGGCGATACCGTAGTTGAAACGACGTACGCCCAGGAACTCGTTGAGGTTTTCAGAATTGACAACCACAGTGGGCCCGACTGCCTCAGCACCCGTACGCCGGCGAGATTTCGCTGCTTCGGGATCGGCCTCAAGGGTCTTTTTGACGACCTTACGGCAGATTTTGCTGATCTCACGCTCGAGCGCCCGCACACCCGCTTCTCGCGTGTAGTAGCGGACGATATCGCGAATGGCGGCCTCTTCGATCTTCATTTCGCCCTCGCGCACGCCATTGTTCTTCATGAGCTTGGGGATGAGGTGATCGAAGGCGATATGCACTTTTTCGTCTTCTGTATAACCAGAAAGACGAATGACCTCCATACGATCCAGCAAAGCCGGCGGAATATTCAGCGTATTGCTGGTGGCCACGAACATGACGTCGGACAAATCGAAGTCGACCTCAATGTAGTGGTCCTGGAACGTGTGGTTTTGTTCCGGATCCAGCACCTCGAGCAAGGCCGAGGATGGGTCACCACGGAAGTCCGCGCCCATCTTGTCGATCTCGTCGAGCAGGAAGAGCGGATTTCGCACGGCCACTTTCGACATGTTTTGCAGGATCTTGCCCGGCATTGAGCCGATGTAGGTGCGACGATGCCCGCGAATCTCGGCCTCGTCCCGCACACCGCCCAAAGCCATACGAACGAACTTGCGATTGGTGGCGCGCGCGATGGACTGCCCGAGAGACGTCTTGCCTACCCCCGGAGGCCCTACCAGGCACAGTATGGGCGCCTTGAGCTTGTCGACCCGTTGCTGCACAGCCAGATACTCGACAATGCGTTCCTTGACCTTTTCCAAGCCGTAGTGGTCGGCGTCCAGGACATGCTGAGCGTTGGCTATGGAATTATTGATGCGGCTCTTTTTACGCCATGGCAGACCGATGAGCGTGTCGATGTAATTGCGCACCACAGTGGCTTCGGCTGACATAGGCGACATCAGCTTGAGCTTCTTGAGCTCGGCCTCGGCCTTCTTGAGAGCCTCCTTGGGCAACTGAGCTGCCTGAATTTTCTTTTCGAGCTCTTCAATGTCGGCGCCCTCTTCACCTTCGCCGAGCTCTTTCTGAATAGCTTTTACTTGCTCGTTGAGGTAGTAGTCGCGCTGGCTCTTCTCCATTTGCTTCTTCACACGACCGCGAATTCGCTTCTCGACCTGGAGAATGTCGATCTCGGATTCCAGCTGTGAAAGCAAGTTCTCGAGCCTTTGAGCGGTATCGGTGATTTCGAGCATGCTTTGTTTTTGCTCGAGCTTTAGTGGCAGGTGTGCAGCAATGGTGTCGGCCAGCCGCCCAGCGTCTTCAATGCCCGCGAGAGATGTGAGGATCTCTTGCGGGATCTTTTTGTTGAGTTTGACGTACTGTTCGAATTGAGCGACCACGGCCCGGCGCAAGGCTTCGGACTCAGCGCTTTGAACTGCGTCCAAAGCAACCGCCTGGACATTGGCCAAGAAGTGGGTTTCAGCATCGGTCACGTGGTTGATACGAGCACGCTGCAAGCCTTCTACCAGGACTTTCACAGTTCCATCGGGAAGCTTCAGCATCTGCAATATGCTGGCAGCACATCCGATTTCATAGAGGTCTTCGGGGGCCGGATCGTCCTTGCCCGCCGACTTTTGGGCAACGAGCATGATATTGTTGCCGCCCTCCATGGCCATTTCCAAGGCTTTGATCGAGCGGGGGCGACCCACAAAAAGCGGGATCACCATATGAGGAAACACCACCACATCACGCAGTGGAAGCAGGGGCAAGTCCATGGGTTCTAAAGAGAGAATCTGACTCGCAGACATAGGAGTTCCTTAAAAAGCGCTGCTTTAGAAACTAAAAGGGAAGCCAAGCCTCCCTTTAAGTACTACTTATAGTGGTATGTTGCGACGATAACGAAATTTTCAAGGCATTGCCCGAATAAACCCTTGTTTTGAACGGCTATATGATGCAGAGGTGGACAAATGGGGGAAGCATTACTTGCCCCCCTGGGGCTTGGTGATTGATTCGTAGCTGCTTCAAGCAGCAGCGTCCTTGAGTTTGCGAGCATCGGCCTGGCTTCCCTCACCTTGAGTTTCGGCTTCGTCCGCGTAGATTAATAGCGGAGCACCCTTACCCAGTACGGCGTTCTCGTCCAGTATTACCCGTTTGACATCCTTCAGGGACGGAAGTTCGTACATGGTGCTCAAAAGAGCTTGTTCCACAATAGACCGCAAGCCGCGTGCCCCGGTGCGTCGCTTGATGGCCCTTTGTGCAATAGCGCTAAGCGCCTGGGGACGCACCTCGAGCTCTACATCTTCCATTTCGAACAGTTTCTGGAACTGTTTGATAAGGGAGTTCTTGGGTTCGGTCAGAATACGCACTAGCGTATCTTCTTGCAGCTCTTCCAGGGTGGCCACCACCGGCAAACGGCCGACCAACTCCGGAATGAGCCCGAACTTGATAAGATCTTCGGGCTCTACTTCGGCGAACATTTCGCCGACACCGCGCTCGGATTTGGCATGAACGGCGGCTGAAAAGCCGATACCGGAACGCTCGGTACGATCGCGGATGATTTTTTCGAGGCCGTCGAATGCGCCGCCGACAATAAACAGGATGTTGGTGGTGTCGACCTGGACGAACTCCTGATTTGGATGCTTACGTCCACCTTGAGGCGGCACAGAAGCGACGGTCCCCTCGATGAGCTTTAGCAAGGCCTGCTGCACGCCCTCGCCCGAAACATCGCGAGTAATGGAGGGGTTGTCGGACTTGCGCGAGATTTTGTCGATCTCGTCGATGTAGATAATGGCCCGCTGAGCCTTTTCCACATCATAATTGCAGTTTTGCAGCAGCTTTTGAACGATGTTTTCGACATCTTCGCCAACATAGCCCGCCTCGGTGAGCGTGGTGGCGTCAGCCATTACAAATGGCACATCCAGCATTCGGGCCAAGGTTTGAGCCAACAAGGTCTTGCCCGATCCGGTGGGACCGATAAGCAAAATATTGCTTTTCGACAGTTCGACGTCATCACCTTTGACCTCGCCGTAGCGAATACGCTTGTAGTGGTTGTAGACAGCCACGGCAAGGTTGCGCTTGGGCACGTCTTGCCCGATGACATAGCCATCGAGGAAGGCCTTGATTTCGCGGGGTGTAGGCAACTCGTTGCGAATCGCGTCGCGCGCCGCCTCTTGCGTTTCCTCGAGAATGATATCGGTACAGAGATCGATACATTCGTCGCAGATAAACACGGAGGGCCCTGCGATCAACTTGCGCACTTCATGCTGGCTTTTATTGCAAAACGAGCAATGCAAGACTCGTTCGTCTGCCGACCCTTTTTTCTCAGGCATAAAACTCTTCGATTGATTCCAGTAGACAGACCGGACGGGCTCTGTCGCTGTTTAAACCGGCAGGCGCGCCACGCCTGCCGAAACCTGGACTACGCCTCTTGTGTGCGCGAGACCAGAACCTTGTCCACCAGTCCATACGATAGCGCATCCTGAGCCGACATGAAATTGTCGCGCTCGGTATCGACAGCGATACGCTCGACCGGTTGACCGGTGTTCTCGGCCAGGATCTGGTTCAGCCGCTCGCGCAAGCTGAGAATTTCGCGCGCCTGAATCTGAATATCGGACGCCTGACCCTGAGCACCGCCGGAGGGCTGGTGAATCATGATGCGGGAGTTGGGCAGCGTGTAACGCTTGCCCTTAGTGCCGGCCGCCAGCAAAAACGCCCCCATGCTTGCCGCGATACCCGTACACAGTGTGGACACATCGGGCTTGACGAACTGCATGGTGTCGTAAATTGCCATGCCGGCATACACGGAGCCGCCGGGTGAATTGATATAGAGCGAGATATCCTTGTCGGGGTTTTCTGACTCTAGGAACAACAGCTGGGCAACAACCAGATTGGCAGAATGGTCGTTGACGGGCCCCACGAAAAAAATCACACGCTCGCGCAGCAACCGCGAGTAAATATCGTATGAACGCTCGCCGCGGCCGGATTGCTCCACGACTATGGGCACATAGCCCAAGCCAGTCGGGACGACCGAATGATCGCCATGCATGGCCGCGTAAAAATCTGTGAATCGCTGCATATTATGCAGTCCCCATAATTTCGTCGAAGTCAATGTTTTCGTCGGTGACCTTGGCTTGGGACAGAACGTATTCGACCACGTTGTCCTCCAGCACCACCGCTTCAATTTCGGAACGGCGCTGACGGTCTGACAGGTAGTATGCCACGACCTGCGCGGGCTGCTCGTAGTTCTGCGCCAGCTCTTCAATGCGCGCGCGCACTTGCTCGGGCTTGGCCCGCAAGTCGGCCGTTTCGACCAGCTGAGCAACTAACAAGCCCAGCCGCACGCGACGCTCGGACTCGGCCGAGAAAGCTTCGGCGGGAATCGGCATGGAATCGGCGTTGGGAACGCCGCGCTGCTTGAGTTCTTCGCGAGCAGCGGCCACACGGCCCTGTGCATCGCTTTCGACCAGCGCCTTGGGCACATCGAAGGAGGCAGCGTTGATCAACGCTTCCATCACGCTATTTTTGGTGCGGGAAGTCGAACGCGATTTAACTTCGCGCTCGATATTGGCGCGCACATCGGCCAACAGCTTCTCGACATCGCCTTCTGCCTGACCCAGAGACTTGGCAAACTCGCTATCGAGTTCGGGCAATATGCCCTCGGCCACTTCTGTGACGGTGATTTGGAATTCGGCCTTCTTGCCCGCCACTTCTTTACCAGCGTAGTCCTCGGGGAACTCGAGCGGGAAGGTTTTTGTGTCGCCTGCTTTCAAGCCTCGCACTGCCGTTTCAAACTCGGGCAACATGCGACCCTGGCCGAGCACGAAGGAAAAGCCTTCTGCGCTGCCGCCTTCGAACGGTTCGCCATCAATGGTGCCGACAAAGTCCAAGGTGACGCGATCGTTATCTTGAGCTTCGCGACCTTCGCGAGCCTGGTAGTCGGCCCGCTGCTTACGCAGGATGTCGATGGTGCGCTGAATTTCTTCTTCGCCCACTTGCACATTGGTACGCTTGACTTCCAGTTGGGACAAGTCGGGCACTGTCACTTCGGGATAGACCTCGAAGGTTGCCGAAAAGCCCATAAAGCCTTCCTCTACGCCTTCAGTCTTGGGCTCAACGTTGGGGGTTCCGGCAATGCGCAGTTTGCTCTCTTCAATGACTTTGTCCAACGCACGGCCCACTTCGGTGTTGATGACGTCGTACCGGATGCCGGGGCCATGGCTGCGCTCGATAAGCGAGAGCGGCGCTTTCCCAGGCCGAAAGCCCTGGACTTTAGCAGTGCGCGCCACGCGTTTAAGTTGCGACTGCACTTCTTTCTCGACGTCGGCAAGCGAAACGACGAGGTCAACACGGCGCTCCAGGCCGGACAGAGTTTCAACCACGGGCTGCATTAGGGACCTATATATATAAAGTGAATGAATGGATAAACGAACAGATCATTTTACCGGAAACTGGCGGAGTACTACCCGTCACGATCGAAGCGACTTCGAAGGAATAACTTTCCGATTGTTTCGCAAGCTCCGCCTTGGGCAGCAGGATACCGAGGACTGCTCATCTGGCCGCCACCCAAGTTCAAGGAAGCACGGGGATTTTTCCGTGAAGCGCCTACCAGCGAGCTGCCCGGGGAAGACCACAGGATTGAAGACCGCATCATGCTGGAGAAGCGCGCGAAGGGTACAGACAGAGTAAACCCTGCATCAACGGAACCGGGAAGTAATTGAGCCCTGCCCACTCGCCCGAAAAGAGCTCGGCGAGTATTTATAGAAGGTGAGACCAAATTCAGCGCTTCAGACGATTTGATTCTAGACTGTTTTTATTATTTTTATCGGTGTTGCGTGCTTCTGCATGGCACCTTCGCCCAACGCAAGCTGCCTATACTTTGTCTAAAGTTTTGATGGCACATATTGGATGCGCACCATCTTGTCGGCGCGCTCTTGTACATGCGCTCGGCCACATCGCTCGGCTACATTTACGTGCGCTTGCTTTAACTGCGCTCGCGCATTTACCCGATGGTGCGAACGGAGAGACTCGAACTCTCACACCTCTCGGCGCCAGAACCTAAATCTGGTGCGTCTACCAATTCCGCCACGTTCGCTAGGGGAAGCCCATCATTCTATCAACAAAATTCGCCCCTAGCAATCGGGAAGCCCTTATCGCTTGCTAAAATGTTCGCCCACATGCCTACGCGGACCTTCGCCCATTCGGCATACAACCTCCAGGTCAAAAATGAGACCCGAACTGCAAACGCTAATTGAAGACGCTTGGAACGAACGCCAGGCGCTCCGTCCCCACACGGCAACCGCCCAATTAAAAGAAGCAATCCAGGAAACGTTGAACGGACTGGACGCCGGCCAACTCAGGGTCGCAGAGAAAGAGAATGGACAGTGGGTGGTGCATCAATGGCTGAAAAAGGCGGTGCTACTGTCCTTTCTGATTGAAGACAGTCGCGTAATGGGACAAGCGCCCATGCAGTTTTACGACAAAGTGGAGCTCAAGTTCGCAAACCACACACTGCAGGATTTTGCCCAGGGCGGATTCCGGGCAGTACCGGGCGCCATTGCCCGTCGCGGCGCATACATTGCACCCGGCGTGGTCCTTATGCCCTCTTATGTAAATATAGGCGCCTTTGTCGACGAAGGAACCATGATCGACACCTGGGCCACTGTAGGTTCATGCGCGCAGATCGGCAAGAACGTCCACCTGTCGGGCGGGGTGGGAATCGGGGGCGTACTGGAACCTTTGCAGGGAACCCCCACGATTATCGAAGACAACTGTTTCATTGGCGCACGGTCTGAAGTGGTCGAGGGTGTCATCGTGGAAGAAAACTCGGTACTGGCCATGGGGGTGTTTCTATCGCAAAGCACACGCATCTATGACCGGGCCACTGGCAACATTACTTATGGTCGCGTACCTGCCGGCTCCGTCGTTGTCCCGGGCTCCCTTCCCTCGTCGGACGGCACCCATAGCCTGGCGTGTGCGGTAATCGTCAAACGTGTGGACGCTCAAACGCGCGCTAAAACCAGTATTAACGAACTACTGAGGGCGTGATGCACAACGCGGTCCTCACACTGGCATGTGAACTGATACAGCGCGCTTCTGTAACGCCCGACGACGCCGGCTGCCAGGCACTATTGGCAGCTCGTCTTGGCGCCTTGGGCTTCAGTTGCGAAACCATGCAGTATGGCGAAGTGAGGAATCTTTGGGCGCGGTGGGGCTCGTCAGGCCCCATACTCGTCTTCGCCGGCCACACAGATGTCGTCCCGCCCGGACCAGAGCAGGCATGGACGACACCGCCCTTCGCGCCCCAGGTGCGAGACGGACGCCTGTTTGGCCGTGGTGCAGCCGACATGAAAACGTCCATTGCCGCCTTTGTCGTTGCCGTCGAGGAATTTCTGGCGGCTCATCCCAACGCGGACGGCTCTATTGCTCTGCTGATCACCTCTGATGAAGAAGGCCCGTCGGTCGACGGTACCGTCAAGGTGTGCGAAGCACTGGCCGCTCGCAACGAACGCCCGGATTACTGCATTGTCGGCGAGCCCACCTCGGTCGACCGCCTGGGCGATACCATCAAGAACGGCCGACGGGGCTCGCTGTCGGGCAGGCTTACCGTCAGAGGCAAGCAAGGCCACGTCGCCTATCCACATCTGGCCAGAAACCCCATTCACATGGCCGCGCCGGCTTTAGCCAAATTAACCAGCGAACATTGGGATGACGGAAACGAATATTTTCCGCCCACAACATTCCAGATATCCAATTTCCACTCAGGCACTGGAGCTACCAACGTTGTACCTGGCGAGGCAGTGCTCGACTTCAATTTCCGTTACTCTACGGCAAGCACGGCCGATTCCATCAAGCAGCGTGTGCACAGCCTGCTGGACCACCACGGTCTTGAGTACACGCTAACCTGGACATTGAGTGGCGAGCCCTTCCTGACACCGGCGGGCGCCTTAAGCGAAGCCCTTCAAAGGGCAATAAGGGACGAGACAGGCGTTACCGCACAGCTGTCGACCACCGGGGGCACCTCGGACGGCCGTTTCATCGCGCGCATCTGCCCACAGGTGGTAGAGTTTGGCCCGCTCAATGCAAGCATTCATCAAGTCAACGAAAACGTCCCCATCGATAGCCTCCTGCCCCTCAAGAATATCTATCGCCGCGCCCTGGAACACCTGCTTTTACCTTGAATACTATGCACGCATCGGCCCTGGAACATCTGCACACCCTACGCGATCTGCTACGCTACGCCGTCAGCCGCTTTCACGAGAATGAATTGGCCTTCGGGCACGGTAGCGACAACGCCTGGGACGAAGCGGTCTATTTACTTTTACACAGCCTGCATTTGCCCTTGGACCGTCTCGAGCCCTTCCTGGATGCGCGCGTACTGCCGGAAGAAAAAGAGCGCTTCTTACAGTTGATCCAGCAACGCACTGTTGAACGCATCCCGGCTGCTTATCTTACCGGCGAAGCATGGCTTCAAGGACACCGGTTCCTTGTCGACTCGCGGGTCATCGTGCCGCGATCACCCATCTCGGAACTTCTTGCCGAGGGCCTGACTCCCTGGGTGGCAGATCCGGACGAGGTTCAGAGCGTGCTTGATTTATGTACTGGATCCGGGTGCTTGGCGATCCTGGCTGCACTGGCGTTTCACAATGCCGAAGTCGACGCTGTGGACATTTCAGAGCAAGCTCTAGAAGTAGCTCAGAAGAATATCGATCTATATGGGCTGGATGGAAGGGTCACTGCCTACCGCAGTGATCTGTTCGAGCGCTTGCCCGAGTCCGAATACGACATCATTATTTGCAATCCACCGTATGTAAATAGCGACTCAATGCAGGCGCTGCCTCAAGAATACCGGCATGAACCCGACCTGGCGCTGGCCGGGGGTGACGATGGAATGGAAATTGTGAGTCGCATTTTGCGTGACGCTCCTCGCTTCCTGAAACCGGAAGGCATGCTGGTATTGGAAATCGGACACGAGTATGAAAACTTTGTACAGGCGTTCCCGGATCTGGAACCGGTCTGGTTGTCGACTGAGAATTCCTCCGATCACATTCTTCTTTTAACCCGGGAGCAGTTGCAGTCGTGATACGCGCCAGTGGTCTGACAGTCCGTCGCGGAACCAAGGTTTTACTGGAAGAAGCGGAATTCACAATTAACCCGGGCGAACGCGTTGGTGTCGTCGGAAAAAATGGAGCCGGCAAATCCACTTTGTTCGCTCTGCTCGAGGGCCAGCTGGACATGGACGCCGGCACCCTGCAAATACCCCCCGGCTGGCGAATTGCCAGCGTGAAGCAAGAAATTACCGAGGTAGACCGCCCTGCGCGTGAATTCGTCATTGACGGGGACCACCACCTACGATCCTTGCAGGCGCGTCGCCTGAAAACGCCCGATTCCGACGGACAAGCGATTGCGGAACTGGAAGCGGCGCTGGTCGAGGCGGACGCATGGAGCGCGCCATCACGAGCCGAGCAGCTGCTGGCCGGATTGGGCTTTGCCCCCGAGCAATGGATGCAACCCGTTGGAAGCTTTTCTGGCGGCTGGCAGATGCGACTTGCCTTGGCCCGCGCCTTGATGGCTCCGTCCGACCTGTTGCTCTTGGACGAGCCGACCAACCACCTCGATCTGGATGCGATGATCTGGCTGGAGCGATGGCTAGGGACCTACCCTGGCACAGTACTGATCATCTCCCACGACACGGAGTTCCTAGACACGGTCGCGCGCGTCATCCTGCATTTCGACCATGCCAAGCTTGTGCGTTATCGCGGGGGCTACGAAGATTTTCTTACTCAACGAGCCGAGCGCCTGCGCCAGAGCACTCTGGCATGGGAAAGGCAGACGCGCGAAGCTGCGCGCCTTCAAGGGTTCATTGATCGGTTCAAAGCCAAGGCCACTAAAGCCAAGCAGGCCCAAAGCCGCGTCAAGGCTTTAGCGAGGATGCAAGTTCTGGCTCCCTTGCAAGCGGAGTCGGGCATCAACATACACTTGCCAGAGCCGGTCAGCATGCCGGATCCGTTACTGGTTTTGGAAGACGTCACCACCGGCTATGGCCAGTCCCAAGGGTCTCCCAAGGTAGTGCTTCAGGACGTGACGCTGATGGTGCGGGCGGGAAGCCGAATCGGCGTGTTGGGTGTGAACGGCGCAGGTAAAAGTACGCTCATCAAGACCCTGGCAGGTCTGGTCGCCCCCCTTGACGGCGAGAGGCGCGCCTCCAAAGGACTGGAAATCGGTTACTTCGCCCAGCACCAACTCGATATGCTGGACGCCGACGGTACCCCCCTGCAACATCTTGCTCGGCTGGCACCTGAAGCACGCGAGCAAGATTTGCGCAATTATCTTGGGCGGTTCGGCTTCAGCGGCGATACCGTCAACAGCCGCATAGCACCCATGTCGGGTGGAGAAAAGGCCCGATTGGCGCTTTCGCTTATCGTATGGCAAAAGCCCAATCTGTTGCTGCTGGACGAACCCAGCAACCATCTGGACGTCGATACACGTGAAGCACTTGCGACCGCACTTGCCGAGTTTTCAGGCAGCGTGCTGCTGGTCTCGCACGATCGTCACCTGCTACGTACAACCGTGGATTCTTTCTGGATCGTGGCCGATGGCCGTGTCCAGGAGTTCGACGGCGATCTGGATGATTATCGCGATTGGCTGAATGAACGCAACGCCAATGCCCGCGCCACGGCGCGACAACAATCTGCCAGCCAGCGCGTCGATGAGCCGGTCGATCGGAAGGCGCAACGACGACAGGAAGCCGAGCAGCGGCAACGCTTGTCCACCCTGCGCAAGCCGCTGGAGCAACGACTGGCGAAGATAGAGTCGGCGCTTCAAAAAACGTCGCAACGCCTCAAGGACCTGGACGAATTAATTGCCGACCCAGACCTGTATAGCGATGAGCGCCGCGACGAACGCATCCGGGTCTTGGCCGAACATGGCGATCTCAGTAAAAAGAGCAGCGAACTCGAAGAGGAGTGGCTGCTCGTGCAAGAAGAGCTGGAAGAAGTGCAGCGCTCTTGACGTGCACTTCACACTTCGGCGTTATTGCACTGTTCAGCCGGAAGTGATTTCCAGCTTGGCCACGCCCAAGGCAAGGGTCTTGGTACCCACGTCACGAAACTGAATCTGAGCTTGTGAATCTTGCCCCATGCCGCTTAAGGAAATGATGGTACCCTCGCCGAACCGGGAGTGCCTCACCCCTTGTCCGATGCGAAAATGCTGGTCTCCCACCGTGACGCCCGATGTGGCTGTACGAGGGGGGACCGGAGCAGACCGCCCCGCAGAGGGCCGGCCAAAGGCGTCCGATCTTCGATAGGCGGCAGACCCGGCCCACTCTGCCATTTGCAAGGGGCGCGCCTCCCGAGGACTGAGCCATTTCAGGTGCTCTTGCGGTATTTCGTCAAGGAAACGTGACCGCATGGCGTATCGCGTCTGGCCGTGCAACATGCGGCTTTGCGCCAAGGTCAGGTACAAGCGCTCACGCGCGCGAGTTATGGCGACATACATGAGGCGCCGCTCTTCTTCCAGCCCTGCCGCTTCAACCAAACTGTTCTCGTGAGGGAAAAGCCCTTCTTCCACTCCCGTAATAAACACGGAGTCGAACTCCAGCCCCTTGGCTGCGTGCACTGTCATTAATTGGACAGCATCTTGTCCGGCCTGAGCCTGGTTATCGCCCGCCTCGAGCGAGGCGTGGGAAAGAAACGCCGCCAAAGGCGACATCGCCAGCTCGGTCAACGGTTCGTCGTCATCTGCCGGTGCTGGTACTTCCAGCCCACCCGGCCCGACGTGAGCCTGAGGTTCCGCTTGCAGCCGCGGGAGCGCTCGCTCGACCAAACGCCCGGCCGGCAAACCCTCCACATTCTCTTCGGCCGCAAACACGGTCGCAGCGTTGACCAGTTCCTGCAAGTTCTCGAGCCGGTCTTCGCCCTCGCGCTCACTTTGATAGTGTTCTCGCAAACCGCTATGGTGAATGACGTGTTCGATGAGCTCGGGCAAGCTAAGAACCTGTGCCTCATGGGCCATGGAGGTGACGAGGTCAGTGAAGCGGACGAGATTGGTGCCGCCTTTGCCAGACATATACGGAACAGCTCCATACAAGCTGGTGTTGTACTGGCGCGCCAAGTCGCCCAGTTGCTCTAAAGTGCGAGCACCAATACCCCGGGTAGGGAAATTAACGACTCGCAACCACGACGTATCGTCGTGCAGATTGTCCATTAACCGCAAATAGGCTAGTGCGTGCTTGATTTCCTGACGTTCAAAAAAGCGCAGGCCGCCATACACGCGGTACGGTATTCCTGACGAGAACAGGGCATGCTCGATCACGCGGGACTGCGCGTTGCTGCGATAGAGCACCGCAATTTCCGAACGCGCTCGCCCCTCGCTGATGAGCGACCGGACTTCGTCCACGATCCATTGCGCCTCCAGCAAATCCGAAGGCAATTCAATGACGCGTACTGGCTCGCCCTCGCCCTGCTCGGTCCAGAGATTCTTGCCCAGACGCATGGCGTTGTGGGAAATCAGCGCATTGGCAGAGTCGAGTATGTGCCCATACGAGCGATAGTTTTGCTCGAGCCGAATGACGGCGTCGGGCGCGTACTCACGTTGAAAGTCGGCCATATTGCCGACGTTTGCGCCGCGAAAGGCATAAATGGACTGGTCATCATCGCCCACGGCGAAAATACAGGCGCCCCCTCCGGCCAGAAGCTTGAGCCACCGGTACTGCAGAGCATTGGTGTCCTGGAACTCATCGACCAGAATGTGTCGAAAGCGCCTCTGATAATGCTCGCGTATGGGCCCGTTGCGCTCGAGCAATTCGTGCGCGCGCAATAGGAGCTCGGCGAAATCCACAACGCCTTCACGTTCGCACTGCGTCTGGTATAGCGTGTATAACTCGACGAGGCGACGTCGGTGCGCATCCCATGCTTCTACTTGAGCCGGCCTCAGGCCTTCTTCCTTGGCGCCGTTTATAAAGCGCTGCACATCACGGGGCGGGAATTTCTCGTCATCCACCCCGTGGGCCTTCAGTAAGCGCTTGATTGCGGCCAGCTGGTCTGCTGTATCGAGGATTTGAAATGTCTGGGGAAGACCGGCATCCCGGAAATGTGCGCGCAATAAGCGATTGCACAGTCCGTGGAAGGTGCCCACCCACATGCCACGCGTATTGATGGGCAGCAAAGCCCCCAAGCGCGTAAGCATTTCGCGCGCAGACTTATTGGTGAACGTGACAGCCAACAGCCCGAACGGACTGGCCTGACCGGTTTGAATCAGCCAGGCCATGCGGGTGGTAAGCACCCTCGTCTTGCCGCTGCCGGCTCCCGCCAAGACTAAAGCATGTTGCGGCGGGAGGGTGACGGCAGCGTGTTGCTGAGGGTTAAGCGACTGCATCATGCCGCGTAGCGGCGAAGTCGGTAGGCAAACTGTTCAAGACTGTCGATGCCGCTTTGCTGTGCGCGCTGGCACCATGCTTGCAAATCAGCCAGCAGCTGTTCGCTGGAAGCGCTGGAGCTTTCCCACAAGCGGGTCAGGTCGCGGCGCATTTGAACCAGCGTGGACAACGACTGATTTTCGGCCAGCAATGTGGCTACCTGCTCGCGTTGCGCGGGCTCGAGAGCGTCGTCGTTTTGCGTGATCCAGTCTTTTGCTTTGCGCATCAAGGACCAGCGGCAATCGGCATCGCCCTGCTTGCGAGTGTGGCGCAGCCGGTCGAGTTCTTCGGACGCGGCCTTCTTGAGCAGGTCGGTGTAGCGCGCCAGGATCTCGTAACGATGCAAAATAACGCCTTCGAGAGTTTGCAGGCTGACGGGAGCCGAAGCCGGTTCGAGCTTGACCTTGGGGGCAACGCGACGCACCTTGGCTAAACCGAGCACACGCAGGATCTGGATATAACCCCAGCCGATGTCGAACTCCCACCACTTGGTAGAAAACTTGGCCGACGTGCCATGGGCGTGGTGGTTATTGTGCAGTTCTTCGCCGCCAATAATGATGCCGATGGGGAATACGTTGGTGCTGGTGTCGGGACTTGCAAAGTTGCGGTAGCCGCAAAAGTGACCTAGCCCGTTCACCACACCCGCGGCCCAGAACGGAATCCATGCCATCTGGATGGCCCATACGGTTAGCCCCAGGACGCCAAACAACGCCAGGTCTATGCCCAGCATGATCATGATGCCCAACAAGCTGTGGCGGCTATACACGTTGCGCTCGAGCCAATCGTCGGGCGTACCATGACCAAAACGCTTGAGCGTTTCGGGGTTGGCGGCCTCTTGCCGATAGAGTTCGGCGCCACGAAAGAACACCTTGCCTATACCGAATATGACAGGTGAATGAGGGTCACCTTCGCGCTCGCACTTTGCGTGGTGCTTGCGGTGAATGGCAACCCATTCTTTGGTGACCATTCCGGTGGTCATCCACAGCCAGAAACGAAAGAAATGCATGGCGATCGGATGTAGATCGAGACCGCGGTGAGTTTGGCTGCGATGCAGGAAGATGGTGACAGAGACGATGGTGATGTGCGTGAGTACCAGCGTCACCAAAGCAACTTGCCACCAAGAGTATTGCAGAAGACCACCTGCAAGGAAGGTAAGAAATGTGTCCATATATCCTATTGGTACAGCGGAGATGTCCGCTTAAGTTTAGCCCAGCGGCTCTCCATGTGACAGCGTTATTGCGGATAAGTTTTGCGTAACCTCAATCAAAATGCAGAGTGTTACGCGAAGATATATGCAAACAGTGGACCTAAGACGTCAATTTTGAGGCCGCGCCTTCACTTTTCCCCGGGCAAATGGCGTTTTCAAACTGCCGGCGCTTTTTCTAGGACCGCCGCAAAAAAGCCGTCCGTCCCGTGCCAGTCTGGACGTAACGATAAGTAAGGTCCGGGCATAGTGAGATTTTTGCAACGGTCCTGCAAGATTGGGGTCGCATCCAGCAATTTGAAATTGGGGTTTTTGGCCAGAAACGCCTCCACCTGCTCTTGGTTTTCCTCTGGGAGCAGACTACAGGTGGCGTAAACAAGTCGACCTCCCGCGGCCACGCAGGTGGAAGCCTCTTGCAGTATGGATGCTTGGAGTCGCGTTTTTTATTTAAGTGAGAGCGGGTTGTGGCGCCAGTTAATATAGGGATTGCGGGGCCACCTGCCCCCACCACCACACGGCGCGGCCCCCAAAAAAAGATGAGCTTTT
>JAJUGB010000061.1 GCA_029268595.1 Alcaligenaceae bacterium | reverse complement strand
GTCATCGCCAAGGTGCGCGGTATGGGTGTCGCGCTCATGCTCAGTTGATGCGGCAGATACTGAGGGCCGTCCGTGGCCTGATGCTCCCCTTTGCGGCTAAGCTCCAGCCGCTGCCCTACCCCAAATCTGTGTTGCTCGTCCAGTATTACCAGGCCGAGGTTGTCGAACACGACCTTCTCTTGAATTAGCGCCTGCGTGCCGACAATAAGTTGAGCCTCGCCCGATTCAATCCGCTGGAATGCCTCGCGGCGCTCGCGGACCCCCAAGCTACCGGTTAGCCACGCTACCCTCACGCCTAACGGCTGAAGCCAATCGGCGAGCTTCTGGTAGTGCTGACCGGCAAGAATCTCGGTCGGCGCCATAATCGCAACCTGGGCGCCGCCTTCTATAGCATGCGCTGCCGCCATTGCCGCCACCAGCGTCTTGCCACTGCCGACGTCCCCTTGCAGCAGCCGATGCATCGGAAAGGCCTGGCGAAGGTCGTGAACAATCTCGCGGACTGCCCTTTCTTGTGCTCCGGTGGGAGCAAAGGGGAGTGCCTTACGCAACGCTTCTGGGAGGCCGCCGGAAACCGGCTTCAACGGTCGTGCGAGTTGTCGCAATCGAGCCGCCCGAGCTAAAGCCAAGGACAGCTGCTGCGCCAGAAGCTCGTCAAACTTGATTCGTCGCCACGCCGGATGATCACGCTCGAGGAGATCCGTCAGGCGTATATCAGGCGGCGGACGATGTAAAGTACGGATGGCATCCCGAAACTCCATCAAGTCGTAACGGTCGAGCACTGTCCGAGGTAAGGTGTCAGTGAGGTCGGCCACAGCAAGCGCACGATCTACGGCACGGCGCAGTACCGACTGGGACAACCCCTCGCTGGACGGGTACACAGGAGTAAGTGCTTGGGGTAAAGGCGTATTCACAGCGCTTACCCGCGGGTGAATGATTTCCAGGCCATTAAAACCGTTGCGCACTTCTCCACGAACCCGTATGGCCGCTCCTTCGGCCACCTGACGCTGCTGATTTGGATAAAAGTTCAGCCACCGCAGGTTTAACTCACCTGTATCGTCCTGTATCAGGGCCACTAATTGTCGTCGGGGCCGCAAACGCACTTCGCTGAAAAGTACCTGGCCCTCGACTTGGACGGACTGGCCGGGGCGCACCGTGGCTATGGACATCACTTGCGTTTCGTCTTCATAGCGCAAAGGCAGATGCACCACAAAATCCTCGGGCCGCTTCAGCCCCAAGCGATGGAGTTTTTTTTCTGTAGCGGATAAGGACGGGTCTGCGGACGGCGTTTTGGCCGCTGGCTTGGGACCCGCCCGTTTTGCGACGGGGTCAGACGACAATGACGGCTTCGACTTCGAACTGCGCCCCTTTTGGCAAGGCAGCCACACCAATGGTGGAGCGCGCAGGAAAAGGCTGTGGAATAAAATCGGCCATGATGGCGTTGGCGCTGGAGAACTTGGATAAATCGGTCAAGAACAAAGTGAGTTTCACTATGCTGTCCAGGGTGCCGCCGGCTGCCTCGATAACCGCTTGCATGTTGGCAAATGATTGCCTTACCTGGCCCTCGAAGTTTTCGGACACCAATTCGCCAGTGGCCGGTTCCAGCCCGATTTGGCCAGACAAATAAATGGTGGTACCCGCCGGCGCCGCTACAGCTTGGGAGTACGGGCCGACCGCTGCCGGCGCCGCATCGGTGTGAATCACACGCTTGGCCATGAAAACCCCTTCTGAATTGTAGGAACTATCAGAGTTTAAACAGCTATAGCAGAAATAAACAGCCCCTTCCCCTCTGGATCGGCAAAGCTTAGGTCTTGCCTGAGCTTGTGCGCATGGATGGAGGAAGGGGGTCTGGGCCTTCTGGACGGGACGGCTGTACCAAGCCAACCGGCGTATATGACCGGCTATTAAGTGGTGGTCGAAGCGTCGTATTCCTATTGAAGCGCGTTTACTTCTCGACGAACGCCCGCTCAATGACATAATCACCAGGTTCACCCACACCGGACGACACCTCGAACCCGCGTTCGTCCAGCATTTGGCTAAGGTCTGCCAGCATGGCGGGGCTGCCGCAAAGCATGGCGCGATCGACAGCCGGATCCAGTGGAGGCAGCCCCACATCTTCAAAGATCTTGCCGGTCGATATCAGTTGAGTGAGACGTCCAGTGTTTCTAAACGCTTCACGAGTGACGGTAGGATAGTAAATGAGCTTTTCGCGGACGAGATCGCCAAAGAATTCGTTATTGGGTAACTCGTTCTGGATAAAGTCGGCATAGGCAAGCTCGCTTACATATCGAACTCCGTGCACCAACACCACCTTTTCAAACCGCTCGTAGACGTCCGGATCTTTGATGATGCTCATGAAAGGAGCCAGACCGGTGCCCGTGCCGAATAGGTACAGGTGTTTGCCGGGCTTGAGATCGTCAACAACCAGAGTGCCCACCGGCTTCTTGCTTATCAGCACAGTATCGCCCACCTGAAGGTGCTGAAGGCGCGATGTAAGCGGCCCGTTGGGGACCTTGATGCTGAGAAACTCAAGGTTTTCTTCGTAGTTGGCGCTAGCGATGCTATAGGCTCGCAGCAGCGGCTTACCTTCGATTTCGAGGCCCAGCATGACGAAATGCCCGTTATGAAAACGCAGGCCCGCGTCGCGAGTGGTGGTAAACGAAAATAGGGTGTCGTTCCAGTGACGAACGCTCAGGACTTCTTCGGTGTTGAAAGCTGCCATTGATCTGCCTGATTTAAGAATGCCGCCCATCGCTTGGCGGTGTGGGACGACGGCAAGGTTAAACGGGGAACCGCGTATGCCTTATTTTATCTCATTTAAATTTAATTTAGTAGACACTCAGTTATTTGTCCTTTCTTCTTAGGCATTTACACCACGTTTGCAATCTTCGTGCCGCAGGATGGACACGGTTTGACTGCCAATTTCGGCTGTGGGAATCGGTGCAGGGTTTGGTGACAAGCGCCTATTCGCCCTCGACAATTCCCAGTTCCTGGCACTTTCTCGTCAGGGTGTTTCGACCGATTCCCAAGCGTTGAGCCGCTTCAGCCCGACGTTGCCGGGAGTGGGATAAGGCCGCCCGGATAAGTACAGCCTCAAACTCACGCAGCAGTGAGCTCATGATGGCCGGCTGGTTTTGTACCAATCGCCTTTGCACCTCTAGTTGTAGCTGGTCTGTCCAGGAATCGCCGGGACCTTTCACCGGGTCGCTGGGCTGAGCCGTAACAGCACGGACGGGGACGTCCATTGTCTGGGGACGGTCCAGATCGCGACCGGCGTCGGTCGTGCTGCGAAGCTCGGGGGGCAGATCGGCTTCGTCGATTAGCTGCCCTGAAGACATGACAGTCATCCAGTGGCAAAAGTTCTCGAGCTGCCGGACGTTTCCCGGATAATCAAACTGCGTCAGCACTTGCATGGCCGCGGGAGTCAGTACACGGGGCGTGGTTCCCAAGTGTCGTGCGCTTTGCTGAAGGAATAGTCGCACAAGTTCCGGAATGTCGGCTTTGCGCTCGCGCAATGGAGGCAGGCGTAGGCGAATAACGTTCAATCGATGGAATAGATCTTCCCTGAAGCGGCCTTGCTGTACCCGCTCTTCGAGGGGTTGATGGGTGGCCGCCACAATGCGGACCTGAACGCTGACCGGTCGTGAGCCGCCCACTCGATAGAAGGTTCCCTCTGCCAGCACCCTTAAAAGCCGCGTCTGCAGCTCCAGAGGCATATCGCCGATTTCGTCAAGGAATAGGGTTCCGCCGTCGGCCTCCTCAAAGCGCCCTCTTCTCAATTGATTCGCACCGGTGAAGGCGCCGCGTTCATGACCGAAGAGTTCGGCTTCCAGAAGGTCTCGCGGAATTGCTGCGGCGTTCAGCGCGATGAAGGGTCCCTCTGCTCGGTTGCTATGGGTATGCAGGGCGCGGGCGATAAGTTCCTTGCCTGTCCCCGATTCGCCGGTAATCAGGACAGTCGCCGATGAACCCGCGAGACGACCGATGGCGCGAAAAATTTCTTGCATGGCTGGCGATGCCGAATGCAGGACGGCTGGTGGCTCTTGCACCGGGTTCACTGCTTGCGCCGCCTCGGCCTGATGCACAGTATTGGCGTGAATCCCGCGGCGAATAAGCGAGACGGCTTCGTTGACGTCAAAAGGCTTGGCCAAATACTCGAAAGCCCCTTTTTGAAAGGCAGAGACGGTGCTTTGAAGATCTGTGTAGGCCGTCATGACAATGACGGGAAACGCCGCTCCGCGGCCCCTGATGTCTTCTAGCAGGCTAATGCCGTCGCGACCAGGCATCCGCACGTCGGTCACCATCACTGCCGGCTCTTCAGAATCGAGCGCCTGCAGCGCTGCGTCTGCCGAAGCAAAGCTGCGAGATGGGATATGCGCCCTTTCGAGTGCCTTTTCGAGGACCCAGCGAATGCTTTGGTCGTCATCCACAATCCAGACGGTGCTCATCATGCCTCCAGCGGCAATATCAGCCGAAATTCCGTGCATCCGGGCCGCGAGTCGTACTCAAGCGCTCCACCATGCTGGTGGACTAGTTCCTGAGCCATACTCAGACCGAGTCCGGTCCCCTGCGCGCGGCCAGTCAAGAGTGGAAGAAAGATGCGGTCGCGCAAGGAGTCGCTCACCCCCGGGCCATTATCAATAACCGACACAACCACTCCCATACGAACCGAGCGGTCGCCCAGCACCAGGTGCCTGCCCACTCGAGTGCGTAGCGTGAGTGTCGGCTGTTGCACGTCCTGAGCCTCGACAAGTGCCTGGGCACCGTTACGAGCAATATTCAACAGCGCTTGAACCAAACGCGCCATATCTCCTTGCAGCTCCGGCACGGAGGCATCGTAGTCGCGCGTCACCTTTATCTGATGGGCAAACTCAGCCTGCACCAATGTGTAGACGCGCTCACAAACTTCATGAATATTGAGCGGCGATAGCTGCAGCGACTGGCTTTGCGGCCCCACCAGCAAATCAATAAGCGCCCTTAGACGGTCGACTTCATCCATGATGACGCCCGTGTACTCGTACAATCGGTCGTCATAGAGCTCGGCTTCCAGCAATTGCGCGGCTCCCCGTATGCCCCCCAGGGGATTTTTGATTTCGTGGGCCAGATTGCGCAGCGACTCGCGCTGCGCGTCCAGCTCTTTGTTAAGCGCCTGCGTCCGCCCAAAGTACTCCGGCTGCGGAGCCCTGCGTAGTTCGACCAGCGCTGCCCAGGGCTGCCCTTCCAGCGGCACCACAGTGGCGTCTATGGCTCGGCTTGCAGCGGCCGGGCGAAGCACTAATGTTTGACGTAAAACACCGTAATGCCCGGCGAAGGCCTCGAGAAGCCGCTGGCGCAGCTCGGTATCGCAGTCGAGCAGGTCGGTCAGCGCCGCCTGGTCCAGCTGCCGGGCAGACAAGCCCAGCAACTCTTGAGCGCTGAGGTTGGCGTACTGAATTCGACCCGTCTCTTCTATAAGGAGCACTCCCGAGTCGAGCAGGTCGAAACTGTACGCCTGGTTCATGGCGAACTCAGTGCTCTTATAAGCTGTAGTACATGTCGAACTCCACCGGATGGGTGGTCATGCGCAAGCGCGTGATCTCCGCCATTTTCAGATCGATATACGCGTCCAACATGTCATTGCTGAATACGCCGCCACGGGTCAGGAACTCGCGATCAGCGTCCAGGGCCTGCACGGCCTCTTCCAGAGAGGCGCAAACGGTCGGAATCTTTGCGTCTTCCTCGGGGGGCAGGTCGTACAGGTTCTTGTCGGCGGGATCGCCCGGGTGGATTTTATTTTGCACGCCGTCCAGACCCGCCATCATCATGGCCGAGAACGCCAGGTAGGGGTTGGCAAGTGGATCTGGGAAACGCGCCTCCACACGTCTGGCCTTCGGACTGCTTACGTAAGGAATGCGAATCGAGGCAGAACGATTGCGGGCCGAGTATGCCAGCTTCACAGGCGCCTCAAAGTGCGGCACGAGGCGTTTGTACGAGTTGGTTCCCGGGTTGGTCAAGGCGTTCAAGGCGCGGGCGTGCTTAATGATGCCGCCGATATAAAACAGGGCAAATTCGGACAGCCCGGCATAACCGTTGCCCGCAAACAGGTTTTGACCGTCCTTCCAGATGGACTGATGCACATGCATACCCGACCCGTTGTCTCCCACGATGGGCTTGGGCATGAAGGTGGCCGTCTTGCCGTACACATGGGCGACATTGTGGATGGTGTACTTCATGATCTGGTTCCAATCGGCTCGTTGCACCAAGGTGCTGAAACGGGTGCCGATTTCTAGCTGGCCAGGGCCGGCCACCTCGTGATGATGTACTTCCACCGGGACGCCCTGCTGTTCCAGTAATAAACACATTTCGGAACGCATGTCGTGAAAGGAATCCACTGGTGGGACGGGCACATAACCCCCCTTCACACTGGGCCGATGTCCCAGGTTACGGCCCTCCATGTCCAGGCCGCGCGACCACGATCCTTCGTCCGAGTGAATTTTCACAAAACATCCAGAGACATCGTCGTTCCAGCTGACGCCGTCAAACACGAAGAACTCGGGCTCAGGGCCGAAATAGGCCGTATCGCCCAAACCGCTCGATTTCAAATAGGCCTCTGCCCGTCGGGCCAAAGACCTGGGATCGCGGTCGTAACCCTTCAGATCGGAGGGCTCAACGACATCGCAGGTCAGAATCAAAGTCGCTTCCTCTCGAAATGGATCCAGTCTGGCCGTCGTTGTATCAGGAATCAGCACCATGTCGGACGCTTCAATGCCTTTCCAGCCCGCAATGGAAGACCCATCAAAAGCCTGCCCTGCCTCTAGTTTTTCCTCGTCAACCAACTGGCTTGGAATAGTCATGTGGTGCTCGCGGCCGAGCGTATCAGTAAAGCGGAGGTCGACAAAGGCTATGTCGCGGTCGGCGATGAGTTTCACAATTTCTTCGGGGGTGGGCATAAAGACTCCTGAGCTATGAATGTCCGGTAGCAATAATTTGCCGGTAATTGGCTTAACGCAAAACCCGTGCCAATTTTGAGGTAGGGGAAAGCACAGTGGAGCGGTCGCCAGGCCGCCGAAACTGCACAGAAAAGGTGCGTCGATAAATACACAGGGGGCAATGCACCAATATGGGGCAAATTGTAGTGCAACAGAAGCTTGTGCCGTGGACTACCCGAGAAACTCGGTGTGCAAATCGTTCAGAAAGCGCCAACCCAGTGCAGAGGCCTTCAAGCGAGTGGGATCGGGATCGAGCAGGCCCTTCTTGGTGGCCCTTTCTAGTGCGGGAGTAATAGCGGTTAAAGAGAGGCCGGTGCGCTCCGAAAAGAGTGCCGCCGGTACTCCCTGCCGGAGTCGCAAGGCATTCAACATGAACTCAAAGGGCAGATCAGCGGGCGCTAATTCCCGGCTTTCCGCGATATGGCTGCCGTCGTGTTGCAGGGCTTTGCTGATCCAGGATTGCGGCTGCTTGGCGCGTGCCTGTCGGATGATGCGATCATGAAATGACAGCTTGCTATGCGCGCCCGGCCCGATGCCCAAATAATCGCCAAACTCCCAATAATTAAGGTTATGGCGGCAGCGCGCACCGGCTTGGGCATAAGCTGATACCTCGTAGCGCTCCCAGCCGCCCGCCGCCGCCCATTCCGCAACAACGTCTTGCATGGTGGCCGCCAGGTCATCGTCGGGCAGACCGGATGGGGGAAATTTCCCGAATACCGTATTGGGTTCTAGCGTGAGGTTGTACAAAGAAAGATGCTCTGTTCCAAAAGACATCGCCTCACGTATATCGGCCTCGCACTCTGCAAGGCTTTGTCCCGGCAAGGCAAACATCAAATCCAGATTCACTCGGGACACAGCCTGCTGCGCAGACAGAATGGCGGCACGCGCGTGATCCGCTGTGTGTATTCTGCCCAAGGCTTTTAACTTGGCATCTTGGAAACTCTGAATGCCCAACGATATGCGGTTGACGCCACTTTGGGCATAGGCTTTGAAACGCCCCGCCTCCAACGTCCCTGGGTTCGCCTCCAGCGTCACTTCCGCATCGGGCCAGACGTTGAGGTAGGCTCGAAACAAAGCCAACATTTCGTCCAGGGTTTGCGGCGAAAGCAGGCTGGGGGTACCGCCACCTATAAATATGGAAACCACCTGTCGGCCCCATATCAGGGGCAGCGCCTGCTCCAGGTCAGCCCGCAGGGCTGCCAGGTAATCTTGCTCAGGCAGGTCTCCAGACATTTCGTGCGAATTGAAGTCGCAGTATGGGCACTTGCGCACGCACCAGGGCACGTGCACGTAAAGCGACAGCGGAGGCAGGCTGGACAGCTGCAGCACGCCGCTACCCAAGACCTTTGCGCCTGCTTTGCCAAGCGACTCCGAGCCCTCCGGAACAATATTGAATATTCGAGTCACAGCGGCACAATACTTACTGAAAATTGAGGTCCGAAGCGGTGATGGAGGCCGAGCGGCCGTCTATTGACCAGACAGTGCCCCGAGCAAGGCCCGAAGTGCACGCGCCCGGTGGCTGTACTGGTTCTTTACTTCGGGCTCCAGCTGGCTCGCCGTCTTGCCCAGATCGGGCAGATAGAAATGCGGGTCGTAGCCGAACCCGTGGTCTCCTGCCGGCGTATCGATGATCTCGCCCTTCCAGACACCTTCGGCAACAATGGGCCTTGGGTCTTCTGCGCTACGCACGTAGACAAGCACCGCTATATAGCTTGCCGAACGGTCTTGCTGGCCGGCTAAAGCCTGAACAAGCTTACGGTTATTGGCAAGGTCGGATTTTTCGCCGCCATCCAAAGCGGCGTAGCGGGCGGAATACACTCCCGGAGCACCGCCCAGCACGTCAACGCAGAGGCCCGAGTCGTCAGCCAGGGCGGGCAACCCCGTTTGTCGGCTGGCGTGCCGTGCCTTAGCCAGCGCGTTTTCGACAAACGTGGCAAAGGGTTCTTCCGCTTCTTCCACCCCCAGCTCGCCTTGGGGAATCATTTGAATACCGGCGCTGCCCAGGATGGCCGAGAACTCTCTGAGTTTGCCGGGATTGTTCGAAGCTAAAACGACTTTGGATGGAGGCATTGGGGAATGGACACGAAAAGATATTGTCTTACGGAATTGTCCTCATTTTAACCGGCCGCATCCCTCAGGGTTTAATCGCGCAGCTTGGCCAGTGCATCACGCTGCAGAGTCACCAACTGGGCGATGCCCGCCGTGGCGAGGTCCAGCAACTCATCCAGGGCGGCGCGGTCAAAGGTCTGCCCCTCGGCCGTACCCTGCACTTCCACAAAACTTCCTGCGCCGGTCATCACCACGTTCATGTCTGCTCCGCAGCCCGAGTCCTCGGGGTAGTCCAAGTCGACGACCGGAACGCCGTCGAATAGGCCTACGGAAACGGCGGCCACGTGGTCCGTGATGGGGTTGCGCTCGAGTACGCCGCTTCGCAAAAGGTTACGGACGGCAATGGCGGCGGCGAGCCAGGCGCCCGTGATGCTCGCGCAGCGGGTCCCGCCATCTGCTTGCAGGACGTCGCAGTCCAGATGCAGAGTCCGCTCCCCCAGGGCAGCCAGATCGAACACCGCTCGCAAGCTACGCCCGATCAGGCGCTGAATTTCCATGGTGCGTCCACTTTGCTTTCCCCGGGCGGCCTCGCGGTCAGAGCGGGTGTGCGTGGAGCGTGGCAGCATGCCATATTCGGCAGTCACCCAACCCTGGCCCTGGCCTTTAAGAAAGGGCGGGACTTTCTCCAGTACGCTGGCATTGCACAGCACATGCGTGTCCCCGGCGCGGATCAATACCGACCCTTCGGCATGACGGGTGTAGCCCAGCTCGAGCAGTACGGGACGGAGTTCGGTGGGCTGGCGCCCAGAAGGACGTGATATACGCGATGTAGACAAGAGACTTCCTTGAAGATAGGGCAAAAGCCCTAATGGTGCCGAGAGGATTTCGGCAATAATAGAGACAGAAGAACAAATAAATAGTACTCAACAAACGGACTCCTCCATGATACGCAGCATGACCGCCTTTGGCGCCGCCCGGGCAGAATCCGAAGCCGGCACTCTAAGTATTGAATTCCGCAGCGTGAATAGCCGGTTCTTAGACATCAATATGCGCCTGCCCGACGACTTGCGCATGCTTGAGGGCATGCTGCGCGAGAAGCTTTCCCATGCGCTCAAACGCGGCAAGATCGATGTGCGGGTCAATTACTCCCGCGCAAGCACGGAAGCGCTCAATGCGGTCGAAGATAGCTACCTGAACGAAATCGCCCAGCAGCTCCAGCGGGCCCGGCAAGTCATCACCGATCTGGCACCACCCTCTTTCACAGATTTGCTCAAAGCGTGCAATGCCGGCAATGGTCATGCGTTTGACATGGAAGTCTGGACGGCCATGGGTAGCCAGGCAGCCGACGAGGCTCTTCAAGAGCTTCAGGCCAATCGTGAACGGGAAGGCCGCCGCCTGGCCGACATGATGATGGAATGTGCCGCCGACATTCAGCGTATCGTGGGCGAGGTCGAGCAACAGCTGCCCAGCATATTAGAAGAACATCAGCAAAAACTTGCCGAAAAACTGCGCGATGCTCTCGAGGGTGCCAGCCCCGGCGGGCTTGCTCAGATCTCCGGAGAAGAACTTTCGGCGCGAATTGCTCAGGAAACGTCCTTGTTCGCCATGAGAGTCGATGTAGCCGAAGAGCTAAGTCGTTTGCGGTCTCATGTAGGCGAACTGCATCATTTACTGGGGGATGGCCCCCCACCCGGCGCCGGCGCTGGCGGCACAAATAGCGGCATAACCAAATCAAGAAGCAAGAGTGGCAGCGGAAGCGTGGGCAAGCGGCTGGACTTTCTTTTTCAGGAAATGAACCGCGAAGCCAATACCCTGGGCTCCAAGGCGGCCGCCATCAGCGTGACACGAGCAGCCATCGATCTTAAGTTATTGATCGAACAGCTGCGCGAGCAAGCGCAAAACATCGAATAGAGTCAGGGCCAGGGCCGGCTGCCCAGCCGGCCCTGGCCCTGACTACTCAACGCACAAGGTGCAGAAAGTGCATGTGCCGCTCGTATTGGTCGAGAATGTCGTTGATGACTTCCGTCCGGGTCCAGCCCATGATGTCGTAGTTCTGGCCGCCTTCCAGTAAGTAGACTTCGGCACGAAAATATCGGCTTTGCTCTTCGTCCACCTCGGTCGCCTGCATGGCGAACGCGGGCGGCATGAAGCCCTTGATTCTCACCTCGTACACATAATCGACCTCGTCGCCATGCAACACCTGCAGGCTGACGCAGACCGGCTCTCGCTTCACGACCACCTCGGCGCCGCCGTTGCGCAGTTCGCGAGCAACGTCCTCAGCTGCGGGCTGCACGACCCCCTGCAAGAAGCTGGCGACTTCGGCCTTATTGGGGAAAGAAACGGCATTACGCAGGCGCCGGCGCCAATCTTCGTTGCCCGGCTTGGGCCCGGGCGCCAAGTGCAATTGAGTTCGCGTCGATCGCTTTGTCAGATCTCGTTGTAGTGCCTTGAGCAAGCCCCAAATTACGGCCAGTAGCACGAAAGAAAACGGTAACGCGCTCGCGATAGTGGCAGTCTGCAGGGCCTGCAGACCGTTAGCGAGAAGCAACGATATTGCCATCACTCCTGTTCCTATCGACCAGAATAACCGTTGCCAGACCGGAGTGCGGGTGTTGCCGCCTGACGCCAGCAAGTCGACAACCAACGCTCCGGAGTCAGCCGAAGTGACGAAAAAAACAATCACCATAATGACGGCTAGCCCTGACAAGACCTGCGAATAAGGAAAGTGGTCAAGGAAGACGAATAATGCTAAGGACGCATCCGCCTGCGTGGCCTTTGCCAAGTTTTGCACGCCCTCCACGAGAACCATATGTATGGCTGTGTCGCCAAAGACTGTCATCCATAGGAAAGTAAAACCAGTGGGAACGAGGGTGACCCCCGCGATGAACTGCCGTATGGTGCGCCCTCTGGACACTCGTGCAATAAACATCCCGACAAACGGCGACCACGACAGCCACCAACCCCAATAGAACAGTGTCCATCCGCCTAACCAATCGGTCTGCTCATAAGCATATAGATTGAACGTCTTGAATACGATTTCAGAAAGATAGGAACCCGTATTTTGCACATACGCCTGAATGAGGAATACGGTGGGCCCCAGTATCAGTACGATAAGCATGAGGACCACCGCTAAAAGCATGTTCAGCTCAGATAAACGCCTTATGCCCTTGTCCAAGCCCAGTACTACAGAAGTACTGGCCAAGGCGGTTGCGATAACGATAAGCACCACTTGAGAGACGAGGCCGACCGGCACCCCGAAAAGGTGGTTCAAACCGGTGTTGATCTGCACGACCCCAAAACCGAGGGAAGTCGCAACACCCAATACCGTACCCACCACAGCAAAAATATCCACCGCATTGCCAAGAGGACCATATATCCGTTCTCCGATCAGGGGGTACAGGGCCGAACGCAGCGTAAGCGGTAAACCATGGCGGAAAGAGAAGAACGCAAGCGCCAACGCCACCACGGCGTAAAGCGCCCATGCGTGCAGCCCCCAGTGGAAGAAAGTTATCTTCATGGCTTCGCGAGCGGCAGCCACGGTGCCAGGTTCGCCTACGGGCGGCGACAACATGTGCATGAGTGGTTCCGCCACGCCGAAGAACATGAGTCCTATGCCCATGCCCGCACAGAAGAGCATCGCAAACCAGGTGGGCCCACTGTAGTCCGGTTCGCTATGGTCGGGCCCCAGCTTGATGTCGCCATATCGGCTGACCATGCAAAAAACGACCACCATGAGCACCAATGCGACGACCACCACATAGACCCACCCGACGTTCGTGATGATCCAGTTTTGCAAAGCAGTGAGAACAGTTTGGGCAGCATCCCGGAAAACCGACACCACTACCGCCAGGGCTACGAGCAGCCCTGCGGAAGTGAAAAACACAGGACCGTGGATAGTGGCGAATCGACCTTGTCGTTTTGGTGTTTGCATAGATACTCCTCTTGCGGCGCAAGACCGCTTGCAAGCCATTCTGACCTATACTGTGATTTCAAACAGTACCAAGTCTTTTACTCCCTATGTCGGCCGTCCTCGAAAACCGCTTTTACTACCTCGACAATTTCGAGACGGTAATACATTGGGTGCAAGATCGCCATGGCGACCTCCTGACCGAACAAGAGCAGGCGTTCTCGCATCGGTTTCTTTCCCTCGCACGCAATTCGCGCGCCTTGCTCGTGCGTCTCATCATGCGTAAGCGTGACCTCTTTCGTGTCAGTAAGCTTCAATACCAAGAAATCCCGGACCTTACGACTGCGCGGGACCCATTAATAGAGTCGGGTTGGATAAACCTCGATCCTGAGCTCACCATACACGAGCTTACCGAGCTTCTCACAAAGCCTGAGTTACGAGCCGTATTCAGCGATTTAAAGCTCTCGTCCACACAGTCGAAAGCCCAGCTGACGCTAGCCTTGATAGAGCGTTTCTCTGCTGAAGACCCCAAAACTTTCTCTAACTGGTGGCCCGGCGCACAAGACCAGCTCCTTCGCTTGCACGTCCGGTCTTTATCCGATCGTCTCCGGTTGATGTTCTTTGGAAACCTTCATCAGGATTGGTCGGAGTTCGTGTTGGCCGAACTGGGCATGAAGCGCTTTGAGAAAGTGGAGTTCGCCAACAGTTCCAGGGCTTTCGCCCATCGCTCCGAGATAGACGCGTATCTGACACTGCACCAGTGCCGGGAAGATTTTGAAAACGGACACGCTCTGGACGCGCTGCTGACCAAGGTGCCACATCTGCCCTACACCAATTCCTGGCTCGAGCGCCGTAGAAGCCGCCTGTTATTTAAGATTGCGCGTCAGTACGAACGCAACGGCCAATGGAAGCAGGCGCTGAAAGCCTATGCCGCAAGCAGGCATCCCGACGCCCGTCCCCGTCAGTTGCGCGTGCTCGAATTGACGCAACACAAGCGCGCCGCTTGGACACTTGCTGAAAACACGCTCAAGAATGGCCCGTTTACTCGCTCGTTGAATGAAGCCGAAGCACAAAAAATCGGCCGCATCATGCGGCGGATTCAGCCGGCCTCGGCATTACCAGCGGCAGTCAGGCGTCGTCCGTCGGTCCCCCCTTCCATCACTGTGTCCCTGCCGCTTCCTTGCACGCCTTGTCGTGTTGAGCTTCTGGCGCGCGACCATCTCTGCAAGCCCGACGCGCCTGCCCATTATGTCGAGAACACTCTTATCAACGCCTTGTTCGGCTTGCTATGTTGGGATGCATTTTTCGCAGCAGTGCCCGGCGCGTTTTTCCATCCTTTTCAAAGCCAGCCGGCCGACTTGCACCATTACGACTTTCTCCCGAAGCGGCGTGCACAATTTGACGCCTGTTTCGATCTACTCCACACCCAGGCTTACCGTCAAGCGATACTCTCAAAATTTCGCCGTAAACAGGGCATTCAAAACCCCTTCATCACCTGGGGAGTCATCACCGAAGAGCTGCTTATGCAAGCGCTTGACTGCATACCGGCGCAGCACCTCAAGCTTTGGTTCCAGCGCATGTTGCTGGATCTGGCTGGCAACTGCAGCGGCTTTCCCGATCTTGTCCAGTTCTGGCCTGATCAGCAGCGCTATCGGATGATAGAGGTCAAAGGACCGGGCGATCGTTTGCAGGACAATCAAATTCGCTGGCTGGATTTCTTCCAGCGGCATGATATGCCAGTTGAGGTCTGCTACGTGCGGTGGGCTTCATGACCTACACCGTTGGTGTCAGAGCGCTATGCGAATTCACTGCCCGCCGCGGAGATCTCGACCTGCGTTTTGTGGCTGCACCTACCGCTCAGGAAGGCATGGCGGGGCATGCTAGCGTTGCCGCTCGACGCGGCGACGATTACCAAACCGAGTTGATGCTTGAAGGGCATTATGGCAACGATTTGCTCGTGCGCGGCCGGGCTGACGGGTTCGATACTCAAAAGCAGCGTTTGGAAGAAATCAAGACCTTTCGCGGCGCGTTTGAATCCATTCGAGAGGACCAGCAAGCGGCTCATTGGGCCCAAGCGCGCATATATGGCCATCTTCTTTGCACAAAACTTGGCCTGAATGAGTTGACCATTGCGCTTGTTTACTATGACGTCGCCACTGGTAAAGAGCACGCTCTGGAAGAGAGCCGCAGCGCAGAGTATCTGCTCGCACATTTCCAACACCACTGTTCGCAGTTCCTGCATTGGGCGCAGCAAGAGACCGCCCACCGCAGCGCACGTGAAGCGTGGCTCAGGCAGCTTCAGTTCCCCTACCCGGACTTTCGCCCGGGCCAACGTGACCTGGCCGTGGCGGTATACCGATCGGCATGGGCCCGACGTTGGCTGGCGGCTCAGGCGCCTACCGGTATAGGCAAGACGCTGGGCACTCTATTCCCCCTGTTGAAGGCGCTGCCTGATGGCAGCCTCGACAAGCTGTTCTTTTTGACCGCTAAAACGCCCGGGCGCCTGCTAGCCTTAAACGCGTTGAAGTCGCTTGCCGGCCAACCCAATACACCCATTCGAGTCCTCGAGTGCGTGGCTCGAGAAAAATCGTGTGTCCACCCTGACAAAGCCTGCCACCCCGAGTCGTGTCCGTTGGCGCGCGGGTTTCACGACC
>JAJUGB010000060.1 GCA_029268595.1 Alcaligenaceae bacterium | reverse complement strand
TCATGCACCAGCACCCAGTCTTGATCGTCCAGCTGCGCGTCATGCAGTGCGGCAGCCACCGTGGCAGCCCGGGACAAACCACCGCAAGGACGCCAAACAGTACGCTCAAGGCCCTGCAGAGCTTCTTGCACCCATGTGTCGTGCGCCGCGACCGCAACGCGGACTTGTTCAATTCGGGAATCGGCAAGCAGCGCTTGAACGGCCCAGCGCAACATTGGCTGCCCTTTGAGCAAGCGGTATTGTTTGGGCAAGGCCACAAGCTGTGCAAACGTGGGCGACTGCAGCGGAACCGCGCTTGCCGGAGGGACGGCTGGGGACGCCTGAGCCCGGGCCCCGACCCCCGCTGCCGGAACAATGGCGATGATTTTATTTTGCATGGCAAAGAGATTTTATAATGACAAGTTGAAATGGCTATCGAAACAATCCCTTCCCTGCGGCTTTCCTCGACCGCTCAGCTGCTGACCGCCCTGAAACCTGGAACTCGCCATAGTGTCCCCGCGCCGGCTGGCTCGGGTGACGCTTGGCTGTTGGCCGATCTGGCCCAACAATCCGGGCGCACGGTGGTCGTACTGTGCGCCGACCCCTTGGCTGCCCAACGTCTCGCCGACGAAACCCGGCTATTCGCGCCGTCGTTGCGTGTGCGCCAACTGCCCGACTGGGAAACGCTTCCCTACGATGGCTTTTCGCCCCATCAGGATTTGGTTTCAGAGCGCCTGCACACGCTGCACGCGCTAATGCAGGAATCGGTAGACATCTTGACAGTGCCGGTGACGACGGCCCTGTATCGTCTGGCTCCGCCCTCTTTCCTGGCCGCATACACCTTCTCGTTCAGACAGGGTGATAAGCTGGACGAAGAAGGCTTGCGTCGCCAGCTCACCATGGCCAACTACAACCATGTGACTCAGGTTACCGCACCGGGCGAGTTCTGCATACGCGGCGGGCTCATTGACCTTTTTCCCATGGGGTCTGTCCTGCCCTACCGCCTCGATTTGTTTGACGATGAAATCGAGTCCATACGCAGCTTCGACGTTGACACCCAGCGCAGTCTTTATCCCGTCAAAGAAGTGCAGCTGCTGCCGGGGCGCGAATTTCCCATGGACGAGGCGGCTCGCAATGAATTTCGAGCCCGTTTCCGTGAGCTTTTTGAAGGCGATCCGTCGCGCGCCTTGCCCTACAAAGATATAGGCAACGGCATTGCATTTGCCGGAGTCGAATATTATTTGCCGCTGTTTTTCCAGCAAACAGCCACTTTGTTTGACTACCTGGACGACGAGGCCATCCTCGTAACCTCGGGCGACGTCGACGACGCCATGCGCCGCTTCGCTGACGACACTCGTAGCCGGTACCAATTTCTCAAGAGTGATCGCGAACGGCCCATTCTTCCACCCGAGGCCCTCTTTCTTAACGCAGAAGCTTTGTTTGTACACGCAAAGGCGTTTCCTCGGCTGGCGCTGCGCCAAGATGGTGAACACCCCGACTTCACCTCTCCACCTGACGTAGCCGTTGCCCGGCGAGCAGAGGATCCCGTATCGCGCTTGCGCGCCGCGCTGCAGCAGCAAAGCCGTCGTGTCGTACTGTGTGCAGACTCGGCGGGCCGGCGGGAGACCCTGGTTCAAATGCTCGAGGAGTTCGGCTTACGGCCGGATACTCATGTCCCGACGCTACAGGACTTCCTGCAGTCAGACCTGCCTTTCGGCCTGATCGTGGCGCCGTTGGCCGCCGGGTTCTGCAATATTGAACACAACCTTGTCCTGCTCACCGAGAACGATCTCTATCCCAACCAGCGCCATCCGGGGCGGCGAGGTCGGCGCGCGCAGGAGCGGTCCAGTGACATCGAAGCCATGGTGCGCGACCTTTCCGAGTTGCGGGAAGGGGACCCGGTGGTCCACGCGCAGCACGGGGTCGGCCGCTATGTGGGTCTTGTCGAAATGGACCTGGGCGAAGGCCAAATGGAGTTGCTGCATCTGCAATATGCGCAAGGCAGCACCTTGTATGTGCCGGTCTCTCAACTACATGTCATCGCGCGGTATAGCGGGTCGGACCCGGACCAGGCGCCCTTGCACCAGCTAGGTTCGGGGCAATGGGACAAGGCGCGGCGCAAAGCGGCCAAGCAAGTGCGCGACGCAGCGGCCGAGCTGCTCGCGCTTTACGCCTTGCGGGCGGCGCGCGAGGGCTACTCTTTCAAGTTGCCCCTGAACGACTACGACGCCTTTGTGGAGGGTTTTGGCTTTGAAGAAACGGCCGACCAAAGCGCCGCCATCGAAGCCGTCATACAGGACATGACTTCGGGCAAGCCCATGGACCGGCTGGTTTGTGGCGACGTTGGCTTCGGAAAGACCGAGGTGGCCCTGCGCGCCGCGTTTCTGGCAGTGGCCAACAACAAGCAGGTTGCTCTGCTCTGCCCAACCACCTTGTTGGCTGAACAGCATGCCCAGACGTTTGCTGACCGATTTGCCGATTGGCCCGTCAAGGTGGCGGAACTATCCCGCTTTCGGTCCAGCAAGGAAGTCGCGGCGGCTATAAAGGGCATTAATGACGGCACCATCGACATAGTCATCGGCACCCACAAAATCCTTTCCAAGGATGTCGCATTCAAGCAGCTGGGGCTGGTCATCATCGACGAGGAACATCGCTTTGGGGTGCGGCAAAAGGAAGCGCTCAAGGCGCTCCGGGCCGAAGTGGATGTACTGACCCTGACTGCCACCCCCATTCCTCGCACCCTCGGGATGTCGCTGGAAGGCATACGCGATTTTTCGGTCATTGCCACCGCGCCCCAGAAGCGGCTGGCCATCAAGACTTTTGTGCGCCGAGAAGACGCCGGCACCATCCGTGAAGCCCTTCTTCGCGAGTTGAAGCGTGGCGGGCAGGTTTATTTCCTGCATAACGAAGTCGATACCATCGAGAACCGGCGAGCCAAGCTCGAAGAACTGGTGCCGGAAGCCCGTATTGCCATTGCCCATGGTCAGATGCCCGAACGGGAGCTCGAAGAAGTCATGAAGGGCTTCTATCAGCAGCGCTATAACGTGTTGCTATGCACCACCATTATCGAGACCGGCATCGACGTGCCTAGTGCAAACACCATAGTCATCCATCGGGCCGATCGCCTCGGACTGGCGCAGCTGCACCAGCTGCGTGGGCGGGTAGGCCGTTCGCATCATCAGGCTTATGCCTATTTGCTCACCCCGGGCGAAGACGCCATGACAAGCAACGCGCGCAAACGGCTGGAAGCCATACAAGCGATGGAAGAATTGGGGTCGGGCTTTTTCCTGGCCATGCACGACCTGGAAATCCGGGGTACCGGCGAAGTGCTCGGCGAGTCACAGTCGGGCAATATTCACGAAGTGGGCTTTTCCATGTATTCGGAAATGCTCAACACGGCGGTTCGCGCGCTCAAGGCAGGAGAAGAGCCCGATTTGGAAACGCCCTTCAATGCCAGTTGCGAAGTCAATTTGCGCGCGTCCGCCCTGCTGCCCCCTGATTACTGCCCGGACGTGCATGCCCGCCTTGGCATGTACAAGAAGCTGTCACACGCCCGAAACGAGGACGACCTCATCGCCATTCAGGAAGAGCTGATCGATCGGTACGGAAAGCTGCCCGAGGCTGCCTACACCTTGCTGGCTACCCATCGCTTACGTATCGCCGCCGAAGCTTTGGGGATTACAAAAATAGACGCATCGGAAACGCAAGCTCTCATCCAGTTCTCGCCCAAGCCCAAAATTGACCCCTTGCGGGTGATTCAACTGGTGCAGACTCGTCGAGACGTGAAGCTGGCCGGGCAAGACAAGCTGAAGATTGACATTGCGCCGGCCAAAGCCAAAGGCAACAAAACGGTTTCTTCTCACTTGCCACCGGCCGTCGCCGTGCGATACGACGCCCTCCGTCAGATCTTGCGTGAGCTGGCCTGATTCACTTTTTTTCTAATTTCCCATGCCCCATCTCATACTCCAGGCGCCCGACCTGCGCGCCGAAGCCGTTGAAAAAATCGCCGCAATCGCACGTGCTGAAGGCGTCCAGAACCTCAGCAACACCGCCGTCAGGCTTATCGATGTAGACCCCGCCGAGCGCGTGGAAGCCACCCAGCATAGCGAACAGCTCGGCATGGACCACGCTTGGCTCGACGAACTGCGCAGCCTCAGTCACTGCAAGATACTTGCCATGGATATGGATTCGACGCTCATCAATATCGAATGCATTGATGAAATTGCGGATATGGTGGGAAGGAAGAAACAGGTTGCCGCCATTACTGAAGCCGCCATGCGGGGCGAGATCGCCGATTTCTCCGAAAGCCTGCGGCGGCGGGTTGCCCTGCTCGAGGGGGTTCCCGTCACGGCCCTGGAAGATGTCTACAGTCAGCGTCTTTGCCTTAATCCAGGGGCCGACCGTCTCATTGACACGGCCAAGCAGTCCGGGCTGGAAGTACTGTTGGTCTCAGGGGGTTTTACGGTGTTTACAGAAAAGCTGCAGGATCGGCTAGGTCTGCACCACGCGCACTCAAACACCCTTGAGGTGAAGGATGGGGTGCTGACTGGACAAGTGTTGGGCGACATCGTGGATGCCCAAGGCAAGGCCGACAGACTGCAAGCCTTGGCCCAACGGCTCGACGCCGAGCCCAGCCAGATCATCGCCATTGGTGACGGCGCAAACGATCTCAAGATGCTGGCCCTGGCCGAATACTCGGTTGCCTATCGTGCGAAGCCCATCGTACGTCAGCAGACCCGCTTCGCCTTGAACGTCAGTGGCCTGGACGCTGTATTGAACTGGTTCAAGGCCTGAAGAGTCAGGCCTTTCGACGGCGTAGAAGGTATCGATACACGAAACCCGGATACGCCAGCACCATATACAGGCTCAAGGTGATGGCGTAGAACTCCCATCCCTGCGGGAATACGTTCCCGATAAGGGCCTCAAAGGACACGCCCAGGGCGCCCACCAGGCCGTAAAACACCAGCAACTCGATTAACCGAGCAAAGAAGGACTTTTGAACGGCATGTCCGCGTGCGCGCCAACCCGGGTAGGCAAGTAAGCCTGCGAGCAAACCGACAACCAGCGCAAGCTTACCCAAGAAAGCGGCAGCGGATCCGACATCGCCGCTGATGACCAGACTTTCGCTTATCCAGATCAGGCCGAGCCGCCCAATCGCGGCCAGCAGGATAAAGAACGCCAGTGACTCGAGCCACCGGAGCCATATTGGCCTTTCCGGCTCGCCCTGCTGTGCCCAGGGCAGCGCGACAAAGGGGCGCTCGACCACGAAAGGCAAGGTCGCGGTGAGCCAAGCCAATAGAATGAGTATCCAGATAGCCAGATCTTGGGACATCAAAACTAGAACCGCAGCGAGGTTTCGATGGCGCTGATGCACAGTGCCATGAGGCCTCCGGGCACAATGCCCAATACCAAGATTGCCAAGCCGTTGATCGACATAACGCCCTTGGGCAGCAAGCCGATATTCAAATGCTGGACCTCGCCCTCGGGTTCGTCAAAGTAAGCCATTTTCACTACACGCAGGTAGTAGAACGCCCCGATCAACGAGAGAATCACCGCGAACACTGCCACCCCGATATAGCCCGCACCAATGAGTGCCTGGAGCACGGCGAGCTTGGCATAGAAGCCCGCCATGGGCGGAATACCCGTCAGTGAGAACATCGACACCAATAAAACAGCCGCGAGCAGCGGATTGCGCTGATTCAAGCCCTTAAGATCGGAGATGTTGTCGCATTCGAACCCATGGCGGCTTAGCAGCAGGATGAGGCCGAAAGACGACAAGGTGGTCAGCACATAAATGATCATGTAGAACAGCGCCGATCCGTAAGCCTGCCCTGTGGCTGCGTCCTGACCATCAATGACGCCCGACATCAACCCCAGGAACACAAAGCCTATATGCGAAATGGTTGAATAGGCCAGCATCCGCTTGAAGTTGGTCTGCACAATGGCGGTGAGGTTACCAATAGCTAAAGACAGCACCGCAAGGATGAGCAGCATGGGCTGCCAATCCATTGCCAGGCCATGAAGACCTTCGACCAGCAGCCGCATGACCAGGGCGAAGGACGCGAGCTTGGGCCCTGCCCCGACCAAAAGGGTGACCGCCGTGGGCGCGCCATGGTAGACATCGGGCACCCACATATGAAATGGCACCGCACCCAGTTTGAAGGCCAGACCCGCCACGATGAAGACCGCGCCGAATACGAGGGGCAGTCGAGCCGCTTCGCCTGTATTGATGCTTTGAGCCACTTGCACGAGATCGAGATGTCCGGTCGCACCGTACACCATGGAAAGCCCATACAGCAAAATACCGGACGCCAGTGAGCCAAGCACGAAGTACTTCATGGCAGATTCTGTGGACTGCACGTGATCGCGACGCAAGGCAATAAGCGCGTACAAGCCAAAAGACATCAGCTCGAGGCCCAGATACACCATGAGCAGGTTGCCAGCCGAGATCATCACCATCTGGCCCAGCAGCGAAAAAAGCGCCAAGGTGTAAAACTCGCCGCCGAAGGCCAGCATCTGGCGGTCTTCGGCGTATTGGCGCCCGTATATCAGCGTGACTATGGCCGCAATGTAGCAACCGATTTTAAGCAGGTGAGCCAGAGGGTCGACGACATACAAGCCATTGAACGTCTCGCCCCGCACGTCGCCGCTCCATTGCACGGCGGACACCACGGTAACGGCGACCAGACTGGCGATGGTCAGTACAAACGTCAGGTGCCGTTCCTCGGACTTTGAGAAAGCATCCACCACCAGGATTATCAAGGCCATGATCACCAGCAGAATCTCTGGCAAGGCCAATGCGAATTGGAAATGATCTTGCATCATGATTCAGGCCTACAGTTTGGAAATGGAGACGTGCTGCAACAAGGCCTGTACCGACACATGCATGACGTCCGTAAACGGTTTGGGATATACGCCCATGAACAGCACCATGATGGCCATGATTCCCAGGATGAGAAACTCCCGCTTATTGAGATCGGGCATGGAGCGAACCTCGTCATTGGCCACATCGCCAAAAGCAACGCGCTTGACCATCCAGAGCGAATACGCTGCGCCCCAGATCAATGCCGACGCCGTCAGCAAGCCGATCCAGAAGTTGTATTCGACCGCGCCAAGGATGACGGTGAATTCGCCGATGAAGCCGCTAGTGGCCGGCAGGCCTGCGTTTGCCAAGGAAAAAAGCACAAAGAAGGTGACAAAACGGGGCATCACGTTGATGACGCCACCATACGCATCCAGCCGCCGCGTATGCATGCGGTCGTACAGCACGCCAATGCACAGGAACATGGCACCGGACACAAAGCCGTGCGAGATCATCTGGATGATGGCGCCTTCCATACCGGCCGTATTGAACAGGAAGAAACCGAGGGTCACAAAGCCCATGTGCGCGACGGACGAATACGCTACCAGCTTCTTCATGTCGTCCTGCACAATCGCAACCAAACCGATATAAATCACTGCGATCAAGGACAAGGCGATCATCAGTCCGGCCAGTCCGTGTGAAGCATCGGGCGCAATGGGCAAGGAAAAGCGCAGAAAGCCATAGGCGCCCAGTTTCAGCATGATGGCCGCCAGCACCACTGATCCACCGGTGGGCGCTTCAACGTGTGCGTCCGGCAACCAGGTGTGCACCGGCCACATCGGCACCTTGACTGCAAAGGCCGCCAGCAAGGCAAGGAACACAAGGATTTGTGGTGTATAGCCTAGCGGCAGCTGGTGCCAGGTCAAGATATCAAAGGAGCGATCGGCCTGGAACCACAGATAGATGAAGGCCACCAGCATCAGCAGCGAGCCGAGCAAGGTATATAAAAAGAACTTGAGGGCCGCATATACCCGGTTCGGCCCACCCCACACACCAATGATCAAGTACATGGGTATCAGGGTAGCCTCGAAGAAGACATAGAACAGCATCGCGTCAAGCGCTGCGAACACGCCCACCATGAGGCCGGAAAGTATCAGGAATGACCCCATGTATTGAGACACTCGCTGAGTAATGACTTCCCAGCCGGCGATCACCACAATAATGGTGATGAAAGCGGTGAGCAGCACGAACCACATTGATATGCCGTCAATGCCCAGGTGATAGTTGATGGCAAAAGACTCGATCCAGGAAGTCTTTTCCACGAACTGCATATCGGCCGTCGTGTGATCGAAGCGCGTGTACAGAGGAAGCGTTACCAGAAAGCCCAACACTGCGCCGATCAAGGATAGCCAGCGTGTCAAACCGGGGCGGTCATCGCGGCCCAGTACAAGCACGATCAGGCCTGCGATGATGGGTACAAAAATCGACAGTGTCAGCCAAGGGAAAGTAGAAGACGCCATATCACCAGCCATCATTGAACCGTCAGCACAAGAAAAGTTAGGAAACCCAGAATGCCGATGATCATTGCAAAGGCGTAGTGATAGATATAGCCCGACTGAAAGTGCCGGCTAATGGCGGCCACCAAACCAACCACGCGGGCGCTGCCGTGGATAATCAGGCCATCAATCAGACCCCGGTCCCCGCCCTGCCACAGGCCTCGGCCCAGAAGCCGCACGCCGCGCGAAAGCACTTGTTCGTTGAACCAGTCGGCATAGTATTTGTTGTCCAGAATGGTGTAGAGCCCGGACAAGCTTTGCTTGATGCCGGCGGGCACCCTGGGGTTGACCATATAGCAATACCAGGCCACCACAAACCCAGCCACCATGAGCCAGAACGGCACGGTCACAAATCCGTGCAGGGCGTATTCCACCCAACCGTGCCAGTGGCTGGCCAGTTCAGACATGGCCGGATGAGCCGGCAACACCGTTATGACTCCACGGAAGAACTCACCGAACAGCATGGGTTCGATAAACCAGGCGCCCGCTATGACCGAGGGAATAGCCAGCAAGACAAGCGGCAAAGTCACTACCCAAGGCGATTCATGCGGAGTACCGCCGTGGTGACCATGGTCGTCATGTCCGTGGGAATGATCCACATTGCGGAAGCGCTCTTCGCCGTGGAAGACCAGGAAATACAGACGGAAGGAATAGAGCGAAGTGACAAATACACCGATCAGGGTGGCATAGTACGCGAAGCTTGCGCCCCATACATTGGCGGCCCCGGCCGCTTCAATGATTTGCTCTTTGGAATAAAAACCGGAAAAGAACGGAGTGCCGACCAATGCCAGGGTGCCAATAAGGAAGGTAATCCAGGTAATGGGCATGTACTTGCGCAGGCCGCCCATATTGCGAATGTCCTGATCGTGGTGCATGCCGATAATGACCGAGCCTGCCCCCAAGAACAACAGCGCCTTGAAGAACGCGTGCGTCATCAGATGGAAGATGGCCGCCGAATACGCGGACGCGCCCAGAGCCACCGTCATGTAGCCCAGCTGGGACAAGGTGGAATACGCAACAACCCGCTTGATGTCGTTCTGGATGATGCCCAGGATGCCCAGGAACAAGGCCCCGATGGCGCCAATCACAATGATGAAGGCAAGCGCAGTGTTGGAAAGCTCGAATACCGGCGAAAAACGCGCCACCATAAAGATGCCGGCCGTCACCATGGTGGCCGCGTGAATCAGGGCGGAAATAGGTGTGGGGCCTTCCATGGAGTCGGGCAACCAGCTGTGTAAAGGCACCTGAGCCGACTTACCCATGGCGCCAACAAATAGCGAAATGCAGGCAACCGTCAGCATCTGCCAATCTGTTCCGGGGAAGCCGATGGTTGCCAGACGGTCGGCCTGGGCAAACACTTCACCGTAATTCAAGCTGCCCGCATAAGCGAACAACAGGCCGATGCCCAAAACAAAGCCGAAGTCCCCCACGCGGTTCATGAGGAAGGCCTTCATATTGGCGAATATGGCGGTGGGTCGCTTGAACCAGAAGCCGATCAACAGATAGGACACCAGGCCCACGGCTTCCCAGCCAAAGAAAAGCTGAAGCATGTTGTTGGACATGACCAGCATCAGCATGGAAAACGTGAACAGCGAAATATAAGAGAAGAACCGCTGATAACCCGGGTCGTCCGCCATGTAGCCGATGGTGTATATGTGCACCATCAACGAGACCGAAGTGACCACCACCATCATCATGGCGGACAAAGAGTCGATCAGAAAGCCGATTTCCAGGGGCGTCGTACCGATGACGTTCCATGTATAGACGGCGCCGTCAAAGGTCTGGCCGTCCAGCACCTGGAATAGCACCACCACCGATCCGACAAACGCAATCAGCACACCCAAGATAGCGACGCTATGAGCGGCCGCCCGGCCAACAAATCGGCCTAAAAATCCGGTACCAAAAAGGCCGGTAATGAGCGCCCCTGCCAGCGGCGACAGGGCGATCAACAAATAAAGACTGGTTGAGCTCATGTGTAATCCCATCAACCCTTAAGTTGGTCTAGTTCTTCAACATTGATGGTGTTGAGGTTGCGGAATAGCAAGACAAGAATGGCCAAGCCGATAGCCGCTTCAGCAGCCGCGACGGTAAGGATGAAAAAGACAACCACCTGGCCTGAGGCGTCTCCAAACCAGCTGGAAAACGCGACAAAGTTGATGTTGGCCGACAGCAAGATGAGCTCGATGGACATCAACAGGATGAGCAGATTGCGGCGATTGACGAAAAACCCGAACACGCCAATGACAAAGAGGATGGCGGCCAAAATAAGGTAGTGGGCCAGTGTGATCGTCATTTGGACTCCTTGGCGGCGGGCTTGAGGGTGGTGCGGACGCTTTCAGTTTGTGAAGGCACACTGACCAGGCGAATGCGGTCTTTGGCCTGGACCCGGACCTGATCGGCCGGGTTGTTGTACTTGACGTCACGTCGACGTCGTAAAGTCAGCGCTATGGCCGACACCATGCCCACCAGCAAGATCACGGCGCCCACTTCCACCGCGTAGGGGTACTGCAAATACATCAACTCGCCCAGGGTGCGGGTGTTGTTGTAATCGGCAGCCATGGCCGCCGGAGGACCAAAATCGGCCCACTCCGTGCCCAATACGAAGCCCATTTCCACCACCATGATCAGCCCCACGATGGCGCCCATGGTCATGTAAGTCTTGAAACCCTGGCGCAAGGACGCCATGCGTACATCAAGCATCATGACCACGAAAAGGAACATCACCATGACGGCGCCCACGTAGACGAGCACCAAGAGCAGCCCGAGGAATTCCGCCCCTATTAGTATCCAGAGCATGGATGCGTTAAAGAACGCCAGGATCAGGTGAAGTACCGCCGTAATGGGGTTGGGTGCTGTAATGACGCGCAAGGCGGCATAGACCAGCACCAGCGACAAAAGATAGAACAGCGCAGTAGTAAAAGTCATTGGAGTCAGTCCCGGTGATCAACGATACGGCGCATCTTCGGCACGGCGCCGGGCAATCTCGGGCTCGTATTTGTCGCCTATGGCAAGCAACATGTCTTTGGTGAAATAAAGATCGCCCCGCTTTTCGCCGTGGTACTCGAGAACATGCGTCTCCACGATGGAATCCACCGGGCAGCTCTCTTCACAGAAACCACAAAAAATGCACTTGGTCAGATCTATGTCATAACGCGTGGTGCGACGTGTGCCATCCTCGCGCTCAGTCGACTCGATCGATATGGCCAGCGCCGGGCACACTGCTTCACACAGCTTGCAGGCAATGCAGCGCTCTTCCCCATTGGGATAGCGACGCAGCGCATGCAGGCCCCGGAAACGCGGTGAGGCAGGGGTTTTCTCTTGCGGATAACGCAGGGTGACCTTGCGCTTGAAGAAGTACTTGCCCGTCAGGCGCATGCCCTTGAGCATCTCGGACAGCATCAAGCTGCCGAAAAAGTCTTTGATTGCTTCCATGATTAGCCTCAGTCAGCCTAGTGCCATATATTCCATGGCGTTTGCATCCAAATGGCGACGATGACGAGCCAGATGCCGGTCAGCGGGATGAACACCTTCCAGCCCAAGCGCATGATCTGGTCGTAGCGGTAGCGGGGGAACGTAGCGCGAAACCACACAAACATGGAGACCACAACGAAGGTCTTCAACCCTAGCCATAGCCAGCCCGGAATCCAGGTAAGCGGTGCGATATCGATTGGGGCGCTCCAGCCTCCCAGGAACATGATGGAAGCCACAGCCGAAAGCAAAATCATGTTGGCGTATTCGCCCAGGAAGAACAGAGCGAACGCGGTGCCGGAATACTCCACCATCGGTCCAGCCACGATTTCGGATTCGCCTTCCACCACGTCAAATGGGTGCCGGTTGGTTTCTGCAACCGTCGACACTACATAGATGACAAAAAGCGGTAGCAGGGGCAACCAGTTCCAGGACATGAAATTGATGCCCCGCTCTGCAAACCAGCCCCGCCCTTGCGATTCGACAATATCGCTGAGATTAAGGGAGCCCGACACGAGCAATACCGTGATCATGACGAAGCCAATGGCCAGCTCGTAAGAGACCATTTGCGCTGCTGCCCGCATTGCGCCCAGTAAGGCATATTTGGAGTTGGACGCCCACCCTGCCACAATCACGCCATACACGCCCAGAGAAGTGATGGCCATGATGTATAGAAGCCCTGCATTGACATCCGCCAGTACCGTTTCTGGTCCGAACGGCACCACTGCCCATGCTGCCAAGGCGGGCATCAGGGTGACCACCGGCGCCAGGAAGAACAGCAGTTTGTTCGCTGCACCGGGCACCACCAGCTCTTTGGTAAGCAGTTTGAATACATCGGCAAACGGCTGCAGCAAGCCCCGGTAGCCCACACGAGTGGGCCCAAGCCGCGCGTGCATGGCGCCGATCATCTTGCGTTCCCAATAAGTCAGATACGCAACACACAGGATGATGGGCACGGCGATCATCAAGACCTTTGCCACCGTCCATACCACATACCACGCGTCAGGGCCGATCAGGCCGCTGCCCAACGCTTCCAGTTCGTTCAACCAATCCATTTACACACGCTCCACCGAAACTAGCGCGAACGAGCCGCCCAGAGGCAAGGTTTCATCGAAAGCTGTAGAGACACGCACTGCCCCGTCCGGAACGGCTGAATCAAGCAGTGTTGCCAATTGAACCTCGCCCTGGTCGGAGCGTACCCGGACCATCTGGCCGGATTCCACCCCCAATTGCTGCAGCGTGGCCGCATTCATCCGCGCCTTGGGAGGCTGAGACGCCGGGGTTTCTTGCAGTGGCTCGGAATGGCGCACGATGATGTCGCTACGATAGATGGGAACATCGGCCACACGCTCGAGACCTTGATGAGCACCGGGTCGGGAAACGCCGGGTTGTCCCTCGAAGCGGTTGGCCAGACGTTCGCTGATGTCGCCTGCCAGCACCGAATCGCGCACCGACTCTGAAGACTCGTCTTCAAAGCCAGAGAGCTGCAGAAGGTTGCCCAATACGCGCAGCACCTTCCATGCGGGGCGCGAATCGCCGTAGGGCGGTACGGTCCCCTTGAAGCTCTGTGCCCGTCCCTCGGTATTGACGAACGTACCTGACGTTTCGGTGAACGGTCCGACGGGCAACATGACGTCGGCCCACTCGCTGGCGGCAGAGTAATAAGACGTCATTGCCACCGCAAAGTCGGCCTGCTTTAGCGTCTGTATTGCGCGCGCACCATTGTCCGAATCGAACGCGGGGTCGGCGTGAAGAACGATGTACGCTTTGAGTGCCTGCTCGAGCATCTGCTCGGCCGTCAACCCGTCATTGTCGGGCAAAGCACCGGCCAGATAACCGCCCACAGTGTTGCCGCCCATGCCCAAGACACCCAACTTGGCGCCAAGGGCATCAGCCAAGGCTTGAGCATTGGCCGCGATCAACGAGGCTTGATTGGAAGAAACAGCCAGGTTACCCAATACGATTCCGACGCGCTCTCCCGAAGCGAGGCTGGCCGCGATGGCTCGCGCTTCTTCGGAGGGCTGTACGTCGGCCAGTGCGGCAGGAACCGCTTGCTGACCGGCCTGCGCGTAGGCGACAAGTACTTCAGCCAATGCGGTGGGTAGCGCGCTAGGTGCGACCCGCACACGACCCGTTATGGGGAACAAGGGATCTTCGTCGCCGGAATCGATGAACGACACCTGCGCGCCCCGCTTCGTGGACTGACGCAGGCGCTGGGCGAGCAAGGGATGATCTTTGCGCAAGAAGGAGCCCACCACCAGCACCCGGTCCAACTCGGCGAATTCGAGGATGGACATGCCCAGCCAGGGCGCGTTGCCGGAACGAGCAAAGTTGGGATCGGTATACCGGAGACGGAAGTCTACGTTGCCCGAGCCCAATCCGCGCACCAGGCGAGCCAGCAGAGCAAGCTCTTCTGTCGTGCCCATGTGGTTTCCCACGGCGCCAATCTGCGCTGCTCCATGGTCATCTCGAACCTGATTCAAGCCCTTGACCACGGCCTGCAGCGCATCTGCCCAAGAGGTCTCTTGCCAGTTGCCTTGCGCGTCGCGAATCATGGGGGCCGACAGACGGTCTTCGACGTAGAGTCCCGCATAAGAGAAGCGGTCGCGGTCGCTGATCCAGCATTCGTTGATCTCTTCGTTCTCGAAAGGAACGACTCGCATGATGCGATTATTCTTGGCCTGAATGACTAGATTGGCGCCCAGGCTGTCGTGCGGGCTGACCGTGCGGCGGCGAGCGAGCTCCCAGGTACGCGCTGAAAACCGATAGGGCTTGGAAAGCAATGCGCCGACCGGGCAGATATCGATCATGTTGCCCGACAGCTCGGACTCGATCGCTTTACCGACGAACGTGGTGATTTCCGAATGCTCGCCACGATTGAGCATGCCCAATTCCATGACGCCGCCAATTTCCTGGCCAAACCGCACGCATCGCGTGCAATGTATGCACCGCTGCATGCCTTCGGCGGTAATCAGGGGCCCCAGGTTCTTGACGAACACCACGCGCTTTTCTTCTTGGTAGCGCGAAGCTGAGGCGCCGTAGCCGACCGACAAATCCTGCAGCTGGCATTCTCCGCCCTGATCGCACACAGGGCAATCAAGCGGGTGGTTAATAAGAAGAAACTCCATGACGCTCTTTTGCGCGGCCACAGCCTTTTCGGACTGGGTGTGGACCACCATGCCGTTGGTGGCCGGTGTCGCACAGGCGGGCATGGCCTTGGGAGCCTTTTCGACTTCAACCAGGCACATGCGGCAGTTGGCGGCAATGGATAGTTTCTTGTGATAGCAGAAATGCGGCACGTAAACGCCAAGCTTGTGAGCTGCATGCATGACCATGCTGCCCTCAGGGACTTCGACCTTTTTGCCGTCGATGGTAAGTTCAACCATTAGCTTGTCCTGACCCTACAGATATTTGGGGACCACGCAGCTTTTGTGCTCGATGTGGTGTGCGAACTCGTCGCGGAAATGCTTGATGAAGCTGCGCACCGGCATAGCGGCCGCGTCACCCAAGGCGCAAATTGTCCGGCCCATAATGTTGGAGGCCACCGAATCGAGAACGTCGAGATCTTCCGGCTGGCCCTGACCGTGTTCAATGCGGTTGATCATGCGCCATAACCACCCCGTGCCTTCTCGGCAAGGCGTGCACTGACCACAACTTTCTTCGTAGTAGAAGTACGAGAGGCGCAGCAAGGACTTGACCATACAGCGCGAGTCGTCCATGACGATGACGGCACCCGACCCCAGCATGGAGCCGGCCTTGGCTATGCCGTCATAGTCCATGGTGGTGTCCATCAT